>NZ_JBBMFP010000022.1:0-98513 GCF_040095955.1 Blautia caccae | reverse complement strand
ATTTGATTTCTCAAAGTAATAGTTCTAAACAGCACTTGCTGTCTGCCTAGCCTTTTCAGCTAGGAACGTTTCACACAGTTACGCTTCTGGAAGCCCTGTTCATACACGTAATATACCATGGTCCTGGTAGAATTCTGGGGGCCGCCTTTTGTCATGACATATGGCTGTGTGAACAGTTTCATTGCCTGGATGACTGTGATCATGATCACGTATTTGATCACATTTTTCAGACCCGGCAGGGTGACATAGAGGAAGCTTTTTAATCTGCCTGCACCGTCAATGGAGGCTGCCTCATACTGTTCTTTCGGAATCCCCTGAAGCCCGGCTAAAAAGATCATCATCTGGTAACCGGCTCCCTGCCATGCTGACATGAAGATAATGGAGTTCATGGATGTCTTTGGATCATTCAGGAATCCGCAGGGCTCCATTCCCAGTTTTACCAACAGCGCATTTAAAAGTCCGCTGTCCGGGTTAGAGTTGTAGAGCACGGTCCAGAGAATCGCCACAACAACCATGGAGGTGACCTGAGGACTGAAATATGCTGCCCGGAAAATGGAGACACCTTTTCTTTTGGACGATATGAGCATGGCCAGCGCCAGTGCCAGAACCGTCTGAAAGGGTACGACCAGCGCGGTAAAATAAAGAGTATTGGTAACCGCCTTCCAGAAATCCCCGTCCCCAAACAGCTCTGTAAAGTTGTTAAATCCACAGAACTTAATATGGTCGGGCCTCATAATATTGTAATCGGTAAAGGCATATCTGACTGTCTGCAGTGCAGGATATATCAGAAATGCCGCCAGCAGGATCACTGCCGGAATGACAAACAGGTATGCTGCTTTCTTTTCACTGCGTTTGTTAATGGCTTTTTCCATCTTTCTCCTCCTCCCCGGAATCAATCTTCATCCGCATAATACTTGTTGTAATCCTTATCCGTATCTTCCGCCACCTTATCAAGCGCTTCTTTCGGGTCCACACCTGTGAAAATGTTCACCATGGCCTCTGAAAATCCTGCGGAGAGCACACTGTAGGAAGGCGTTCTCGGCCTTGGATGTCCTGTCTCCATAAGCTGCTCTTTAAAAAGAGAGCGTGGGTATTCGTTATACTCTGTGAGCACTTCATAGCTTGACTGTCTTGTGGGCGGTTTCGAGATTGCCTTGGCGTAGGTGGTCACATTGTCCTCTGAGAACAGGTAATTCATAACCTCCTGCACTGCCTCTCTGTTCTGTGTATCCCTGGTCACGGCTGCTGCCCAGTCACCTGTGGGAGAAGTAGGTGTTCCGCCGTTGTCCGCAACGGGGAAATAAGTAACTCCCCAATTCAGATCCGGATAATCCTTTTCCAGTGTAGCGACTTCCCAGGAGCCTCCCAGCATTGTGGCTGCCCTTCCGTTGTGGAATTCCTTCTGGATGGGGTCCAGATTGGCATATCCGTTCTGAATCAGTTCATTCAGAAACGTGGCTGCCTCCACACCGGCCTGGCTGTTGATATAGCCATCCGCTTTGCTGCCGTCCTCACTGACAAAATCCGTGCCGTTGGAGATCCAGAACTGCTCCAGCACATAAGGAAGACCTTCCCCTTTATCCATAATGATGTTGGTGCCCATCACACCGTCTTTTGTAAGCTTCCCGGCTACATCCGCAAACTCGGACCAGGTCCAGGCATCCTCCAGCTTATCCGGTGCCTTAATCCCTGCCTCGTCAAGCATATCCCGGTTGTAATAGAGGGCTACGGAACTTTCTGTTGCGCCGATGGCGTAGATTTTCCCATCGTAAGTACCCTGATTTTTAGTGGAATCCAGAAAGTCATCCCAGTCCTCTTTTGCAAACATATCATCCAAGGGGATAATAATATCATTGGCCGCGTATACGGAAACCGTCGGTCCGTCCACATACAGGATATCCGGCAGGTCCTTTGAGGTAATCGCCGCGTTTACCTTGTCCTCATAAGCATAGGAATCCGCACGAACAATAGCTTCCCTTTTCAGATGGATCTCTCCCTTGTGCTCCGCATTAAAAGCATTGATTTTTTCTTCCCACCACTCTTCAATGGCCGGTTCGTCACTGGGACTCCAGATGGTGATCACAGACTCTCCGTCTTTATTCACCCGTTCCTTTGCATTTCCACAGCCGGATATCATAGTAGATACCACTGTCGCTGCAAGAAGTATGGCAACTGCCCGTTTTTTCATTTCCCTCTCTCCCTTCTCACTGCTGTTACTGCCAGACTGACTGCATCTTTGTAACTTCTGCCCGTGTTACTGCCTCAGGTCTCTCCGCTTCCAGTACAAAACACCCTTCTGTGCCGGAGTTGTAAAACAGCTTGGTGCCTGCTGCCTCCCCGCCGTTTATAAAGATTTCCACTGCTCTTCTGTCCACAAATATCTCCATATCCCTTACCATATCCACGTCTGCGGGAAACGAGATTCCCTCACTTTTCACACCGGATGTGCAGATTCCCGCAAAGTCTTTTTCTTTTATAAAACGTATCTCTTTCTTCCCATCCCTGCCCAGCAGCAGGTTAAAATCCGTATTCTCCGAAAAGGTGATCTCCGAATAAAAACTGTTTCCCGCTATGTGTTCCAGATGGATATTTTCCTTTTCTCCCGTATAGAGCCGCTCACTCTTCAGCGTATAGATCTCCTCCGCCGGAGTCATATAAAGCCTGTCATTCTTTACATGCAGCACTCTTGGAATGGTCATGCTCCCATAGGCGCCGTTCTCCACTTCCACATGTTCGCCGTAAAAATCTGAGATCCAACCAATGGCGATTCTTCTTCCCTCGTGCTCAAAGCTCTGCATGGCATAGCAGTTGCTCCCGAAATCAAACCATCCTGTGCTCTTCACGGTAAAATTCTCATCCCTGAATTCTCCTATGTAATAACGGGACATCTGATATCTGCCGTACACATCCCTGTGGCACATAAGTGCTCCCCACGCAGTAAAACTTCCATCCAGAGGGAAAAAGTCAGGGCATTCAAAGCAGCGCACACCTTCTTCCGGCTCCGTAACCAGGGGTTTCACGTAATCCCAGTGCTCCATATCTTCAGACCGGTACAGCAGTATGGCTGCCTGCCCATCCACAGCACTTGCCAGGACCATGTACCACACATCACCGACTTTTAATACCTTAGGGTCCCTGAAATCAAAGGATGCTCCCACGGGATGCTCCCCGATCACCAGCTTCTCCGGTTCAAATTCCAGCATATCCCGGCTTCTGGTCATCCACTGCTGCTGCACGGTCTCCTCTCCGTCCTCCATGGGTCCCAGATGTCTGGTCAGATAGAAAACCGTTTCATCGTCCAGCACCACCGCACTTCCGGAAAATGCTCCCCCTTTTCGTATATCTGCCTGTTCCAACACCTCCTTCTGTGGCTCCAGAACAACGGGAAGATGTGTCCAGTGGACCAGGTCCGGGCTGGCTGCGTGCCCCCAGTACATGTTGGACCATTCCTGACCATGGGGGTTGTACTGATAATACATATGATAATATCCCTGATACCAGCAAAGGCCATTGGGGTCATTCATCCAGTTCTTCCACGGCGCAAAGTGATATTGTTCCCGATAGGGTGTGTCATAATAGGCTGCCGCTTCCCGGCTGCTCAGACTAATTCCCCCGTCTGCAGGTTCTATGAAGCAGATCCCCTTTTCCAGGATATTTTCACAGCCGCTTAAATACGCCAGTGATATTTCCGCATCCCGGCTTGTCAGTTCGTAACTGCTCTGTCTTTCCACAGGGATTTTCAGCCACTGATAATACTTCTTCCCTGCCTCATATCTGTTCTCTCTGCCCTCTTTGTCTCTCAGAACCACATATCCTTTTTTTCCTTCCACTGTTCTGGTCATGATCTCCAGACATGTATACTCACCTGTTTGTATCATATTTTCGCCTCCTGTATGGCACTTTATAAAACCGGTTCTATAATTCTTTCCCTTAATGTATAGCATTTTTCGCCTATTTATATAGGTATTATTGGAACATTTTATGGAACCCGTTCCATGTATATGAGTATAGGACGGTTTGACGGTTTTGTCAAGTGCTTTTCTGTACGAATCCATAAGACACAAAAAAAGGCCCCCGTTTTTATTGTGCAACATGCACAAACGAAGGTCTCTTCCCATTTTTTATATGAAATTTATCCAAAACCCAAAAGTCGTTTTTATGAGTTATCCGCAACACCAATTCAGAACTTTGTCACAGTGTCGTCCCGCCGAACTGCATTTCCACATCCAAAACCTGTCTGTGAGGCACGCCTTTCCTCTCCTCCACCAGATCGAGAAGGGTATTCACACAGAGCTCCGCTAATAATTGTACATTCTGCCGAACAGCTGTCAGTCTTGGATATACCATGCGTGTCACATCCATGCCGTCAAATCCTATGATTTTTATATCCTCCGGCACCCGGATCCCCTTCTGCAGCACTGCGTTCATACAGGCAATGGCAGCCATATCCCCGCCGAACACACCGTCAATGTCAGGGTGTTCCTCCAGAAACTTTTCCATTCCCGTATAATGGGCGTTCCAGTCAAACACATTCCAGTCCATAACCATGTTAAGTATCTCCACGCCCTGTTTCTGCATGACTTCTTTAAAGACACTGTGGCGCTCCTGGGCGGCAACGCCCGGGGCAACACCGGATATCTGCAGCACTTTCCTGCATCCGTTCTTTAAAAGCAGTTCTGCCGCCATGCGCCCTCCCATGGCATGATCACTGCCGATAAGAGGGATACCGGGGCCAAATTCCCGGTCTACGGAGACAATGGGTTTCTTCCGCTTCAGGTATTCCTCCTCGTCCAGGGAATGGGCTGCTGTGATGATGCCGTCCACAATATTCCTGTCCAGCATATCCAGGTAATCCTTCTCTCTGTCGCTGATGCCTATAGTATTGCAGATCATGGTCTTATACCCCTGGCGGTAAAGCTCCATCTCTATATGTTTTGCCAGGCAGGAGAAAAAAGGATGGTCCAGGTCAGGGACCATGACTCCTACAATGCCGGTCCGGTTCCTGTACAGATTTCTCGCAAGCTCATTGGGCGTATACCCCAGCTTCTCGGCTGCCTTTTCAATTTTCTTTTTCGTATCCGGCGATACGTAACCGGTTCCATTCAAGGCCCGGGAAACAGTTCCCACGCCCACACCGGCCTGTTTTGCCACGTCTCTGATACTGGCCATTTTTTCTGCACCTCTTTCCCCGTATATAACAGAAGCTGCTGTACCGCCCGTCACCGGCCGGATACAGCAGCATATCTATTCTTTCAGCAATCGTTAAAAGGCCATTTTTTCCTCAAAATAAGCTTTCAGGTCTTCGATCTTTACTCTCTCCTGCTCCATGGTGTCACGGTCACGCACAGTAACCGCTCCGTCTGTCTCAGATTCAAAGTCATATGTCACGCAGAACGGTGTACCGATCTCATCCTGACGGCGGTAACGTTTGCCGATATTACCCCTGTCATCGTATTCACAGTTATACAGTTTGGACAGCTCCTGATAGATTTTGGTTGCGCCCTCGTTCAGCTTTTTGGACAGAGGCAGAACACCAATCTTCACAGGTGCCAGGGCCGGATGGAAGTGCAGCACGGTACGCACATCATTTCTCTCTGCATCCAGAACTTCCTCATCGTATGCACTGCACAAGAATGCCAGAACCATACGGTCCGCTCCCAATGACGGCTCAATCACATAAGGAATATATTTTTCATTTGTCTCATCATCAAAATATGTCATATCCTGGCCGGATACATTCTGATGCTGTGTCAGGTCATAGTCTGTTCTGTCCGCAATACCCCACAGCTCGCCCCATCCGAAGGGGAACAGGAATTCCACGTCTGTGGTAGCCTTGCTGTAGAAGCTCAGTTCCTCTTTGTCATGGTCGCGGTAGCGCACTTCCTCATCCTTCAGGCCCAGGCTGTGCAGCCAGTCAAGGCAGAACTGTTTCCAGTAAGCAAACCACTCCAGGTCTGTATCAGGCTTACAGAAAAATTCCAGCTCCATCTGCTCAAATTCACGGGTACGGAAGGTAAAGTTTCCCGGTGTGATCTCGTTACGGAAGGATTTTCCCACCTGACCGATACCAAACGGCAGTTTCTTTCTGGAGGTTCTCTGTACATTCTTAAAGTTTACGAAAATACCCTGTGCAGTCTCAGGTCTTAAATATACTGTATTCTTTGCATCCTCTGTAACGCCCTGGAAGGTCTTAAACATCAGGTTGAACTGACGGATATCTGTAAAATTGTGCTTGCCGCAGGTAGGACATGGAATCTGGTGTTCCTCAATGAACTCCATCATCTTCTCCTGGCTCCAGGCATCCACGCTGCCCTCAATGGCGATCCCTTTTTCGGCACAGAAGTCCTCAATGATCTTATCCGCGCGGAAACGCTCATGACACTCTTTACAGTCCATCAGCGGATCGGAAAAACCGCCCAGATGACCGGAGGCCACCCATGTCTGCGGGTTCATCAAGATCGCGCAGTCCACACCTACATTGTAGGGGCTTTCCATAATAAACTTTTTCCACCAGGCCTTTTTCACATTATTCTTCAGCTCCACGCCAAGGTTGCCGTAATCCCAGGTGTTGGCAAGTCCGCCGTAAATTTCAGAACCCGGATATACGAATCCTCTGGATTTGGCAAGTGCTACGATTTTTTCCATGGTCTTTTCCATCGTGTTATCTCCTCGACTTTCATCTATTTCTGCTGCCTCTGCTCTCAGGCATGGTCAGCAGTTACCTATTTCTTTTCGATTCAAGGCTGTCCGCCTGCCATAGTCTTATAAACTGTATTATGGCGCTGCGGTTCACGGGCTGTCTCATACAGCGCTGCGAATAGTAACATTATAACCGTAATATTCCTTCTTTTCAACCTCTATCTGCCTGAAAATGTGTTAAAATAGGGATTTCTTGCTATATTCCCTCCATCACTTCCAGTACCTGCAGGCTTTTCATCTTTTTGTCTATGTATTTTCCTGTGTATTCCCGCATGACCTTCTGCATGGTTTTCAGTACCTCCGGCCTCACCGTGAAGGTATAGAGTCTGGAAATCTCAGATGCCGCAATAAACTGCAGGGCATACAGAGAGGATGCATCCAGGCGGATACTCTTATATCTGTCCTTCTGGTCTATGCAGTTATCGCAGAAGACACCTGATCTTTCTGTCGAAAACCAGTAAATCTCCTCTTTCTTTCCGCATTTCATGCACTCAAACAGGTTGGGATATTCTCCGTTGATCACCATTGCCTTCAGTTCAAAAATGCAGCGTATGAGTTTATTGTCAATCTTCCCGCTGACCAGAGCCTTTAACGTAACATAGAGCAGATTCAGCATTTCCTTCTCATCGATATATTCTCTGGCATAGTAATCCGCAAATTCCAGAAAGTAAAATCCATAATAGACCCCCGGCTGCCTGGAAGCCAGCTCCGTGAAGTAATGCAGCACAGAGGCTGATTTCATCTGATAACTGGTCCTCCCCTCATAGACAGAGAAGGTGCCGAATACAAAGGGATTTGCCACGGCAAGAAGGGAGCTGTTCTGCCGCCTCGCTCCCTTTGCAAATACCGTTATTTTTCCGCGTTCTCTTGTGAGAAGCACCAGCCTTTTATCAAAATCCCCCACCGGCATGGAGGATAACACCATGCCGGTCACCTGCACTGTATCTGTCATATCTCTTTTTTATCGTATCCGAAATTCTTGATCAGATAGTCACTGTCTCTCCAGTCTTTTTTCACTTTTACCCAGAGCTTCAGGTTCACCTTCTGCTCCAGCATCCGTTCAATCTCAAAGCGTGCCGCGCTGCCGATTTTCTTCAGCATAACCCCCTGCTTGCCAATGATGATTCCCTTGTGGGATTCCCGCTCACAGATGATGGTTGCTTCTATATCCACCAGATTCCCGCCCGGACGTTCCTTCATAGTATCAATGGTAACAGCGATCCCGTGAGGAATCTCCTCCTCCAGCGTCCGCAGCGCTTTCTCCCGGATCATCTCAGCCACGATCTGCCGCTGAGGCTGGTCTGTAACAGTGTCTTCATCATAGAACTGCGGCCCGTAAGGCAGATATTTAAAAATACTCCGGATCACGGTTTCCAGGTTCTGCCCTCTCAGTGCAGAAGCGGGTATGATCTCCGCAAAATCCATGATCTTCCGGTATGCGTCGATAAAACTCAGCACTTCCTCTTTCTTTACGGTGTCCACCTTGTTGATAACCAGGATCACCGGCAGTTTACAGTTTTTCAGCTGCTCTGCAATGTGGCGCTCCCCGGCTCCGATAAAAGTGGTGGGCTCTACCAGCCAGAGAATCACATCCGCGTCCTTGAAGGTGCGCTCCGCCACATTTACCATATATTCACCCAGCTTGTTTTTTGCCTTGTGGATTCCCGGGGTATCCAAAAAGACGATCTGGCCCTCCTCACAGGTGTAAACAGTCTGGATCTTATTTCTGGTTGTCTGAGGTTTCCTGGATGTGATGGCAATCTTCTGTCCGATCAGATGGTTCATCAGTGTGGATTTACCCACGTTTGGCCGTCCGATGATCGCCGCAAATCCTGATTTGTAGTCTGTTTTCATATATTCTCCTTCGTTACAGCAGGTGTTTCACTTCCAGAAACAGTTCTTTTTCCTGCTCGATTTTCTCTTCACTTCCGATAACACAGATACGGTTCTGATCCAGCACACACGCTACCACGTCCCCCAGTGCACGGATATCCTCCGGCTGGGCGTTCAGGATCTGCATCCGCTCTTTTTTCAGATCCTCCTCCGTGATGCCGCTGAACCATGCTTCCAGGGACAGTACACCTTTTGAGGATGGGGTCATGGGCGTATCCAGTTCGCTGACCGTACCGATGATATATTTTGTCATCTCTCTCTCATCTGCTTCAAAACCGCGGATAAAGTCCGGGGTATTGCGGAACACTTCCAGTGTTTTGGATAAGTTCGGGTCCCTGTAGGAAACCAGGAAGCTGTCACCGCTCCTTCTGAAATTGCTCATGCAGCCATAGGCGCCGCCTTTCACGCGCACATTCATCCAGAGATACTCATAACTGAGGATCACCTTTAAAATACGCAGACAGCCTGTGTATTCAAAGCCGCCCTCCCGGAAATTGCCTGCTGCTGCCACGTACTGCACCTGGCCTGATGTTTTAAAGCCTTCATTCTTCACCTGATAATCCGGCTTTTCTTCTGCCAGTTCCACCTTCTCGGTGTGCAGCATTTCTTTCAGACCGCGTACCTCTGTCTCAAGACCTTTATAACCCTCCCGGTCCGCCGTATAGCTGACTGTCAGATTTTCAGGACGGAAGATCATCTTCATAAGAAGCTTCAGGTTTTCTATTACTTTTCCCTTTTCCTCCTCAAAATGGCTTTCAATTTTGTCAATGAACTGGTAAAAGTCGATTCCCGCAATCTTCTCCTGGAAATACGCGTTTCCTGAGAAATAGGACGTAGCGCGCATTACTGCCGTGCTGTGTCCGGCGCTGGTCATGCTCATCTGAAGCCTGGATTTCATTTTTGCAATGATCTCATAGAGACGCTTGGTGTCATCCATTTTCGATGTGCAGATAATCTCTTTGATCATGGAGAAGACAAAGGGCAGTCCGCTGTACAGTGTTTTTGCCTTGATTCCCAGCATCTGTCTGGTATTCTGATTATTCTTGGAATCTCCGAATACCTGCAGGCCAAATAAAATCCCGCCGCTGTTGGCATTGATCTCATTAAACAGGTCTGCATAGCTGTAGCTTTCCGTGTCCACATATCCCAGTACGGACTTCAGGATTCCCATATAGGGGATCAGCTCCTCCGGTACTTTTTTCACATCAAAGAGCAGTGTCAGATAACCGATTCCATTGGTGTACAGGTCATGGTGCAGAACCAGTGTGTCATCCACATATCCCGGTTGATTGTGTATCTTAACCGTCTCGGTTCCTATATCTGAGCGCTCCAGCATGGGGATACTCTTGAGAGCCTCTTCCGTCTCCGGTTCATCCTGGTATTCTTTCAAATGTTTTGTGTCTGCCGCAATCTTTTCCACTGCTTCCGCAGGCAGAGATGCCTTATAAGCGGCAAGCTTTTCTTCCAGCTCTTTATCCCTTTGGGCGGCAAGTCCACGTTTCGGGTTGACTACCACAACAGACGCGTGGGGATTGTCCAGCAGATACTCTTCTATCAGCGTTTCAAAATATCCCTCTTTTGCCTTCTGCTTCAGACTCTCAAAGATATCCAGTTTCTTCAGATGGTCAAAAGGCATATCATCATCATACAGCCAGCTGTCAAACACATCAATGCCATACATAAGCCCCTTGGGGAAGGAAGAAAAATCCGCCTCACGGAAACGAAATTCCAGGAAATTGATTCCCGCGGCAATGGCTTTTTTGTCAATTCCTTCTTTTACGATCTTTCTGAGTGTATCCTGAATGAGATTTACAAAAGCCTCCTTATTTTCCGGTTTCGCATTCTTCGCCACAATGGAGAAAAACGGCTGGTAAATCCCGTCATCGTAAGAGCCAAGGATATCTTTTCCCATACCTGCATCCAGAAGCGCCTGCTTCAGCGGTGCTCCCGGTGCTGAGAGCAGGGTATAATCCAGGATTTCAAATGCAGTGCACTGTTCCACATCCAGACTGTCCCCCACTACCACATTGTAGGAAAGATAAGAATTTTCCTCCACAGGCTCATTTTCAGAGATGGGGTACTCCATGATGATTTCCTTTGCCTGATCAAAGGGCTTTTGTCTCGGGATCGCTGAATTGACGGGAATCTCATCGTATTTAGACAGATACTCCCTGTCCATCCAGTTCATCCGCTCCTCCATATCCATATTTCCATACAGATAAATATAACTGTTAGCCGGATGGTAATAGCGGCTGTGAAAAGAAAGAAACTCGGAATACTTCAGTTCCGGGATCACAGACGGGTCTCCGCCTGACTCCACACCGTAAGGTGTATCGGGAAACAGGGAATTGAAAATCTCCCGGTCCAGCACTTCCTCCGGTGAGGAGAATGCCCCCTTCATCTCATTATAAACAACGCCGTTTAATTTAAGAGGTCCGTCCACATCCTCCAGCTCATAATGCCAGCCTTCCTGTCGGAAGATTTCTTCTCTCTCATAGATATTCGGGAAAAAGACAGCGTCCAGATATACATGCATCAGATTCTTAAAATCCGCATCATTGCAGCTTGCCACCGGATACATGGTCTTGTCCGGATAAGTCATAGCATTTAAAAAAGTGTTCAGAGAGCCTTTCACCAGTTCAACAAAAGGGTCTTTTAAGGGGAATTTCTGGGAACCGCACAGGACACTGTGCTCCAGAATATGGGCCACACCGGTACTGTCAGCAGGCGGCGTGCGGAAAGCTATATTGAACACTTTGTTTTCATCATCATTTTCCAGCACCATAACTCTGGCACCGCTTTTTTTATGTCTCCATAGTGAACCTTTGGAGTGAATATCCGGAATGTCCTGGCAGGAAACCAGTTCGTATGCCGGCACATTTTCTTTTTTCATGGTCAACCTCCTTGATGGGTTATATTTACTGCCTATTTACGGCAGTGTACGTTCTATTGTTTATATTACCACATTTATTGAAATTATAAAACGGAAAAAGAACAAAGATTGCAGCTATTCCAACTGAGTGTGATAAAAGCAGCAAAAAGAAGCTGCTGTCAATGCCTCTGCATTCTGACAACAGCTTCTGTCCTGATTCCCAGTCACGCCGCATCCAGCGCTTCCTGAGGTATTTCCACTTCCACCGCTTCGCCACGTGATTTTACGGTAACAGCCAGCTCAAATTTATCAATGTTCATTGTCTGGCCTGTACCTGCCTCGGCAGTTAGATCTGACATCATCTTTTCCATAAGCTGTTTCATATCAATTCTGGTCCGGATGATTTCTTTATCTTTCTTGTCAACATATAAATCCAGATTTACTTTTTCATCATTCACCTGGAAATCTCCCAACACATCTTCCTGACCCGGAACCTGACTGGCCATATCAAACAGACTGTTCAGCACCTCACCGCCTATGGATGCGTGGATCACATAGCACTCAGTGGAATTTTCAGTGTCCAGCTCCAGCGTCTCCTCGGTCATGGACAGAGACTCCTCCTGGATTCCCTGATAGAGTTCCTGGCCGGTGAACACAAGAGCACCCATATTACCGCTGGAAGCATCCATCTCCGTCTTCTGCCATTCCTCCCCGTTTTTTGTATACGTGATGTATTTGTCTTCACTCTTCACCGTATAACTCTCAATGGGGACCGGAATCTGCATGGACATGATCTGCATATTCAATTCTCCGTCCATGCGCATACGCTCTTCCTGGAACTCCATATCTGCATCCATATCCATCTGAAGAGCAGACTCCTGCACGTCACCAAGCAGCTCCTGCGCCTCCTCAAGAGGCACTGCAGCCTTAAAGTTCATGGTCATGTGAAGTTTCCCTGATTTGAACTGTTTCTGATTGGAAATCACTTCTTTCAGAAGTTCTTCCGGGGACTGCTCCTTTGCCTGCTCTTTGCCCTGCCCGCATCCTGCCAAAAGCAGAAGCGGTATCAGCACAGCCAGACATAGCTTTCTGAATTTTCCTTTCAAATTTTTCCCCCTTTACAATTTAGAATAACCGTACCCGTTTACAATGGCATCCAGTTTCTGGCCTGTTTTACACATGGGGCATTCACTGGCTTTTTGCGTCTGATAATTCGGAACATCTTTTTTATAGAACACAGCATTGATATCCAGCCCTGCTACTTTATTCACTGCGCTGAAGATTGCAGACACACCCTGAATGGTACCGCCGTAATAGAGAATACTCTCCATACATTTCCGCAGTGTCTCACCGGTTGTAATAGATCCCATCAGGATCACAACATTCCTGTTCCGTACCATATGCTGAATATTGTCGCGGAACATTAGCTGTCCGTTACCGTTAAATTCCGGGGTTACAATATAAATAGTTTTGTGCGCATTCATGGACAGAACACCGGCCTTTGCCAGCTCCTCCGCCAGAAATGCACCCACCACCTCCAGCCCGTCCAGACAGATGATCGAGTCCACAGGTGTGGAAGTCTCATATTTGGTGGAAAGATATTTTGCAATCCTGGAAGCCTCCGCACATCGTGTTTTCATTGTCGTCATCTCCAGATAATGACTGATGTGGGACTGCGGGGTTGCAAAATGTCCCGGAATCACCTTTAACTGAATTTTCTCATCACCGGATGCATATACCTTAAACATTCTTTCTTCCATTTCCATAAATCATACCTCCTCTTATGAATCCCCAATTACTTTTTTTATATGCTTATTATACCATACTCCTTTTGAGGAAAAAAGAGAAGATTTCTGAAAATAGGTATTTTTTAACAAAATTGTGACTGTTCATTTCGCCTTCCATAACGCTTTTCGCCACACAATTACCAGTATGGTATATCCGGAAAATTGGTGATCACAACATCCACGCCGGCTTTCTGCATCTGCCGGAAGCGTTCTTTTGTATTCACGGTCCACACATGCAGAGGCAGCTTCTCCTCCCTGCACTGTTCCAGAAAACCGGGATGCTGCAAATGCGCATATATAGGATGAAGCGCATCCACACCCAGACGTTTCCCATAAGCAGGTGCATCCACGATTCCATCCTCAAAAAGCATTCCTGTGCGCGTTCCGGGATTTTTCTTTTTTATCTCCAGCAGCGTATAGTGGTTAAAGGAAGAATATAAAACCTTTTCCTCCATCCCCATACGTGCCGCAAGGTCCAGCACCTTATCCACCAGACCCTCATAAAATACAATACTGGTTTTCAGCTCCACATTCACAAGCATATCTTCTTTTTTCATAAGTTCATACACTTCTTTCAGTGTAGGAATCCTGGCACTTCCCTGTTCCGGAAAAGTCTTATTAAAGTTCAGCTTCCGCAGTTCTTTCAGTGTATAGTCCTTCACCCATCCTGTACCATTGCTGACCCTTTCCAGCTTCTCATCGTGAATCACCACGATCTCTCCGTCTTTGGTAAGCTGCACATCCAGCTCAATACCATCTGCTTTACGCCGCACCGCTTCGGAAAACGCCTCCATGGTATTTTCCGGTGCATACCCTGATGCCCCTCTGTGCGCCCAGATTTTCATTTTCTTCATAGCCTTCCCCTTGATTTTAAATTAATATTCGTCTTCCTCATCCACATTCTCATCCGCATAGGAGTGTTCCCCATAAAATTCTCTGCCCACCACATTTTTCCTCTGTCTGCTGTCCTCCACCAGTTCAGAGAGCAGGGAACGCACCTTCTTAGGCTCAGAAATATTCTTCAGCACAATCTCAGGATTGCTGTCCACCTTGGTCTTCACGATCAAATCCCCGGTCCCAAAGATTTTACCTGTCAGAGTCTGTACCATCGTCACATCCACGATCCTATACAAAAGAGTTTCATCCAGGGTAGTTTTCAAAAGTCCGGCTTCTATCATCAGTCTCTCATTCTCTATATAATATTTCGTAAATGACCATGGAAACCACATAAAATGCTTCCGGTCTTCCCATATCAGATTATCACCCATTGTGTGACCTCCTTATTATTTATACGTTTCAGTATAATATGAATCCAAAAGAATGACAAGGGATTGTTTCGGTTGGGATAGGGACGGGAAGAGGCAGGGAGAGGGAAGGGAATTACACACCCCCATCCCCCACCACCCACTTCCTTCCGTCCGCCCTAAATAAACAACAAAAAAAGCAGGCACCACCACCGTGATGCCCGCCATTTATTTCCCAAGAAACTATCAATTAGTTCTCTGCATCTCCATACAGAGTAACCAGTTTCTTCAGATATTCATATCTTTCCTTAGCCTGTTTCTCATTCAAAGCGAAGAGTTTAGCAGCCTTTTCAGGATTGGAACGTTTCAGAGAATTGTAACGAACCTCTCCATCCAGGAATGCCTGGTAATCTTCTGTCGGCTCTTTGGAATCCAGAGTGAATTTGCTTTCTGCTTCCGGATTGAAGCGGAAGTTGTGCCAGTATCCGGATTTAACAGCCAGTTCTTCCTCTGTCTGTGCTTTGCTCATGCCTTTCTTGATACCGTGGTTGATACACGGAGCGTAAGCGATGATCAGGGATGGTCCCGGATATGCCTCAGCCTCAGCAATTGCTTTTACAGTCTGGTTGAAGTCTGCGCCCATGGAAATCTGAGCAACATATACATAACCATAGCTCATAGCAATGGAAGCAAGGTCTTTCTTCTTCACTTCTTTACCGCCTGCAGCGAACTGTGCAATAGCACCTGTCGGAGTAGCTTTAGAAGACTGTCCGCCAGTGTTGGAATAAACCTCTGTATCGAATACCATAATGTTGATGTCTTTTCCACTTGCTAATACGTGGTCAACACCGCCGAATCCGATATCGTAAGCCCATCCGTCACCACCGAATACCCACTGGGATTTCTTAGCCAGGAAGTCTTTTTTCTTAACGATATCTTTGCAGGTATCGCAGTCGATTCCTTCCAGAGCTGCAACCAGTTTGTCAGTAGCTGCACCGTTAGTAGCACCGCAGTTGTAGGTATCTAACCATTCTTTGCATGCTGCTTTTACTTCTTCAGAAGCTTCTGCACTTGCCATTACAGATTCTACTTTTTCTTTTAAGCCGCCGCGGATCGCGTTCTGAGCCAGTAACATACCGTAACCAAACTCTGCGTTGTCCTCGAATAAGGAGTTATCCCATGCAGGACCCTGTCCTTTTGCGTTTACAGTGTACGGTGTAGACGGTGAGGAGTTACCCCAGATAGAGGAACATCCTGTTGCGTTTGCAATGTACATTCTGTCACCAAACAGCTGAGTAATCAGTTTTGCGTATGGTGTCTCACCACAACCTGCACAAGCGCCTGAGAACTCAAGCAGAGGCTGTTTGAACTGAGAACCTTTTACAGTTGTCTCTTTGAATTTTGCAACAACATCTTCTTTGACCGGAAGAGATACTGCGTAATCAAAGAATTTCTGAGATTCCACATTTGCTTCCATGTTCTCCATAACAAGGGCTTTTGCACCTTTCTTGCCTGGGCAGACATTTGCACAGGAACCGCATCCGGTACAGTCAAGAGCGGATACTGCGATAGCAAATTTATATTCTTTCATACCAGTCATGTCAAGAGCTGCCGGAGCATTTGCTGCCTCAGCTTCTGTCATAGCAACCGGACGGATAGATGCATGCGGGCAAACGTATGCACAACGGTTACACTGGATACAGTTTTCCGGCTGCCATACCGGGATATTTACTGCAATACCACGTTTCTCGTAAGCAGATGTTCCGGATGGAGTAGTACCGTCAACATATTCTGTAAATGCAGATACCGGCAGGGAGTTACCTTCCTGAGCTGTAACTTTAGCCTGAACGTTATTAACGAAGTCTACAACTTCTTTTCTTCCGTTCTCAGCATGAGTCAGGTCAAGACCTTCGTCTGCTGCAGATTTCCAGCTTTCCGGAACCTGAACTTCAACGATCTGTTTTGCACCTTCATCGATAGCTGCCCAGTTCTTAGCAACTACGTCATCTCCTTTACGTCCGTATGTAGCTTTTGCAGCAGCTTTCATTAAGTCGATAGCCTGAGCTTCCGGAATGATGTCTGCCAGTTTAAAGAATGCGGACTGCAGGATTGTATTGATACGAGTCGGGCCCATGCCTGTCTCAATACCGATCTTAACACCGTCGATCACATAGAATTTGATGTTGTGGTTAGCGATGAAAGCTTTTACCTGTCCCGGTAAATGCTTTTCCAGACCTTCCATGTCCCAAGGACAGTTCAGCAGGAATGTACCGCCGTCTACCAGTTCCTGAACCATGTTGTATTTTCTTACATAGGACGGATTATGGCATGCAACGAAGTTTGCTTTCTTGATCAGGTATGTAGATTTAATCGGCTTTTTACCAAAACGCAGGTGAGACATTGTAACACCGCCGGATTTCTTTGAATCATAGTCAAAGTAAGCCTGTGCGTACATATCTGTGTTATCACCGATGATTTTAATGGAGTTCTTGTTAGCACCTACTGTACCGTCAGCGCCCAGACCCCAGAATTTACAGTTGATGGTTCCTTCCGGTGTTGTAACGATAGGAGTACCAACTTCCAGAGACAGATTTGTAACGTCATCCACGATACCGACTGTGAATTTTTTCTTCTCTGTGTTCTCATATACAGCAACAATCTGAGCCGGTGTAGTGTCTTTGGAACCTAAACCGTAACGTCCTGTCATAATCGGAACTGCATCGAATTTGCTTCCTTTTAATGCAGCAACAACGTCTAAGTATAAAGGCTCACCCAGAGATCCCGGTTCTTTTGTCCTGTCTAAAACAGTGATCTGTTTTACAGTTTCCGGAATAGCTTCGATCAATGCGTCAGCACAGAACGGTCTGTACAGGCGAACTTTTACAACACCGACTTTTTTGCCGGCTGCCAGTAAGTAATCGATTGTCTCTTCAATTGTATCGTTTACAGAACCCATAGCAACGATTACGTGCTCAGCGTCTGCTGCTCCGTAGTAGTTGAACAGTTTGTAGTCTGTACCGATCTTAGCGTTTACTTTGTCCATGTATTCCTGAACGATTGCCGGTAAAGCATCGTAGTACGGATTACATGCTTCTCTTGCCTGGAAGAAAATGTCAGGGTTCTGAGCAGAACCTCTCTGGCACGGATGGTTAGGATTCAGTGCGCGTGCGCGGAATTCATCAACAGCGTCCATGTCTACCATCTCTTTTAAGTCTTCGTAATCCCATGTCTCGATCTTCTGAATCTCATGAGAAGTACGGAAACCGTCAAAGAAGTTGATAAACGGAACTTTACCTTTGATAGATGCCATATGAGCAACCGGTGTTAAGTCCATAACTTCCTGTACGGAAGATTCACAGAGCATAGCACATCCTGTCTGACGACATGCGTATACATCGGAATGGTCACCGAAAATTGACAGTGCGTGGCTTGCCAGTGCACGAGCAGATACGTTGAATACACCCGGTAACTGCTCACCAGCGATTTTATAAAGATTAGGGATCATTAACAGAAGACCCTGTGATGCGGTATATGTAGTAGTCAGGGCACCTGCTGCCAGGGATCCATGCACAGCACCTGCTGCACCAGCCTCAGACTGCATCTCAGTAACCTGTACTTCTTGTCCGAAAATGTTCTTTCTTCCCTGTGTTGCCCATTCGTCTGTAGCTTCTGCCATTACAGATGACGGGGTAATCGGGTAAATCGCTGCAACATCGGAAAATGCGTAAGACGCATGAGCCGCTGCATGATTACCATCCATGGTTTTCATCTTTCTAGCCATTTGTTTTTTTCCTCCTTGAAAATTGTTATAAACAATGTTCCACTTCGCTCCCCGAAGTCTATCAAAATTATATCACGATTCGCGAAGCATGTCCATTTTTTAACGAAAATAAGTCGAATGTTTTTCCAAAAAAACAAATCCTGACTACTCTTCTTCCATAATTTCTCGGATTGACCTTGAACCGAGCTCTTTCAGCAGGTTTTTCTGAATTCTGCACAGCTCTTTGTGTACCTTGCAGCCCTCCTCGTCCTGGTTTCTCACACAGGGTTTATCGGGATTCATACACTCGATCATGTAAAATTCAGGCTCAACCGCAAGGTAGATATCCAGCAGGGTGATCTGACCGATATCTTTTTTCAGAGCATACCCTCCGTTGCTCCCGCGGTAGCTCTTCACCAAATCTCCCTTTTCCAGTTTTTTGAGAATTTTATATACAAATGCAGGAGTCAGTTCCTCCTTTTCACATACCTGGTTCACGCAGAGTTTTTCTCCTCCGGCAAGTGCCCGGACGATCCGCACCGCGTAGTCGCATTCTCTTGTAATCAGCATTTTCCTGTGCTCCTTTCCTGTGCTCTCTGTGGTATTAACTCGCCATGCAAAGAGGCATAGCCGTCAGACACCAAGGTCTGCGGCAGTCATATCTGCCTGTTGTTTACTGTTCTCTTACTTATATTGCCAAACCGGCACCGGGCCGGGATTGCCCACTTTTTTCTTAACGCTGTTCATTATACCTTTGTATACTTAATTTATCAAGTATTTTAAAAGAAATGCTTGCAAATTCCACATTTTACTGTAAAATAGGAAGAGATTACGCAAAGAAAATTGTGAAATTTTTATAAAGTGAGGGATTAACATGATTGCAGCAAATAATGTTACTTTACGAATCGGTAAAAAAGCACTGTTTGAAGACGTCAATATCAAATTTACGGAAGGAAACTGCTATGGTTTGATCGGTGCCAATGGTGCCGGCAAGTCTACATTTTTAAAGATCCTTTCCGGTCAGCTGGAGACAACCAGCGGTGATATCACCATAACACCGGGACAGCGTCTCTCCTTCCTTCAGCAGGACCACTTCAAATATGATGCTTATCCGGTACTTGACACAGTTATCATGGGCAACAAACGTCTGTATGACATCATGAAAGAAAAAGAGGCGATCTACGCCAAAGAGGATTTTTCCGATGAAGACGGAATCCGTGCCAGCGAGCTGGAAGGTGAGTTTGCCGAGATGAATGGCTGGGAAGCGGAATCTGACGCGGCACAGCTCTTAAACGGCCTTGGCATTGAGACAGACCTCCACTATTCCATCATGGGAGATCTGACCGGAAGCCAGAAAGTAAAAATTCTTCTTGCACAGGCTCTGTTCGGCAATCCTGATATTCTTCTTCTGGATGAGCCTACCAACCATCTGGACCTGGATGCCATCGAATGGCTGGAGGAGTTCCTGATCAACTTTGAGAATACCGTCATTGTAGTGTCCCATGACCGTTACTTTTTAAATAAGGTATGTACACATACCGCAGATATCGATTACGGTAAGATCCAGCTCTATGCCGGTAACTATGATTTCTGGTATGAGTCCAGCCAGCTTCTCATCAAACAGATGAAAGAAGCTAACCGAAAAAAAGAAGAAAAGATCAAAGAATTACAGGAGTTCATTTCAAGGTTCTCCGCCAATGCCTCCAAATCAAAACAGGCCACTTCCAGAAAACGTGCTCTGGAAAAAATCCAGCTGGATGAGATGCGTCCTTCCAGTCGAAAATACCCCTATATTGATTTCCGTCCCAACCGTGAAATCGGAAATGAAGTGTTAATGGTAGATGGTCTGTCAAAAACGATTGACGGCGTAAAAGTTTTGGACAACATATCTTTTACACTCGGTCATGACGACAAGGTTGCCTTTGTCGGTG
Source organism: Blautia caccae (assembly GCF_040095955.1). Taxonomy (NCBI): domain Bacteria; kingdom Bacillati; phylum Bacillota; class Clostridia; order Lachnospirales; family Lachnospiraceae; genus Blautia; species Blautia caccae. The sequence goes on along the minus strand of NZ_JBBMFP010000022.1, from coordinate 78,327 downwards.
GAAACGAGCAGGCGAAAACCGTACTCTTCAGAATCCTTATGGGTGAAATGGAACCGGATGAAGGAACCTATAAATGGGGCGTTACCACATCCCAGACCTATTTCCCGAAGGATAATACAGCAGAATTTGATAATGATTTGACAATTGCTGATTGGCTGACACAGTATTCTGAAATCAAAGATGCCACTTATGTACGCGGTTTCCTTGGACGTATGCTGTTTCCCGGTGAGGACGGCGTGAAGAAAGTCCGCATTCTTTCCGGAGGTGAAAAGGTAAGATGCCTTTTGTCCAAAATGATGATCTCCGGTGCCAATGTGCTGATCTTCGATGAGCCTACCAACCACCTGGATATGGAATCCATAACAGCACTGAATAATGGAATGATCAAGTTCCCCGGCGTTATTCTGTTTGCTTCCCACGATCACCAAATCGTACAGACCACAGCAAACCGTATTATGGAAATCCTTCCGAATGGCGTACTGATCGATAAGATCACAACTTATGATGAATATCTGGCAAGCGATGAAATGGCAAGAAAACGTCAGGTCTATACCATGACAGAAGAAGACAATTAAATCAATAAGAAAAGGAGGATTCCACTCTGCCCTTCAGAGAGAAATCCTCCTTTTTCTATAAACCGTTTATGGCAGCAAAACATAATTTCCCGCCAAATCTTCAAACGTATCCCGTTTTCTGATAAGACAGACCTCCCCGTCCTCTTTTACCAGAACCTCTGCCGGTCTAAGCCTTCCATTATAATTAGAACTCATAACATGACCGTAGGCGCCTGCATCCAATACACCGATAACATCTTTTTCCCTCATAGAGGGAAGCATTCTATCCTTTGCCAGAATGTCTCCACTCTCACAGATATTTCCTACAACAGTAACCCTCTCCTTCTTCCCAGACATTTCCACGCTTTTTCCATATACCTCAATCTCATGATATGAATCATATAATACAGGACGCATAAGAACATTAAACCCAATATCTGTACCGATATATTTATTCTCATGATTGTTTTTTACTGCAGTTACAGTCCCCAAAAGAACAGAGGATTCTGCCGTCACATAACGGCCGGGTTCCGCTCTGAATATGATCTCTCTTCCATATTCTTCTGCAAAACGGTACATGATCTCATCCAGCTCTTTTCCCAAATCCTTTAAATCCAGCCTCTTTTTCTTATCCTCTTTATGATAAGAGATACCGAATCCCCCGCCAAAATCCACAAATTCCAAATCAGGGAACTCCTTTGCGCAGTTCAGAATAGAATCTACACTCTTCAAATACTGCTCTTTATCCAGAAACAGAGAACCAATATGCTGATTCAGACCAATCAGAGCGAGGTTATGGCGGGCAAGTATCTCCTTCACTTCATGCAGCATTTCCGCATCAATTCCGAATTTCGTCTCCTTGCCTGCTGTCACAACTTTCTGGTGGTGTCCTGCACCGTGTCCCGGATTCAGACGAATGGCAACCTTTCCACCCGGATTCAGCCTGCCATACTGCTCCAGCTGAGACAGGGAATCCACACTGGTAGTCACCCCTGCCTCTATGGCATAGCACATCTCCTCCTCAGACACATTATTACAGATATAAAAAATCTGGTTCGGCTCATAACCTGCCATTTTTGCCAGATATATTTCTCCCGGTGACATGACATCCACCTCAAGGCCTTCTTCCTTGACAATCTGCAGAAGGGCCGGGTTAAAATTTGCCTTTATAGAATAATCAATTACAAAATGCGGATATGTCACCATTTGTTTCAATTCCCTGCACCGGGAACGCAAAATACCTTCATTATATACATAAACCGGACTGCCGTATTTGGCAGTCATCTGTTCTGGCTCCATAGTTCCAAAGAAGCCTGCTTCTCTCAGGTTGTGCTCCATAATCGCTTCTCCTTTTTACACTTTTCCATGCTTAATTCTTGACAAATTATATCCTATTCTTTATAATTTGTAAAATAAATTAATTGCATAGATATGATTCGTTTTTTCGATAGGAGTTCTTATGAATACAACGTCCCTTGAAACTTTTTTAGTGCTCAGTAAAATACGTAATTTCACAAAAGCTTCCGAAGCGCTTTTCGTAGCCCAGTCAACTGTCACAAACAGAATTGCCGAGTTGGAAAAAGAACTGGGACAGCCATTATTTATCCGCAGCTCAAGGAGCCTGAAACTGACAGAGGCCGGTATCAAATTTACAGATTACGCCAACCGTATAATCGCACTGGAGAAATCGGCTGTGGCTGCGCTGAACACCCAGGACTTTTCCGAGGAGAGCCTGCATATCGGTACCACCAACACCATTTATGAATGCCATCTGCGGACACCTCTGCTTGACTATATGCAGGAACACAGGAAAGTAAATGCAAAGGTCACCATATCACATTCCATGGAACTTCTCCATGCACTTCAGGATGATCTGCTGGATTTTGCCTTTACTTATATCCCGCTGAAAAAGCAGGGATTTAACTGCCAGTGTTTCAAAAAAGATGAGCTGGTTCTTGTCTGCCGCTGCAGTGACACAACATACCAGAAGGGTATCACCAGGAAAGAGCTACCAAAACTGAACTACCTATTCTGCAATTTTGCCCTGCAGGAGGTAGGACTCTTTATCCGCCAACTCTTTCCTGACAATTACCAGTTTCCCTTTGAGATAGACAACAGTACAAAGCTTCTGGACTTTGTTCTGGCAGGACTGGGGTATAGTTTTCTTCCCCTGAGTCTTGTAAAAAAGGAGATTGAAGCCAACAGGCTCCGCGCTGTGCCCCTGCTGGATTTTGACTCACCTAAAATAAATAATTATCTCACCATGAAAGAGACTCTGAAGTTTCCCTTTGCACTTTAAACGCATCTGTCCGGTCATCTGAACAGTTGCCTCTATACCACTTTTTTCTGCTGCTGTGCCAGACTGTCAAACTTATTTTCCAGCAGTACCAGTCTGGTCTCCAGTTGATTCACTTTCAGATGGTACAGCTCATTCGTCTGTGAAACACTCAGTGCCTCTGTAAATTTGCGGCTCAGATCCACATGATTCTCCGCAACGATTTTAATGTTGCGCTGAATTTCATTTTCTATGATACACTTGGTCTGCTCCAGATCACTCTTTACAATGGCAAGATCTTTTTCAAGATTATCAAGCCGTGTTTCAACCTTATTGAGCTGTACTTTTATTCCTCTTATGGATTCTTCTACCTGTTCAAATCTTTTATCAATCTGTCTGAACTTTTCATCTATCTGCTCGAACCGCTTATCAATCTGTTCAAACCTCTTATCAATCTGTTCAAACCTCTTATCCATCTGTTCAAATCTCTTATCGATCTGTTCAAATCTCTTATCGATCTGTTCAAACCGCGCTTCCGTTCTCTCTGTACTCTCGTCCAGACGTTTATTTACCTGTTCAAATCTTTCATTTACCTGCACATATAATGGCTGCAGCTTATTGTCAAACAACCTTTCCAGTGTATTGATATCTTCAGATGTAAATCCCATATCATATCCCCTTTCCAACGCGCATTCGCTGTCTTACCGGCATCCAGATCTTACTTACTGTCTGCCGCTGTGGACAGCCGGCTTTCATCCACAGACTGCGAAGTATCCGTAAGACCTGACTGCTTTACTTGTTATGCTGTATAGCTTATCATACAAGAGTGCAAATTTCTATTGACATTTTGCATATTTGCATTTTTTGTAGACAGTGCGAAAATTTGCCCCTTTTCATTTTCTTAAATTTGTATCTATCTGCTGAAAATTTATTTTTGGGGGACATTTTTACATCTCTCTTCCGATTTTCTCTATTTTATGTCCATTCATCATTATATATTTTCACTATAAATTACCGAATACGCAGTGAGCGCAGTAAATGTGCAGGCCTGACTGACAGTTACAAATCACGTTTCATCGTTCCCGGTAAACCCGTACACCTCATAGGCTGTATACTCTTTATCAAAATGATACCCCAGTTTTTCCGCCAGCGCTGCCGAGGCAGGATTCTGGGCATCCCAGCTTGGATACATGCCTCTCTCCAGACAGTCAAGAATCAACTGTGCGGCACAGCACAGTGCCAGTCCCTTCCTTCTGTAATCCTGACGGGTATCCACCTCTATCTCAATCCCCTGCTTATATACGGTATAGGAGGATGCACCTGCCGCAAGAATATGCCGGTCCATGGCGGCGACCCCAAGCCCCCGCCTCCTGTAATCCTCATAATCCCTAAACTGTGAACACAGGTCCGCAGACCAGGATTCACCCATAACACGCCTGTAGATTTCGCCGTCTATTCTGTGTAGCGAAAATCCTTCCGGACAGTTCTTTACTATTTCCTCAAGTTTCTTTTTATCAAATACGTCCGGTTCTTTCCTGATCGCATAGCGTATCACTTTCTTGGAACATCCCCGGTAGACATCCTCTATCATATCCTCCCAATCTGCAGAAGGCGGTACCATAATGACAAACTCAGATTCCCTGTCATCCGGTTTATTCCGCACAAGCCGCGCAGAGGGATTTCCCGCAAAGAAACAAAAATCCCCGACTACAATCTGTGCAGACTGCGGATCCTCCTCTGTATCTGCATAAGCTCTTCCCATACAGTCCTGAAGACAGGACCAGATCAAAGTCTCCTCCCAGCCTGCAAATAAATCCGCAATTTTACTTTTATCCAAAATCTCCACTGCTTTTTCCATACATCTCTCTTTCCCACGCAGTATCTCTGCCTATTCCAGTCAAATCCGTCTCCGCCGCATAAAGTTATCTACCCATATATAAATACCGTGAACGGCAGAACACACACTCCCGCCGGGTCATCTGATTCACTGGCGTGAACAACAGTTTTTACAGCTACCAGTACAACACATTCATAAATTTCATGTTGACATTTTCGACTCACCTGAATATAATAAATAGTTGTTTCTCACAACAGTTGTAATTTACAACTATTTTAAGGAGGCCGTTTTATGAATAACCATTTTGTCAGCATCATCAGGCGCTGTGAATTGTCATATGTAAGAGCCGAAATGGAAAAATACGGGTTGATTCCTCTGGAAGGCAGACTGATCCGTATCCTCAAAGACAAGAGCTGCAGCCAGGAGGAAATGGCCGAATATCTGAATCTGGATAAGGGCAGAATCGCCAAAAACCTGGCATCCCTGGAAGAAAAGGGGCTTATATGCCGCAGAATCAATGAAAATGACAGGCGCCAGAAATTTGTATCCCTGACGGAGAAGGGAACGGAAATCTATGAACATATCCGGGATATTTACAGATCCTGGGATGAAATCTGTTATACCGGCTTTTCCCAGGAGGAACAGCAAATACATCAGGACCACATCAAACGAATTGCAGCCAATGCAGTTGCATACAGAAAAAAAGGAGGAAGATAAATGGTAAAAAATCTGACGGAGGGAAAGCCTCTCAAGCTGCTTTTTTTCTTTGCCCTGCCCATGGTTATCGGAAACTTTTTCCAGCAGCTTTATAATATGGTAGATTCCATGGTAGTGGGAAAATTTGTAGGTGAGGATGCACTGGCCGCTGTAGGCTCCTCCTTCCCTGTTGTCTTTCTGGCTGTAGCCATCGCCGCGGGACTTTCCATGGGATGTACGGTTGTCATCTCCCAGCTCTTTGGGGCAGGTCAGATCCGGGAAATGAAGACAACCATTTCTACTGCTCTGATCGCATTGGGTGTGATCGGACTGGCTATTATGGCAGCCGGTGAGCTGGCAGCCGGTCCGCTTCTGAAGCTTCTGGGGACGGACGCTGATATCATGGCGGATTCTCTCACCTATCTGCGGATTTATTTTGGCGGAGCTGTCTTCCTCTTTCTTTACAATACTTTGAACGGTATCTACAATGCCCTTGGGGACAGCAATACTCCCCTTAAATTTCTAATGGTGTCAGCCCTTACAAACATTGGGCTTGATCTGCTGTTCGTGATCCGCTTCCATATGGGCGTGGCTGGTGTTGCCTGGGCGACCCTGATCGCGCAGGGCCTGTGTGCTGTAGTCTCCTTCTTTGTTCTGATCAAACGGATGAAGGATATGGAAAGTGAACCTGCTGCCGCGGATAAAAAGTTTGCTTTCTTTGAGGCAAATGCAGCCCGCAGAATTGCCCGTGTGGGTGTCCCCTCCATGCTGCAGCAGTCCATTGTGTCCCTGAGCATGATGTTCATGCAGGGACTGGTCAACTCTTACGGAAAGGTATTTGTAGCAGGCTATACGGCAGCCACAAAAATTGATACGCTTGCCATGATGCCCAACATGAACTTTTCAAATGCCATGTCAAGTTATACAGCACAAAATATCGGAGCAGGAAAAGACAAACGGGTTGTTCAGGGTTATAAAGCCTGTCTGCTCATGGTCCTGATATTTTCCCTTATCATCACCGGTATTATTTATCTCTTCGGACCGCAGCTTCTCAGTCTGTTCCTGAACAGCGGTTCTGAGGGCAGCGCTATGGGATACGGACTGAGATATATGAAGACCGTCTCTGTATTTTATGTATTAATGGGACTTATGTTTGTAGGCAACGGCCTTTTACGAGGTGCCGGAGATATGGGCGCCTTTATGTTAAGCTCCATGTCCAACCTGTTTTCCAGAGTTGCCATTGCATACCTGCTGGCCCATTTCATCGGTTCCAGCGCAATCTGGTGGTCTATTCCCATTGGCTGGGGAATCGGCGCCATCTTCTCCTTTATCCGCGTACAGAGCGGAAAATGGAAACTGAAAAAACTGGTGGACTGATCCTGTAAAAGCCGCAAACAAATCTCCGGTTCCCGCAGAAAGATTTTCTCTGCCGAAACCGGAGATTTTATTAAACCACCAATCTGTTCTCTGTTTTTATCGAAGCGGCTTTCGCTGCCCCCAGCATTCCTGATGCATCGCCAAGCGATGCTGTAACGATCGTACACGCTTTTCTGGAAATCTCCAGTGCATGGGTATCCACAACTTCTCTCGCCTTTGACAGCAGGCGTTCTCCTGCCGCTGACATACCGCCTCCGATAATCACACACTCGGGATTATATAAATTTATCACATTTACAAGGCCGAATCCCAGAATCTCACCAGTCTCCTCCATGGCCTCCCTTGCAAGCTGATCCCCTTCATCAAAGGCTCTGGACACCATTTCTGCCGTGATCTCTTCCGGGTCCTTCACCCAGTCTGTAAGCACTGTCTTCTCTTTTGCCTCAATCTTTTCCTTTACCGTCCGCAGAAGCCCCAAAGCCGACACATAACGCCCCAGACAGCCCGAGCTTTTACAGCGGCATGGTCTGCCCTCCCGATACATATTCATATGGCCAATTTCACCCATGCTGCCGGTTGCACCGTACAAAATATGTCCGTCTATCATCACTCCTGCCCCTAAACCTGTCCCCAGTGTCAGAAGTACCACATTCTTTTTCCCCTTCCCCGCACCGAAGTAACATTCCCCGTACAGATTTACGCGGACATCATTGTCAATAAATACCGGTATACCCAACCGTTCTTTAAACCATCCGGCAATGGGAACATTTTCCCATTGGGGAAAATTAGGTGAAAACAGGGAGATTCCCTTTTCTATATCCAAAAGCCCGGGAACCCCCATTCCCATGACCTCCACTTCCTCTGCCGCTGCCCCTGCTTTTAAGAGCAGCTCCCTGATATTATCTGCCATTCGCTGCAAAACGCCCTCAGAGCCCAGACTGACCATGGTCGGTGTCCTCTGTTCGGCCACCACAGAAAAATCTTTTGTGAACAGAGAGGTCTTGATATTCGTTCCTCCCAGATCCATACCAATTATATATTTTTTCATTCTATGTCCTTTCCGGCAATTCCCCGGCTGCCTCCGGCCGCAGCCCGTATTTCTGCAGAGCACAGTCTGCGCAGCACCACCTGCTATACATCTGATTATACATAACATACAGATCAAAAACAATACTCCCACAGCAGATAAACCAATCGCTCTGGTACCTCGGGACTTTCATGCCTTTGCCCTGAAAACACCTCGCGGGACAGCGGAACATGAACAATTACCGAAAAAGCCGCCGCCAAAATTTCCGGCAGCGGCAGATATATTTCTACAGATCATCCACCAGCGCACTGCTCTTTGCATAAGCTGTACTTCTGGCTTCAAAGAAGTCTGTCTTGATCAGATTCGCATTGCTGTACTGTCCCACCCAGCGCATGCTCTCCGGCTCCGTGTCATGGCCATCATAAATCCCTTCAAAGCCCAGACTGAAACAACGGAGGTTTCCCAGATATTTTATATAATCCCTGACCATCTCGCCGCTCAGTCCGGCAATATCCTCTCCGATCACATACGCTCCCCAGGCCATTTCCTCTTCACAGCCCTCTCTTATCATCTCCCGGTATATTTCCACTTTATCTGCCGTGAACATTTCCGGCTCCTCTTTTTTCAGTTCCATAAGGATATTCCGGAACAGCCACAGATGTGTGTTTTCGTCACGGTTGATATAACGGATCACCTGCGCAGTGCCCGGCATTTTGTGGTTTCTTCCCAGATTATAGAAAAACATAAAGCCGCTGTAGAAATAAATACCTTCCAGGATGTAATTGGCAACAATGGTCTTCATAAAAGTAAACATATCTTTTTTCTGCTGGAAATCGTTGTACAGGCTGCCGATAAAAGTATTTCTTTTCAGAAGATGTGCATCATCCCTCCACTGATACAGAACCTCCGTGCGTTTTTGAGGTTCACAGATCGTATCCAGCATATAGCTGTAGCTCTGGCTGTGCACAGCCTCCTGAAAAGCCTGGATGGACAGACACAGATTCACCTCATTGGCTGTGACATATTCACTGACAGCCGGCAGATTGGCTGTCTGGATGCTGTCCAGAAAGACAAGGAAGGAGAGGATCTTGTCATAGGCCCGCCTCTCTTTTTGTGACAGTCCCGGATAGTCTCTCACATCCACATTCAAATTGATTTCTTCCGGAATCCAGAAATTGTTCATGGCCTGCCGGTACCAGTCACTGACCCAGGTATATTTCATGTTATTGAAATCATTTAAATTCGTTGTATTGCCGCCTACCATTCTGCGGTTCTGTATTTCCCAGTCACCCTGCGGATTGAACAGGGGTTTTTTCTTCATTTCCATCAGCTTGCACACACCTCGCATTCTTCTACTTCCAAACTCCTGGACCGGATATAATATATGGTCTTGACCCCCTTCTCCCAGGCAAGCAGATACAGGTTCAGCACCTGGCGGAAGGTATAGTCATTGGTGATATACAGGTTCATACTCTGTGCCTGGTCTATATGGCGCTGCCGGACCCCGCAGGCGCGGACAGACCATTCCTGTTCGATGTGATGAGCATTCTTGTAATACCAGTACGTGTCAGGATTCAGCTCCGGCGCCACGCGGGGCACAAGGCCGTTCTTTTTCTCCTCCAAGAAATACCGGTTCATCACAGGGTCCACACCGGCTGTCGTTCCAGCGATCATGCTGGTACTGCTTGTGGGGGCAACCGCCAGAAGATAGCCGTTGCGCATCCCTCCGTTTTTTACCTGATCTTCCAGATAACGCCAACGCTCTGAGACATAGGCCCGCTTTTCAAAATATGCACCGCTTTCCCACTCACTGCCCTGAAAATAAGCATAGCTGCCCTTTTCCCGGGCATTTTCACAGCTTGCTTTCACTGCCGCAAAATTGATATCCTCAAATATCCGGTCTACCAGTTTCAAATGATCCTCACATTCCCAGAGAACCCCCTTCTTAGCCAGCATATGGTGATATCCGCTGACGCCCAGGCCAACCGGACGGTATTTCATATTATTGATCCTCGCGTAGGGAACCGGGAAGAAATTCAGGTCAATAACATTGTCCAGTGCCCTCATGGCACTTGCTGTGATCTCCTCTATCTCCTGTCTGTTATCTACATCAATTCTTCCCAGGGAAAGGCTTGCCAGATTACACACTACAAATTCTCCCGGCCGTGTGACCGTCACAACCACCGTCTCCCCGTCTACGACCTCCGTCCGCTGCTCCACCTGTTCAATGGGGCTCATATTCTGGGCGATCTCTGTGCAGAGGTTACTGCAGTAAATCACACCTTTGTGGCTGTTTGGATTTGCCTTATTGACCGTATCCCTGTTGAAGGTAAACGGGGTCCCTGTCTCCGCCGCGCTTCGGATGATCAGACGGATCAGTTCCTTAATGGGAATCACCCGTTTTTTTATCCTGCTGTCAGCCACACACTCCATGTATTTCCTTTCCCATTCCTGACCGAAAGCGTCCTCCAGGGCATACCCTTTCACCGTAAGGATCTCGTGAGGGCACATGAGATACCAGTCTCCCTCTATGTTTTCCTTTGCTGTCTTCCAGAACAGATCCGGATAGCAGACCGCCGGAAATACATCATGGGCTTTCATCCTGTCATCCCCGTTGTTTGTACGCAGATTCAGAAACTCCGGAAGGTCTCTGTGCCACGCGTCCAGATACACTGCCACCGCTCCCTGCCGTACCCCAAGCTGGTCCACCGCGACTGCGGTATCATTTGCCAGCTTGATCCACCGGATCACACCCCCTGCTGCCCCTTCAAAACCGCGGATGTCGCTGCCTGCTGCCCGCACTTTTCCAAAATACAGTCCCATACCGCCGCCGAATTTGCTGACCTTTGCAAAATTGTCAATGCTGCGGTAAATCCCGTCCAGACTATCCGGCACTGTATCAATAAAGCAGGAAGAAAGCTGGTGATAGGGCCTTCTCGCATTGGAAAGCGTTGGCGTTGCCATAGTCACCTTAAGTGTGCTGAGCATATCATAGAACCGTAAAACCCACATATCCCTGTTCTTCTCTTCCGGCATGGCCAGATGCATGGCAATGCCGAGAAACATCTCCTGCACCGTTTCCAGCGGTACATTCTGACGGCTCCTTATCACATAGCGGTTTATCAGAAGCTCCAGACCGGAATAGTTGAACAAGTGGTTTCTGTCCTCCTGCATGTAAGCTTCGTACCTGAGAATCTCTTCCTTTGAATAATTTTCCAGGATGTAGCTGCCATACAGGCCCATCTTGGTGAGACAATGGATCTTTTCGTAAAAATTGTGTATCCGGTAGTTTTCCAGTTCTCTCTCCAAACGGCGGGTAAACTGCAGATGCAGAATCCGTGCAGCAGCAAATTCCCAGAGAGGTGCCTCCTGGGTGGTCAGCTCTACTGCTGCTCTTTTCAGCAGATCCAAACGTTCCTCCACCTGGATGCCTTCCCGGTAAAAAGTCAGAAATTTGGCAAGCAGATGCTCCAGATGATAAACATGGTCCGTATATTCTCTCTGGATCTCCCTCAGAACCGTATCCAGTTCCTCCGCCTGTTCAAAATATTCCATGATCTTTCTTCTGGCTTCCCGCTTTTTGGCCCTCTCGTTTCTATATAATATGAAGCTTTTCAGCACCTCATAATAATTGAGCTCTGTGAGAGAGCGCTCCACGATGTCCTGGATCTGTTCCACCTGCAGCCGGCTGGACTGAAGGGGACAGTATTTTTTAATCTTATACTCCACCAGCTCCGTGACTTTTTCTATCTCTTCCTCTTTATATACCTGCCCCACACTTTTAAATGCCAGCAGGACCGCATTCTTTATTTTCTGTATATCATAGGGTTCTGCCTGTCCATTTCTTTTTATGATGATCATATTTTTCTTCTGCCTCCTCTTCCCTATTCTGTCCACTGTGTTTTATTCTCATCCTGTCAGGGTATGAATCAGCGCGGCAAATGCACAGACCTGACCGAACAGTGACGAATTATTGATATTGTAACACAGAGAAGGTATATACTCAACCTTTTTACTCCAGTTTGATTCTGGATATTATTACTTCTACAGCCCGCACAACAAAGGGATAAGAGCTCCTCTGTACCCCAGAGCAGCGCTTATCCCTTTATGAATCATTCTTTTACTGTCTTAACTGTCATAAGCAGTTCTCCTGCCTTGATCTCTTTCCCCTCTTTTACAAGGATTTGATCCATCTCTCCATCCATGAGTGCGATTACATTTGTCTCCATTTTCATTGCCTCAACTACTGCCAGAACCTGGTTTCTTTTGACTTTTTCTCCCGGTTTTACAAGTATCTTACTCACAAGTCCGGGTATGGAAGCACCCACATGGCTCAGATTATTGGGGTCAGCCATTGGTATGGATTCCACAGTCACCTTGGCGCTCTTATCCTGCACGGAAACTTCCCTGCGAATGCCGTTCAGTTCAAAGAATACATTTCTGGTCCCGTCCGGGTTCAATTCGCTCTTGCCCAGATATTTTATGACAAGTGTTTTTCCGTCTTCTATCTCCACACGGTTTGTCTCCCCCTCGGCAAGTCCGTGAAAATACACATGGCTGCCCAGGCGGGTGATATAACCGTATTCTCTGCGGCTCTTTAAAAAGTCCTCTACAACCTTAGGATAAAAGCACCAGCTTATGACCATTCTCCAGTCCGGTTTCGGAACAAATTGTTTCAGTCTCTCTCTTGCCGCATCGAAATCCATGGGCAAAAGCAGTTCACCCGGACGGCATGTGATGGGTGTCTCTCCCTTCAGAACCACTCTCTGCAGTTCTTTTGGGAATCCCCAGCGTGGCTGCCCCATCATTCCCTTGAAATAGCTCACTGCAGAATCCGGGAAAGTCAGGTTTTCTCCGCGCTCCACAATATTTTCCGGTGTCAGATCATTCTGGACCATAAAAATTGCCATATCACCTACCATTTTTGAGGACGGCGTTACTTTTACAAGACCTCCCAGCATCTCATTGACCGTGCGGTACATCTCTTTTACTTCCTCAAACCTGTGTCCCAGGCCAAGGCTCTCCACCTGTGGTTTCAGATTGGTGTATTGGCCGCCGGGTATTTCATAGCGGTAAATATCTGTTGCGGGATATTTGATTCCTCCTTCAAAGGAGCGGTATCTCTCCCTCACGTCACTCCAGTAATCGGTCAGCTCCTGCAGACGTTCCAGAGACAGGCCGGTGTCTCTTTCCTGACCCCAAAGAGCTGCCACCAGGGAATTCATGGAAGGCTGGCTGGTGAGGGATGACATGCTGGAAACAGCCGTATCCACAATGTCCGCCCCGGCCTCCGCAGCCATGAGCAGCGCCGCGATCTGGTTTCCGCTGGTGTCATGGGTGTGGAGATGGATGGGGAGACCCGTCTCCTCTTTCAGTGCTTTCACCAGCTTATGTGCAGCATAAGGCTTCAGAAGTCCTGACATATCCTTGATACAGAGAATATGGGCACCCCGCCGCTCCAGTTCTTTTGCCATCTCCGTATAGTATCCCAATGTGTATTTATCCTCTTTCGGGTCAGAGACATCCCCTGTATAACACAGTGTTGCCTCTGCGATCTTATTCTGGTTCAGCACTTCATCCATAGCGATTTCCATTCCCGGGATCCAGTTCAGGGAGTCAAAGATTCGGAATACATCTATTCCGCTTCTTGCTGCCTCTTTTACAAATTCCCGGATCAGGTTGTCGGGATAGTTGGTATATCCCACCGCATTTGCACCGCGCAGCAGCATCTGGAAGGGAATATTGGGTATTTTTTCCCTGAGCAGGTCAAGGCGTTCCCACGGAGATTCCTTCAGAAAACGGTAGGCCACATCAAAGGTGGCACCGCCCCACATTTCCAATGAAAAAGCATCTGCCAGTATCTCTGCAGTCCCCTCCGCGCCTTTTACCATATCGCGTGTTCTCACTCTGGTGGCAAGAAGGGACTGGTGTGCGTCCCGCATAGTGGTATCTGTAATAAGCAGCTTTTTCTGATCCAGCACCCACTGCTTTACCGCTTCGGGTCCCCGAGCATCCAGGATCTGTTTCAGACCGTCTTTCCTCGTTCCCGTTACCTTTGGAAAACGCGGCGGCTCATAGCGGTATTTTCCGGCTGTCGGGTCATTGACTACAATGTTGCCTATGTATTTCAGCATTTTTGTGGCCCGGTCCTGGGAACTCTTGATGGAGAACAGTTCCGGTGTCTCGTCAATGAATTTTGTATGGCATTTTCCTGTGCGGAACATGGGATGCATTAAGATATTTTCAATAAATCCGATATTGGTCTTCACACCGCGCACCCGTGTCTCGCTCAAAGCCCTGAGAGATTTGTTGCAGGCACCTTCAAAGGTATTGTCATGTGTGGTAACTTTTACGAGAAGACTGTCATAGTAGGGGGATATCTCTGCACCTGCGTAGGTATTTCCGCCGTCCAGACGTACACCGAATCCGCCTCCGGTCCGATATGCGGTCACCTTTCCGGTATCAGGGGCAAAATTGTTCTGCGGGTCCTCTGTGGTTACCCGGCATTGGATGGCATATCCATGCCGTTTTACATCCTCCTGCTTTTCAATCCCGATCTCCGGAGCTGCCAAGGTCTTTCCCTCAGCAATGAGTACCTGAGCACGGACAATATCAATATCTGTGACCATCTCTGTGACTGTGTGTTCCACCTGAATCCTGGGATTCATCTCGATAAAATAATATCCGCCCTTCCGGTCCACCAGAAACTCTACCGTCCCCGCATTTACATACCCAACTTCTTTTGCTATTTTCACTGCGTCTTCACAGATTTTTTCCCGTATATCCTGTGAAATGGCAAATGCAGGCGTAAATTCCACCACCTTCTGATAACGCCGCTGCAGAGAGCAGTCTCTCTCAAAAAGATGGACAATATTGCCGTACTGGTCTGCCAATATCTGTACTTCAATATGCTTTGGCTCCTCCAAAAATTTTTCTATGAAAATATCACCGCATCCAAAAGCCTTTAAAGCTTCACTCTGCACCAGCGGGAAGGTATCTCTCACTTCCTGTTCATCTGCGCACCGCCGCATGCCTCTTCCGCCGCCTCCTGCAGAAGCCTTCAGTATCACCGGAAAACCGTAAGATACTGCAAGCTCCACCGCCTCTTGGGCATCACGGATGGGCACTGTGGACCCCGGAACAGTAGGAACACCGCAGCGCTTTGCAATTTCCTTTGCGCTCAGCTTATCCCCCATCTGTTCCAGCACATGGGACGGCGGGCCGATAAAGGCAATGCCGCTCTCCTCACAGGCCCTGGCAAAGTCCGCATTCTCTGAGAGGAAACCATAGCCCGGATGAATGGCATCCACCTTATGCTTTTTGGCAATATCTATGATCATGCCGATATCCAGATATGCACCTAAAGGACTCTTATTCTCTCCTATCATGTAAGACTCGTCTGCTTTTGTCCGAAAGACGTTGTACTCATCTTCCTTAGAATAAATCGCAACGGTACTGCGCCCCAAATCGCAGCACGCCCTGAAAATACGGATGGCGATCTCTCCCCTGTTAGCTGCCATCACTTTCTTAAAGTTTTTGCCGCACCTTTCTTTTTCCATACCTTTCCTCCTGTTTTTTGACCATAACGTGATTTGTTTCCGGCTTTGTCTTTCTATAAAAGTCATTTGTCTGTTTCCGAAAGACAAAAAATATTTATTTCCACTATACTCTATTTAAAATGAAAAAGCAAGAAAAAAATAATCTTTTTATACACGTAAAAACAGGAGGCACAGACAGATTTCTCTGTGTGCCTCCTGTATAAGATTGGCTGCCGCAGCCTTTATTTTTACTTTAAAGTAGCTCGGATCAGGCTGTTATGGTCTCCTTTTGCAAGTTCTTTTACCCTGTCAAAGTCCAAATGCATAGCCTCTGTGATGCGTTCTCCGTATTCCGGGTCTGCCCAGAAGCAGTGTACTGCATGGCGATACTTGATATTATCAGTCACCGGCGCAATATTTCTCGCCGTATTTTCTATCAGAAGGACCTTCTTGTCCTCCTCAAGGATACGCCACAGATCTCCGCCTGCCCGGAAGCAGTCATCCGTAGGATCATCCGTAGGATCATAGGCATACATAGCACCTGACAGATCAAGAGGCGGCTCCATGACCTCCGGCTGTGACGACCATACGCCTGCGCTGTTTGGTGAATAGGAAGGCGCCCTCCCGTAATTTCCATCCACACGCATAGCGCCGTCCCGGTGATAGTCGCTGACCTGGCATTTTGCCCTGTTTACCGGAATCTCATTGTAATTGACTCCCAGACGGTATCTGTGGGCATCTCCGTATACAAACAAGCGGCCCTGCAGAAACTTATCCGGTGAAAATCCAATGCCCGGCACTACATGGGCAGGTGTAAATGCTGCCTGTTCAACCTCCGCAAAATAATTTTCGGGGTTTCTGTTCAGTTCCAGCACCCCCACCTCTATCAGCGGATATTCTCTGTGTCTCCAAATTTTCGTAATATCAAACGGATTCTCATAATGGTTTCTCGCCTGTTCTTCTGTCATGATCTGCACATACATGGTCCACTTGGGATAATCGCCCCGCTCAATGGATTCAAAAAGGTCACGTCCATGGCTCTCCCGATCCATGCCGCATATTTTCTCTGCCTCCTCATCCGTCAGATTTTTGATTCCCTGCTGTGTGTGGAAATGGAATTTACACCAGAACCGTTCATTCTTTTCATTATAAAATGAATAGGTATGTTCACCATAGAAGTGCATGTTCCTGAAGGATGCCGGTATTCCCCGGTCTGACATTACAATGGTGGTCTGATGAAAGGTCTCAGGAAGCAGTGTCCAGAAATCCCAGTTGTTCTGAGCGGAACGCATGCCTGTCCTTGGATCACGTTTTACAGCCCGGTTCAAATCCGGGAAATTATGTACATCGCGGAGGAAAAATGTGGGCGTGTTATTTCCCACCAGGTCCCAGTTTCCCTCTTCCGTATAAAATTTTACAGCCACACCGCGGATATCACGCTCCGCATCCGCGGCCCCCCGCTCCCCGGCAACCGTGGAGAAACGGATAAAAAGCTCTGTCTCTGCACCGGGCTGCAGGACCTTCGCTTTTGTATATTGGGAAATATCATGGGTAACCGTAAGTTTTCCGTAGGCTCCCCATCCTTTGGCATGCATTCTGCGCTCCGGTATCACTTCACGGTCAAAATGCGCCAGTTTTTCCATCAGCCACACATCCTGCATGAGTACCGGGCCTCTCGGACCTGCTGTCAGGGAATGTTCATTTTCTGCCACAGGTGCACCGGCTTCATTCGTAAGTTTCCATTTGTTTTCTTCCATGCTTTAATCTCCTTTTTTTCAGACACCTCCGTGACAAATGAGGTAACTCGTGCTCCATGAAAATATTCTTATTCTGCCGCCAGTTACTGCATGTTATTTATATATTTATAACATATATAAATTTATTTTTCTGTGACTATATCACATATCATCTTTTTTTTATCATATCATCATTCAGCACAATATACATCATTCTTCTAAAATTATTTTTGTTTTTATGCATTCTTTATACTTTCTTAAGAACTTACAAAAAAACCCGGAACAAATGAACATTCCGAGTCTTTTTGTAATACCCAGAGGCTATCTTCCTCTGTGCTTTTCCTTTCTTTTCTGCTGCCTTAAGGCAAATTTTCTCTGCTCCTCCTCTTCCCTTTTCTCTTTGGAAAGGGATCTGCGCATTTCCTTATTTTCCTCATGCTGGAGCTTCAGAGCCTGCTGGGATTTCGTGCCGATGCCCGTCCGGTTCATCTGCTTTTTTACCTGGCGCAGCATCCTTTTAGGATTTTTATGCTCTGTTCTTCTCACAGCTTCAGCAACAGCCGGACTGAAACTCAGACGATACCAGTTCTGACTGATAAATTCCTGTACCTCATACTCTTTTGGCTCCGGTCCGAATGTGATCTTACACACAGAACATCCTCTGCTGTCCGTTCTCTCACACAGGCCAATCCAAAAGGGGTCCTGAAAAAACACCTTCACTGTTATCGAAATCCTGTCCATAATCGTTCCTCCTTGAAATGTTTTTATGGACTGTGAGGGTTATCCATCCGAATACCACTGCACATGTCCTGCAAAGAAGGGACGACCTAAGGAGGAAGGTTACTTACAGACCGGAATATCTGCACATCCGGTCTGCGCCCGGACTACCTACCGGGTCTGTGTGGCCCTGCCGCACGTTGTGTTTTTATCTTTGCATATATATTATAGCGCATTTGAGGAGAATGTGCCACCCGGTCTGCTGCCTTCTTTCTGTTTTGTGATATGTAAAAAGGCTCCCGGGTCGATTTCCCCGGAAGCCCATCTCTTTATTTTCCCACAGCCTTTTTCATCTCTGCTGCCACTTTATTCCTCAGTCTGTAAAGATACTCCGCATCCTGCGGATAGTTCTCAAACGTGATCTTTCCTTCTACACCCTCATATATAATTTCCACTACCCTCTCCCTGCCAACACTTTTTTCCAGTTCCTCCAAAGCCCGCATATCGTCAAGCCCCTCCCGCTGTACCTCTGCCCGGATGGAAGACCATGGTTCCCCGTCCGCGCCGGGATACACCAGAAATGTGTCTCCGGATGGAAACGCAAAACCTGCATGCGTGTCAAAAAAGGGATCGATATGCTCTATGGAAAACATAGAATTATAGAAGTTATATCCCCAGTGCAAAAAACCCTCTATCCTATACAGATACATCAGCACACCCATAATCCGGTTTCTGGCACTTGGCATGGCCAAAAAGCGGTTTGGCACTTTATTATTCTGCGCACAGCAGTAATATACCCAGAGATGCTCCACCCCGTGATCTATAAAAGCCTGGATATGGTCATTGGATGGAATTGGATTTTCCACGATCCCTTTTTCATAGAACACGTAATCACTCAGGGCATCCATCACCTTCCACCCTTTCAACAGATCCTCCACTGCTGCCTTAGCCTGTATATAACTGTCCAGATTCTCCCTTGACGGTTCGTCAGAGATATGAAAATAAACATGCTCTCTGTCAAACCCAAACGCTTCCAGCTTCTCCTGAAGCGCCGGAAGAAAGGCTTCCAGAAATCTTCTGTATTCTCTGCTCACAGCCGGTACATGCCACCCGAATTTCTGTGTCTTAAGGCCATTCTCTGTGACATATATCTTCGGCGTCGCCTTTGCCCCCCACTGGGTGAAGAGATGGGCAATCTCAAGATTCTCAATCCCTGACCGTCTGCAGATATCACACCACCTTTTCAGCTTTGTAAAATCAAAAAGGTAACCGTCCTCTTTCAATTCTGCCTCAACCAATTGAACCGTTGTGCGCTCTCCTCCGATTGCAGTGTCCAGGGGCGGTGTAAACACAGGCGTCAAGATCATATTGACCCCCAGCTCTCTCCCTGCAAGGGCAATCTGCTTTTCTATGACTTTCCAGTGCATTTCGCTGAATACTTCCGTCCGATAGAAATCTGCCAGGCAGTCCGCATGAAACCACTCTGTATGTATGAGAGACTGCGGTCTCCACTGCGCCTCCGCCACTTCCAGCTCAAAAGGAAACACCGCTCTTTCACATTCCATGTGTTCCGGCTTTTTAAGTGTACCATCTCCCATGTATACTTCCGGCAGCATGGTCAGCTCAACCGCCGCCTGATATACCCCGGCATCCAGCGTTTTTGTATCCGGAAGATCAATCCACAATGCCCGAAACTGCCCGGGCATTGGCGTGATAATATTCTCTTTTTTGGGTTTCAGCAGGTCCGGAAACAGCCCCGGCCGGGTTGTCAGATAATTCTCATCCGTAACCTCATAACAGGGAAAGGCGGATGGCACCAACTCCACATCACGGAAGCGCGCGCTGGCCGGTATTCCTGTCACTTTACATTGAAAACGGTATTTATATGGAAGGTTCTCCCCACCGCATTTTCTCCTGTAGGCAATCTGTACCGCAGGCATTTCTCCTCTCAGAATTGAGATTCTGTGTGCCTCGCCCATTGCCTTTGGCTCAGTATCCGGAAATATTTTTTCCAGACTGCCGGTCAAATAAAATTCAAACTCTGGCATACTTCTCCTTTCAAAATGGCATTCGCATAATCAGAATGGTGTCCCATCCAAATCATAAGGAGTAGCCTGATAAACGTAATAATTGAGCCAGTTCGTATACAGATTATTCGCATGTGCCCTCCACAGCAGAAGCGGCTTATTATCCGGATCATTCTCAGGATAGTAATTCTCGGGAAGCTTGATATCCAGCCCTTTCCCTTTATCTCTCTTATACTCTCCGTCCAAAGTCACACGATCATACTCCGGATGTCCCATGACAAAGATCTGGCGGCCGTCCATAGCCATGCATAAAAATACTCCGGCTTCCTCTGATTCCGCCAGGATCGTCAGCGCATCACAGGCATGGATGTCCTCTGCTGCTACCTCTGTATGACGGGAATGGGGCGCTAAAAATTCATCGTCGAATCCGCGCACAAGGGGCACCCTGCGGTTTTTTACCCTGTGGCGGAAGAGGCCGAACACCTTGTGGTCCATCATTTTCTTCTTCAGGCCATAGTGATAGTAAAGCCCCGCCTGGGCAGCCCAGCACAGGTAAATGGTGGAGGTCACATTTGTCTTTGTCCACTCCATGATTTCCTGTAACTCTTCCCAGTAATCCACTTCCTCAAATTCCATCTGCTCCACCGGTGCGCCTGTAATGATCATTCCGTCATACTTATGGGCTTTTACCTGGTCAAAGGTCTCATAGAATTTGTTCAAATGGCTGGTCGCCGTATTTTTTGACTCGTGGGTCGCAACCATCATGAAAGATACGTCCACCTGCAGAGGAGTATTGGACAGTGAGCGCAGAAGCTGCAGCTCTGTCTCTTCTTTGAGCGGCATAAGATTCAGGATCAGGATACGGATCGGCCGGATATCCTGATGGACCGCACGCCCCTCATCCATGACAAATATATTTTCTTTTTCCAGTATTTCCTTAACAGGCAGGTCACTTTGTATTTTAATCGGCATGTACTATTCCTTCTTTCCTTATGTATTGTTTTTGGTAACTATTCAGCCAGCTGAATAGTTACGGGTATTCGCCCATTAAAAATCGCTTCGCGATGGGGCGAATACCTGCCGCCACTACTCTTTTGCACGGTCAGCGCAGTAAATGCGCAGACCTGACTGAACAGTTACCTGAACCGATACAAATAAAGAATGAGATAAAGGAGAAAAATCATTATGGCACTGGTAAAAATGAAAACATTACTGGAAAACGCAGCAAAAAACAACAGGGGATGCGGTGCATTCAGTGTAGGCAATATGGAAATGGTAAAAGGAGCCATCCGGGCAGCAGAGGAGCTTGATACTCCTATCATCTTACAGATCGCAGAAGTGCGTCTGAAACATTCCCCCCTTGACCTGATGGGCCCTATGATGGTGCAGGCGGCAAAATCAGCTAAGGTGGATGTGGCAGTGCATCTGGACCACGGCCTTACTTTTGAGACGGTTCAGAGAGCGCTGGAGCTTGGTTTTACATCCGTAATGCTGGATGCCTCCACACTTCCTTTTGAAGAAAACATTGCAAATACCAGAAAAGTTGTGGAACTGGCAGCAGAGTACGGCGCTACAGTGGAGGCCGAACTGGGCCTGGTAGGCGGCAGTGAGGACGGAAGCTGTGACCATGGTATCCGCTGTACTGACCCGGATGACGCCAAAGTATTTGCAGAGAAGACAGGCATTGACGCCCTTGCCGTGGCGATCGGCAACGCGCATGGAAATTATCCGGTGGCTCCGAAGCTGGCCTTTGATGTGCTGGAGCAGATACATAATAAAGTGGATATTCCCCTGGTGCTTCACGGCGGCAGCGGCATCACGGATTCTGATTTCCAGAGAGCAATCTCCCTTGGTATCAGGAAAGTAAACATTGCGACTGCAAGCTTTAACTGCCTGACAAAGAAAGTGGAGGAGTACATTGCCTCAGAGGGAAAACACAATTACTTTGACCTGAACGAGGCTATGGTGCAGGGGACATATGAGAATGTAAAACGTCATATTCTGGTATTCAACACACCATACGAATGCCTGTCTGAAAATTCATTCCGGGCACAGTAAGAACAATGACCGGACAGCAGTGTACGCTGCTGTCCGGTATTTTAAAACAAAAATAGGGGAATAGTGGTTTACATAAAGCAGTAACAAAGGGAGCGAGGGAGAGATTATGAGAGAGAATAAAACCAGTGCAAAGACAAAATATCTGATACTGATCTTCGGTGCCTTTGCCATATTTTTTACAGGGTATCCGCATATATGGTCCATATACCAGCCCTACGCCATGGAGCTGACAGGCTGGAGCCAGAGTCAGGCCAGTATGGGATTCTATTTAAGCTTTCTGGCATTTGTGCCGGGAAATATTATCGGGGGAAGGATTCAGGACAGATCAAACCCCGGGATCGTGGTGGCTGTGGGAGGCGGGATATTCGCAGCGGGGATTCTGATGTCCGCTTTTTCCATGCGGCAGTCACCGGTTATGCTGTATCTGACATATGGGATCATGCAGGGATTTGGGCAGGGCATGATATATACCACCATTATATCCACAGCCCAGAAATGGTTTCCTGACAGGACAGGCTTTGCGTCAGGGGTTATCGTGACAGCAAACGGCCTCTGCGGATTTTTTCTGGCTCCGCTTTCCAGAGTGCTGCTGGCAGAGCGGGGCATTCAGTTTACCCTGTTGACGATCGGTTCCGTACTGGCGCTGGCCTGGATACTGGCAAGCATTTTTATCAGAAATCCGGAGAAACGGGATCTTGGATCTGGCGGAGGAAAAGAGTCTGCTGCTGCGCTCTATGAGGGACGCCAGTATTCATCAGGGGAGATGCTGCGGACAAAGAAATTCTATTATTTGCTGGCAGTCATGCTGTTTGGGCTGATCCCCTATCTGATTCTTTCGCCTCTGTCCCAGACCGTCCAGATGGACAGGGGCATAGCCTCAGGCATAGCCGTCACTTCGGTCATGGCGGGTTCCGTCTGCAACGCAGCTGCCAGGCTTCTTCTGCCTACTGCCGCAGATAAGGTGGGGCGTACCATCTGTCTGAAAGGGGTATTGGCTTTCATAGTCCTTGCCATGGTCCTTCTGATCACAGCTCCGGCACCGATGACTACGGTGTGCGTGGTGCTGATGTATGCCTGCTACGGCGGCATTATGGGAAGTTTTCCCTCCCTGGCAAGTTCTATTTTCGGTATGAAGCATTCCGGGGAGAATTACGGGTATGTCATGTTTGGAATTATTGTGGCAACCTTAAGCGCCCCTGCTGTCACCAATTCCGTGCTGGGTGCAGGCATGGATATCAATGTGGTATTTGCCATAGGTGCGCTGTGCGGGGCTGCGGCTCTTGGATTTTTACTGCTTCTTGAGAGAGAGTTAAAGAAAGAGACAGCTGTGCAGATACAGCCGGAAATAGAATAAAGACAGAGTGAAAAAGGTCCGGTTTATATTCCGGGCCTTTTCTGTGTTCTGTATTCCTTGGGGGTCATGCCTGTATATTCCCGAAAGACCTTGTTAAAATAAGAGGGGGAGGAGAAACCCACAAATTCAGAAATTTTATTGATGCTCAGATTGGAGGTGATGAGCATCTTTTTTGCGTTGTCAATCCTGATCTGTATGATGGCCTTGTTTGGGGTGATTCCGTATTCCCTTTTCAGGCACCGTATGATATGTACCGGATGAAAATTAAAATAATCTGCTATACTTTCCAGGGTAAGCTGTGTGTGGAAATTCTGAAGGATGTATTCCATAATATTAGCAGCCAGAAGTTCTGAGGAGTTACGCTGGGGCTGAAACACCTGTACAAAGCTCAGAAGCCGGAAAAACAGCTCCTGGCATTCCAGAGGTGATAAAAGTGCCTGGTCCTGGGTCTCTTTCTGTTGGTATTTGTCTATGTTGGCAGATATTAATTTCGAGAATATGGATGTAAATTCACTGCTCTCCAGCGGTGTCATTTTTTTATAAAGGGGGAGTGTAAGTGTGCTCTTCCGATCCGTATATGTACTCAGTGATTTCCGCTCTTCTTTCACCAGATGAAATTCTTCGGAGTAATGATATTCTCCCACACTTCTGAAATGAAGCCAGTCAAATTTTGTTTTCTCCGTCACCTTTTTGTGTCCGTAATGGGTGGAATCCGGTTTTAAAATAATCAGTTCGTTTTCCCTGAGATGATACGAGGCGTCTCCGTCTGTAATATAAAGTTCTCCGTATTCGATAAAGATCAGGTCAAAGATCCCGATATTGCTGCGTCTCCCGTGTGCGTCCCCGGGGCGGTAGAGGGCAGACCCTGCAATGATGAAGTGCGGGTAAGGGGGAGTAGAAAAGTTCACATATTCCATGACGGCCTCCTGTCTTATATGTTTATATTTTAATATGATTATAAACGGATATTTGCTGTAAATCAACTAAAAATTAGAAAATATATTTCGTTATATGTTAAATTATTACAATTTTATGCTGTTAATATTTTACTATTTTAGGTAAAGAATATGAATTTACTTATAGAAAGAGTTTTTGTATAATATACCCAAGATATCGGCCCGATACCACGTAAAACATATCAAAATGCATAATGATGCAGAAGTTGAGGTCTGCGTCCAAGGAGGAAAATTATGAAAACAGGAAACATGAAGAAATGGGCAGCCCTTTCCATGACATCTCTTATGGCAGTTTCCATGCTGGCAGGCTGCGGCGGTGACAGGAATTCCGGTGAGAAAAAAGACAAGGAGACAGCTTCCGAAAAGTCGGAGATCGTTGTGTGGACACGTGATTCCACAGTAGCGGCTGTAAAAAGCGCTGCAGAAAAATACAATGAGCAGAACGAAAACGTGGAAGTGAAAGTAGTGGAGCAGCCCGCATCCCAGATGGCAGACCAGCTCTCCCTGGCGCTGTCCTCAGGAGAGGCGCCGGATATCGTCTCCCTGGACTGCACAAAGGTTCCCTACTTTGCATCTATAGGAGCCTTTGCTGATATTTCTGATAAGTACGAGGCTCTGGATTATAAGGATACCTTCAGTGAAGGTATGATAAAGTCAGGACAGCTTGAAGGCAAGACTTATGCAGTGCCCTTTGCGCCGGACGTTTCCGTACTTCTGTACAACAAAGACCATTATCAGGAGGCCGGTCTTGACCCGGAAACACCGCCCAAGACCTGGGATGAGCTGATCGCTGATTCCCAGAAACTGACCACAGCGGACCGATACGGCTATGTCTATGCCGGAGGTGACGCGGGGGGCCATATGTTTACCTTCATGCCCTATGTATGGAACAACGGAGGGGAAGTGCTCTCAGAAGACGGGAAGACATGTGAGCTGGATTCCGAAAATGCAGTCGCAGCCCTTTCCATGTTCAATGATCTGACAAATACCTATAAAGTAACGCCTCCCAGTGTTACCACATACTCCTGGAATGAGGCACAGGATGCATTCCTCACAGGAAAAGCCAGCCAGGTAGTGCTGGGCAGTGCAGCTATTTATTCTTTCATAAGCGGTGAACACAATGATATGAACTGGGGCGCCTGCCTTCTTCCAAAGGGACCGGAGGGCACAGAGTATGCGTCTTTCTCCGGCGGGGATTCCATCGGCATTACCTCCCAGTGCAAAGATGTGGACGCAGCCTGGGAATTCATACAGTTTGGCCTGTCAAAGGAAGTACAGGTGGACGAGCTGGCAAAAGGCGGTCTGCTCCCTGCAAGAAGCGATTTCTTTGACAACGAATATTTCAATGATACACCGGAATACCAGGTGCTGAAAGAGGCGCTGGAGGTAGGACATACCCCGGTATCTTTGAAATACGATGAGATGTATGTGCCCATTCTGGAGGCTATGCAGACCTGTCTGAACGGGGAGAAGACACCGGAACAGGCATTTGGGGATGCTGCGGAGGCTATCAATAAAATTATGCAGTGACAACAAGAGGGGGCCTGCCTGCAGGCACCCCTCCATAAAGTAAGGAGAAACTGATGAAGAGAAGACATAAAAAGAAAATACCGCTGGTATCCTATTTGTTCATACTCCCGGCACTGATATTGAATCTCATGTTTTTTGTATTTCCATTTCTCCAGTCACTGCTCATGTCATTTTACGACTGGCCGGTGCTGGGGGAGAAAACGTTTGTCTTTCTGGATAATTATATAAAACTGTTTCAGGATGCCCAGTTTTGGAATTCATTGCTGTTCACCATGAAATACGCGGTCTTTGTGACCCCGTGCCTGTTTATTCTGGCTTTTATCCTGGCACTTCTGATCAATGGGGCATTTAAGGGTGTGAATTTGTTCCGTTCCCTGTACTTTGCTCCGGTGGTCATATCCATGACATGCTGCAGTATGGTATGGCTCTGGATCTATAATGATCTGTACGGTGTGCTGAATTACCTTCTCCAGACACTGGGGATCATACAGGACCCTATCCTGTGGATGAATTCGGCTAAGACATCCCTGCCCGCCGTGATATTTATGGTCACCTGGAAGATGGCGGGATTTTCCATGCTGATCATTCTGGCGGCATTCCAGTCCGTAGATGAACAGATCTACGAGGCTGCAAGTGTGGATGGGGCCAATAAAGTAAAGCAGTTTTTCAGGATCACTCTGCCGATCATCAAGCCGCATGCGGCTCTGGCACTGATTTTGTCGGTCATCGGCTCCGTACTGGCATTTGAGCAGTTCCTGATCATGACAAAAGGCGGTCCTGCGCAGGATACCACAACCATTGTCCATTACATATACAATACGTCATTTAAGTATTTTAAGATGGGATATGGATCTGCCATGACAATGATTCTGCTGCTTGTGCTCGGTGTTCTGAGTTATTTTGAAAATAAGGTCCTGCAGGACCCCACGAAATAGAGGAGAAAGTATGAAGAGAGTGACGAAAAAAACTTGGATGAATACAGTTCTGGCAGTCATCTTTTTCCTGCCGCTGTACTGGACGGTGGTGACGTCTCTGAAGGACAAGACAGAGATATACGGAACACCGCCCACATTGATTCCAAAGCATCCGACCCTGGCTAATTATATCAAGATATTTACCCTGGATGATGGTCTGTACAGAGGATATCTGCTGAATTCCTTTGTCATTACCGCGATCACGATTTTACTGGTGGTCTTTGTCAGCGTGCTGGCCGGGTATGGGTTCTCAAAGCTGCAGTTAAAGGGAAAGGGTCTTTTCATGGCCTGTATTCTGGCGGCGATCATGATCCCTTTCCAGGCACTGCTGAATCCGCTGTACTCCATCATGTCAAAGCTGCATCTTTTAAATACGATTCCGAGTATGGTGCTGATCTACGCCACCTTCCAGTCACCGTTCTGTATTTATATGATGAAAAACGCCTTTGACATGGTGCCGGACAGTCTGCTGGAGTCTGCAAAACTGGACGGTGCGGGGGCGTTCTCCGTGTTTTCCAACATATGTCTGCCGCTGACCTGGTCATCTGTGGCGACCATTGCCGTTTATGCGGCGTATACCACATGGAACGACTATCTGATCGCGCTGGTATTTGCCAACAGCAATTCCATTAAGACGTTCAATGTGGGACTTACCAATCTGGCGATCGGCCAGTACGGTACGGACTGGGGACTTCTGACATCCAGTTCCATTATAGGCCTGATGCCTATCCTGATCCTGTTCGTATTCCTGCAGAAATATTTTATCAAGGGAATGCTGAGCGGAGCACTAAAATAAAAGGCACCCTGGAGGAACTATTATGAGCAATAAAAATGAGAAAAGATTACATACATTTTCCATCCCGGAAGTGAAACCGGAGGGATGGCTGAAACGACAGCTGGAAATTCAGATGCAGGGACTTACGGGAAAACTGTTTGACATCTGGGACAGTGTGGGCAGTTATTCCGGCTGGCTGGGCGGTACAGGAGAAAATTGGGAGAGAGCGCCTTACTACCTGGACGGGCTTCTGCCGCTCTCCTGTTATCTGGAGGACAAAGAACACTGGGACATTGCCTGCAGGTTTGTGGAATGGACTCTGGGCAGCCAGGATGAGGAGGGAAACTTCGGTCCTGTAGCCAGTAAGGAGGACTACTGGTCCAGATTTGTCATGCTGAAGGTCCTGATCCAATACTATGAGATTAAAAAAGACAGCAGGGTACTTCCGTTTTTTGACAGGTATTTTCAGTATCTATATAAAAAGATACCCCAGGTGCCTATGAAACAGTGGTCAAGCGCCAGAATAGGGGATTTGCTGTACTGTATCCAGTGGTACTGCGAACGGGAAGAGAGAAGCTATATTCCGGCGCTTGTGGAAATGCTCAGGAAACAGGCTCTTGACTGGGTGGATATTTTTGCTGATTTTCCTTTTACAAGGCCTGCGGGTTATTATTATGACTGGAATAAGGAATACAGCCATTTTTCATGGGAAGATTATCATGACACTATGAAATACCACGCAAACCATATCGTAAATGTGACCATGGGATTTAAATACCCTGCAATGCTGTCCTATTTCTTCGATGACCTGGACTATGAGGCAGTTTCACTGGCAGGGATGGAGAGTGCTGATAAATATCACGGGGTCGCAAGCGGTGCCGTCAACGGGGATGAGCATTTAAGCGGAAACAATCCCTCCCAGGGAGCAGAACTCTGCTCAATAGTGGAATATATGTTCAGCCTGCAGACCATGCTGGAGGCCTTCGGACTTCCCTGTTTTGCGGATAAAATGGAGCGTCTTGCCTACAATGCGCTGCCGGCTACCATTACAGAGGATTTCATGGCACATCAGTATGTGCAGCAGGCAAATCAGGTGCTTGTGAGCAAAGCAAAGCGGAACTGGTTCAATAACAATGAGGAATCCAATATGTTCGGTCTGGAACCCAATTTCGGCTGCTGTACAGCGAACATGCATCAGGGATGGCCGAAATTCGTGAAGAGCCTGTGGTACAGGGAAAGTGACTCGGAAGTGGTCTCTATGGTATTTGCCCCCTGCAGGCTGGAGACGGAGGCTGAGGGAAAGAAACTGTGTATCAGGGAGGAGACAGAGTATCCTTTTAAAGAAAAAATCACGTACCATGTGGAGGAGGCTTCCCATGACGGGCTGGAATTTAAGATCAGAATCCCGGGATGGTGCAGTGCCTGTAAAATATACAAGAACGGAATCTGTGTCAAAGAAGTGAAGAACAGAGAAAAGACAGGAGATGTGGTATCTGTCTGCAGAGGAATCCGTACAGGGGACAAGATCGAAGCGGAGTTTTCCATGGAGATTGAAACATCTCATTGGTTCCATAACAGCGTGGCAGTTGAGAGAGGCCCCCTGGTGTATGCGCTGGACATGAAGGAGAGATGGGAGGCAGTCAGAGAAGTGGCAGGTGTCAGAGATTATGAGGTCTACCCTGAAAGTGACTGGAATTATGCACTGGAAGAGAATCCTTCCTTTGAAATGCAGGCAGGCCGTGTGGGAGTGGTCCCGTTTTCCAAGGAGCACCCTCCAATCCGCCTGAAGACCAGGGGACGCAGACTTGACTCCTGGAAATTGGAGGATAACAGCGCAGGGACGCTTCCCGTCAGTCCGATCAGTCCGGACGGGACAGAGGAGGAAATCACCCTGATTCCTTATGGCTGTACCAAGCTGAGGGTCACACAATTTCCATGGTACAAAAAAGAGGATAAGTAAATGCACCTCAGAGAGAAACTGAAATTCTACGCAGAGAAATTTTCCGCCCGGGATGATGAGCCTCATGGACAGGAAATTGACAACAAACACGCCGCGGTCTGGATGGGGGAGCACATCCCCCTGCTGGACTGTCAGGACCCGGTCCTTGAGGAAATCTATTATTTCCGCTGGTGGGTCTACCGGAAACATATCAAAAAGACCCCGGAAGGCTATATCCTCACAGAATTTCTTCCCCAAGTCCCCTGGTCAGGGCCCTATAACGGCATATCCTGCGCGGCAGGCCATCATCTTATGGAAGGGCGCTGGCTACGGGGCAGTGATACATATCTGAGGGATTACTGTGTGTACTGGTTCCTGGGAAGCGGCAGGGAGCATGAACAGGATTACAGCAACTGGCTGATCCACGCTGTTTACCGGTTCACCAGGACAACCGGAAATTATGATCTGGCATCAGAGCTGTTTCCCTATATGGAAGACAGTTATAAAAGGTGGAAGATAAGAAGTCTGCACAGATGCGGATTGTTCTGGTCTTCAGACAACAGGGACGGTATGGAATATTCAGCAGGCGGGAACGGCATTCGGCTCACCTTAAATTCCTATATGGCAGCAGCAGCCTCTGCCCTCTCTCGGATAGCAGGGTGGAAGGGGGACAAATCCGCTGAGGAAAGATATCAGCGAGAGGCAGAATCCATCTGGCGCAGAATGCAGACCATGCTCTGGAGGCCGGAACTGAACTTCTACAGGGGAATCCGTGTGCAGGAGAAAACAGGGACGCCGGGAGAGATGGCGGAGATGGACGAGATAACTGGCTATCTCCCCTGGTATTTTGGGCTGCCTTTTCAGTTTGAGGGGGATGCGCAGGTAAAGCGCATGGGGGCGGCTTTTTCCAGGCTTTTTGACCGGGAATGCTTTTATGCACCCTATGGGCCGTCCACCTGCAGCCGGTATCCCGGGTTCCTGGAAAAAAAGGCTGTGCATCCCTGTCTGTGGAATGGCTGGTCCTGGCCTTTTTCTACATCGCAGACTTTGACGGCAGCAGCGGAGTATCTGCAGAAGAACCGGGAGAAAAGAGGAAATACCGAATTTGGAAGAAGAGAATACGGGGAACTGCTCCTTTTGTATGCCGGTTCCCATTACAGAACAGACAGGTACGGCAGAAAGTCCTGCTGGATCGATGAAAATCTCCATCCCGACACCGGAGAGTGGGAGGCGCGCAGGTTTTTGAAGGAACAGGGATTTCCGCAGGAAGCAGGGGGATACGAGAGGGGAAAGGATTACAATCATTCAACCTTCTGTGACCTGATCATCAGCGGTGCGGCGGGGATCCATATGTATGAGGACGGGAGGCTTACGGTGACACCTCTTTTGGACCATAGATGGAAGTATTTCAAACTGGAGGATGTTCCGGCAGGCGGTCATCTTGTGACGGTCCAATATGATAAAACGGGGGAGCGATATGGCAGCGGGCCGGGGTTTCAGATATACGCGGACGGCAGACTGCAGGCGGGATTTGATTCTGTACCGGAATCTGTTACCTGCATTTTATAATAGAAAATAATGGAAGGAAAATAAGGCGGAAGGAACGCATCACCTGCGTTCCTTCCGCCTTATTTTTCCTCTTCTTCTCTCTCCATAAAATCTCTGTGTTCTTCCTCCAGCTCTTTTACAAGATGTGCGAATGTCCAGAAGCAGTTCTGGGATGTGAGGACTGCTTTTAAGGCAACGGATGGAAGTTCCCCGTTCTTCATCATGCGAAGAAGGTGGTTCAGGTTATCGTCAGTGAAATTGCACATAACCATAACATCCACAGGAATAGAAGGAAGGTTTTCCAGCACGGATATTTTCCGCTGCGGAAAGCCTTTGATTTTGGCCAGATATCCCACAGTCTGAAGCACATTCTGCGGGAGAATGGGAGTAAAGTCGAATCCCATTCGGCGTGCTGCTTTTTCCAACACTTTTCCTTTTTCCGTCTGCCCATTGTTATAGTATAAGATATTGGGTCTGCGAATCATAACAATCCCTCCAGGCAGTTTTCATATTTTCATCATATACTATAAGTTATGAATTTTCAACGGGGTTCTTACATCTTTTGTAAATATTAAGGAAGCAGATAAAAGGATCTGTTTGAGGGAATCATAAGCATCAATTTACGAAAACATAAGAAGATGATAGAATAAGAGGAGTAAAAAAAGAGGAGGGAGAGATGCCAAATGAATGGACTGGAGAAGTATGAAAAAATCCTGAAACAGAGCTGTCTGTTCCGGCAAAAGGACGCAGAGGAGCTGCAGGAACTGGGCAGGCTTCTTGGGGGAAAGATACAGGATTACGGAAAAGGGCAGCAGTTACTGCATGAGGGAGACACGATCGGACAGCTCGGAATCGTGCTGGAGGGGGAAGTGCGGATCGTCCGGATCGATATGGATGGAAATGAAAGGCTTTTTCAGAAGCTGATTCCCTCCTATATGCTGGGGGCTGATATTGTCTGCACGCCCAGCCGTCAAAGCCCATATTCCGCTTACTGCAGCCAGGATGCGAAAGTGTGGTTTTTTGACTGGATGCCGGGACATAAAAAATGGGAGGAGGAGCTGGAACGGAGACTGATGGAATTTATAGCCAACGAAAACGTCAGAAAATTTTACAGGATTGATATCCTCTCCACAAAAAGTGTGCGCAGAAGGGTACTGAAATACCTGCGCATACAATGCCGGAAGACAGGGAGTAATACGGTGGAGATTCCCTATTCCAGGGAGGAACTGGCAAATTATCTGTGTGTAAACCGCAGCGTGCTCTCCGACGAACTGGGCAGAATGCAGGAGGAGGGAATCATCACCTTCCGCAAAAACCGTTTTACACTCTGCAAAGGGGGGTCGTGACGCCCGGTTAACGGAATCCCTGCCGCCGCTGCCTTTCGGCACGGTCGGCGCAGGAGTTTCTTCCTATAATAAGCAGGTGAGAAAGCAAACTGTGAAAATATATAAGAAACAGGGAAGAAATACGGCTGTATCCGTAAAAATGGCCGAGAAAAACCACATATAACAATTTTGCATGGTAAAGTAGTAACAAGAAAGAACTTTAAATTTCCATAATTTGGGGAAGTATTGACAGTTGTGTCTGCATTAGAGTATACTTAATACAATACATTTTGTTACTTTGGGACTGTAAATTGAGAATATGAGGGATAAATTGTGGCGAACATCAGTGTACATCTTTTGGGAAGACCTTATGTTGAGGTGGACGGAGAGCGTGTGAATTTTCCATACAAGAAAGCAGAGGGATTTTTCTATTATCTCTGTGTGAAGAAGACAGCTACAAGGGAAGAAATCATATACGTGCTCTGGGGGGCAGACAATGAAAATGTGGGAAGAAAGAACCTGAGGGAAGCAGTCTACCAGATCAAAAAGCTGCTTGGCAAGGAAATCCTGGTGACAGCAGGCCATACCAGCATCTCTCTGAATCCGGAGTGTATGCCGGATATTGACTGGGACCATATCAGTGAAGAGAATATTCTGGAGAACGAGGAAGAAGGGTTTCTCTCCCATTTTATGATAAAGAACAGTTATGAATATGAAGAGTGGATCACCTCCATGCAGGAGCAGTATAACCAGGCATTTATCAAATGTGCCAGGGAAAAGCTGTACGACGCGGATGCCACAAAGGATGTGGATCTGATTCAGAAATACAGCAACATTCTGTTAAAGCATGATCCCTATAATGAGAAGCTCTACTATGAGATCATGGATATCTATGCGGTGAATGGAAACTATAATATGGCGATCAAGCTGTATTACGATTTGGAGAAGGTTCTGGCAGATGAGCTGGGCGTGGAGCCGTCCCCGGAGATCAAGGAACTGTTTCACCGTATTTTCAATGTTAAGGGAAACACCACGGCGGAGTCTGCTGCCTGGAACGCGCCGTTTTTGGGCCGTACCGCTGAAATATACCAGGTCAGTGAGTGTATTGTGGGAACCGGCAAGAGCCGCCATCCCCAATGTGTGGCCATCAGCGGGGAGGACGGAGTAGGCAAATCAGCGCTTCTGGACAAGGCAAAACAGATGGTGCGGGGCTATCAGATGATTCCATTGTATGCTGCC
The DNA here is from genome assembly GCF_040095955.1 of Blautia caccae. Classification (NCBI taxonomy): domain Bacteria; kingdom Bacillati; phylum Bacillota; class Clostridia; order Lachnospirales; family Lachnospiraceae; genus Blautia; species Blautia caccae. The sequence continues at coordinate 44,845 of NZ_JBBMFP010000022.1, read as the reverse complement.
TGCTACCGGGAGGAGTCGGAATTTTTCCTGCGCCCCTGGAATGACATATTCTGGGAGGTGGAGCAGTGTGTGGAGAACGGACTGCTGGAGCGCTCCATCACAGAGGAGGAGCAGGCACAGCTTGACCGTTTCTTTAAGGGAAGCATCCTGGGGGATGAGAAGCCGCTGGGCAGGCTGACATATCAGCTTATGGAAAAAGCCATCCTGGACATGTTCCGCAAAATCGTGGAAAAGCACAAGGTAGTGCTGTTCTTTGACGATATCCAGTGGATGGATGCCATGAGCTTCCAGCTTCTGAACAGGATTCTCCTGACGCTGGGCACAGAGAGGATCCTTCTCATGTGTACTTATAACCAGAACAATGATGTGGAGGTTATGGAATCCCTGGAGAAACTCATGAAGAAAGATTATCTCCATGTTATTTCTCTGAATCCCTTTACGGAGGAGGAGACCATGGAGCTGCTCCACAAATATCTGCCGGAGCTTAACGGGGATGAGCAGAAGCTCAGGAGTATATTCCAGATGACTGACGGAAATGCATTTTTCCTGATGGAGCTGGTGAATCTGATAAAGGAAAAGGGATATACCCTGGAAAAATCCCAGAAGACCAACAATGTGATCAAAGCAAGGCTTGCAGGCCTGCCGGAGACGGAAAATGAAGTGCTGGACTGCATGAGCATGTTTCCTGAGAAGATCAGCATTGAGGAGATAGAGCTGCTGCTTCCGAAGATGGACAGGCTGACCCTGGTCCGTATTCTTGAAAAGCTGCAGGAGCGTCATCTGATCAAGGAAATACTTGTCGGCTGGAATGTGTACTATAAATTTGAGCATCAGGTCTTCCGCCAGTTCATATACGAGCGCCAGAGTGAGGGAAAGAAGCGCATGTACCATCAGATGCTGGCAGAGTATTATGAGTCAAAGGCTGAGGGGAAGAAAAATTTTGGGTATCTTCCAATGACGATTCACCACTATGAGAAGTGCCATAACATGGTGAAAGCGTATCAATATAAGATTAAATATCTGAAAGAGTATTATACGATTGTCAATGAGAACTTTCCTGTACTTCATTGGGAGATGGAATATGGCGACGACAATTACGGAGTAACCTTTGAGGCCAATGAACTTCTTGAATTAGCTCAGAAGGTGATCCAGTTTGACGAGGATTCTCATCAGCTGCAGGAAATGAAAAAGGAAATGTACTATGTCAAGGGCCGTTTTGACATCGCTGTGGGAGATTACGCATCCGGTATCCGCAATATTGAGGAGAGCATGAAGCTGGCTGAGATGCTGGAGGATAAGAAATCTCTCCTGAATAATTTCAAGCAGATGATTTTCTACGGGATTCAAGTGGAAGACCTGGAGCTGGTGAAAAAATATGTGGACGAGGGCCTGTCCCTGATCAATGTGCAGGAACCGGACGAGAGAGGTGCTTTCATGAGGCTGAGAGGCTGGTATCTGCTCCATGAGGGCAGATATGAGGAGGCCCGCCAGACGCTCACAGAGGCCCGCCAGATATTTGAGGATTACAGCGGAAGAGATTCCCGCTATATTATGAGCATTGCGGCGTGTTATAATTATATCGGGGATGCCTGCCGTGCCACCGGTGATTACCAGTCAGCACTTTCCTACTATAAAATAGCCATCGAAAAGGGAACCGGCAAGGTGGTGACCAACGGACTTGGACAGTTCTATTCCAACGCGGGGCAGATCTATTACCTTCTCGGAAAGATCAAACTGGCCCAGGAGTATCTGGAACAGGCAGTGGCATGTTTTGAACGCCATGGATATTACTGGGGACTGGAACGTGCGGAAGCGTACATGGCTTTAGTCCTTTTGGAAAAGGGAGAGGCAGAGGAAGCCAGAAAGCATTATAAAAAGGGCGTACAGCTCTCAGAAAAAATGAATAATCCGACCACTGTGAAGGTTTTAAAGGAGATCAAGAATAAGGCGGGATTCTGAGAAAAGGTTCCCGCCTTAAAAAAATATTTTAATTTAGCCTGATAACACGAAAAAATATTGTTCGCCAATGACGGAATAATGACCGTGACACGAGGAATTTGACGATGAAAGATAATTGTCAGACAATTGCGTTTGTGGATTTTGACATTTATTGACGCTTTTTTGACACGGAGGTGTGTATAATTGCACTATAAAATATAAGGAAAAGAGGGTGCGATATGAGCAATATTGTAATTACTGGTAAAGACCTCACACTGGAACAGATTGCTTTAATTTGTCGTGAGAATGTAAAAATCGAGTTAGCCGAGGAGGCAAAACAGAACATTATCGAATCAAGAAAAGTGGTTGATGACCTTGTTGCGGAAGAGAAGGTCGTTTATGGAATCACAACAGGATTTGGTAAATTCAGCGACGTTGTAATTTCTCAGGACCAGTGCAAGGCTCTTCAGAAAAACCTGATCATCACTCATGCGGTAGGTGCTGGTGATCCGTTCCCCATTGATGTTGCAAGAGGTGTGATGCTGCTTAGAATCAACAACCTGGTAAAAGGATTTTCAGGCATTCGTCTGGAGACTGTTCAGACCATGATCGATATGCTGAATAAAGGTGTGACTGCGTTTATCCCGGAGAAAGGTTCCCTTGGAGCATCCGGAGACCTGGCACCGTTATCCCATATGGTTCTGCCGATGCTGGGCCTTGGTATGGCTTATTACGAAGGAGAACTTCTTCCCGGTGCAGAGGCTATGAAGCGTGCGGGAATTCCTACGATTGAACTGTCCGCAAAAGAAGGACTGGCTCTGAACAACGGAACACAGGCAATGACAAGCGCCGGCTCCCTGGCACTGTACGATGCGCTGCAGCTTCTGAAGGTTGCAGATATCGCTGACTCTCTGTGCTTTGAGGCGCAGAACGGTGTCGTGAGTGCTCTGGATCACCGTCTGCATGACGTGCGTCCTCATTCAGGACAGCTTGCAACAGCCAGAAACCTGTTAAGACTTCTGGAAGGCAGCAAGAACACTACGGTTCAGGGTGAGATTCGTGTACAGGATGCATATTCCCTGCGCTGTTCACCGCAGATTCACGGCGCCAGCAAGGATGCAGTGAATTATGTACTGGATCATGTAAATATTGAAATTAACTCTGTAACAGACAACCCGATCATCTTCAAAGAAGATAAGAATGGTATCTCCGGCGGCAACTTCCATGGACAGCCTATGGCACTGAGCTTTGACTTCCTGGGAATCGCAGTTTCCGAGCTGGCTAACGTATCTGAGAGACGTATTGAGCGTCTGGTCAACCCGGCATACAGTGACCTGCCTGCATTCCTGACACCGCACGGCGGCGTTTGCTCCGGATTCATGATCGTTCAGTATTCCGCAGCAGCATTAGTATCTGAGAACAAAGTTCTTGCACATCCGGCTTCTGTTGACAGTATCCCGTCATCCGCTGGTCAGGAAGACCACGTATCCATGGGTACCATCGCTGCCAGAAAAGCAGGAGAGATCGCTAAGAACGTAAGACGTGTTCTGGCTATGGAACTTATGGTTGCATGCCAGGGTATCGATATGCGCGGCAATAAAGGCCTGGGCAAAGGAACACAGGCTGCTTATGACTTAGTCCGCAAAGCAGTAGCCACATTAGATGAGGACCGCGAATTATACGGTGATATCAACTATTGTGAAGAAATTATTAAGGATGGCTCTCTCGTCAAAGCGGTAGAGGAGGCCCTTGGCGGAGCTATAGAAACAAAATAAATTCTTAAACTGTCCTGCAAAAAATAATTTGAGAAAAGAGGGGTAAGTCTTAATGGGAAAGAACGAAAAGAAAGAACGTACAGTTCGTCTTCCGAATTTTTTTGAAGCTATTATTCCAATTGTTGTCATGATGGCACTGATGCTTTATGGCTTCGTAGGAGGAAGCGGATACAGTGATGCCCACATGCCGTTACTGGTATCTATCGTAGTGGCCTGTATCATCGGCTGTCTCTGCGGACACAGCTTTTCCGACATGCTGGCTGGTATGTTGGACAGGCTGAGTGCTACAATGGAAGCGATACTGATTCTTTGTACAGTCGGTATCCTCGTGGCATCTTTCATTATGTCCGGTACAATTCCGGCCCTGATCTATTACGGCCTGGATTTACTGACACCTAAGCTTTTCCTGCCAATCGGCTGTATTATGTGTGCGGTTGTTGGTCTGGCATGCGGTTCTTCCTGGACTGCTACTGCTACCATTGGTATCGCCTTTTTAGGAATCGGTGCCGGCCTGGGAATCAATCCTGCTATCACTGCAGGTATGATCATCTCCGGCGCTTATGTTGGTGATAAATTCTCACCGCTTTCCGATACTACAAACCTGGCGGCAGCAGTTTCCGAAACCGGCTTGTTTGACCACGTTACGGCAATGGTTTCCACCACAGGCCCAACGTTTATAATTGCTTTGATCTTATACACGATCATGGGTCTGAATATTGATACATCAGGATTTGACGCCTCTGTGGCAACAGATTTACAGGCAGCTTTGGCAGAAGGCTTTAACTTAAGCCCGATTCTGCTGCTTCCGATCGTTGTTATCGTGGTGGTTTGTATTATGAAAGTACCGGGACTTGTCGGTATTTCAATCTCTGTGGGATGCGGCGTTCTGTTTGCTGCAGTTTTCCAGGGTATGCACAGCTTAGGAGAACTGTTCGACGTTCTGCATTATGGTACAACATTTGAATCCACTAATGATTTAGCGAACGACCTGCTGAGCCGAGGCGGTATGGACCATCAGATGTGGACCATTAACCTGATTCTGCTGGCAGTTGCCTACGGCGGTGCGCTGGAGCGCTGCGGATGTGTAGATACACTGTTCGGAGGCCTGAAGAAGAGACTCCACTCTGTGGGAAGTCTGATTCTGGCAACACTTCTGACATCCTTATTCTGCGATGCTACCATGTGTGACCAGTTCCTGGGAATTGGTGTACCGGCTCCGCTGTATGTTGACAAATATGACGAGATGGGTCTGGGACGTAATATGCTGTCCAGGACTTTGGAGGACTGCGGTACTCTGTGGGCAGTTATGTTCCCGTGGACGGGCTGCGGCGCTTACCAGATGGGTGTTCTGGGAGTGCATCCGTTCGCATACTTCCCATTTGCGTTCGTTAACCTGCTGAACCCGATCCTGGCTGCAATCCTTGCGTTCCTGGGTCGTAACATCTTCTGGGCTGACGGTGCTTATACGAATATTTTCGGCAAAACGACAATGCGTAAACCGGCCGCTGCTCCTGCAGACAAGCACGAGCTTGCAGTGAAGAATCTGGAAGCTATGCGCGCAGCCGGCAGGGCACCCAAAGCACAGGCATAAATTATCCGTTGTTGACTGAAAGGAGTATCATTTTGAGTGTTGAGCATCTTCCCTGGGACTCTTTAGAAGGACCGATTTATCATGCAAGGGAGCTGAAACCCCGTAAGCAGTGGGTAACATACGGCTGCTGGATCTTGTCCGCAGCTCTGATCATTGGAGGTATTGTGACGCCTTACCGCGTAGCCGCCGTATTTGGTGTGCTGTACATACTGACGCTGTTGATGAAAAAGGATACAGTTATTACCGAGAGGGGACTGGAGATTTTTTATCAGATGAGGATTACCACACATTATGACTTCTGGAGCTGGAAGGAGATTGTTTCCGTGATTCGGGAAGACAGAAAGCATCCGGAACTGGTGGCGCTCCATTTTGGCAGGGGCAACAGAAGTAAACGCCTGTTTTTCACAAAGGCGGATGCGAAACAGATAATGGTGCTTGCAAGAAAGAAAAACTCCAGAGCCGTGGTGTCAGATGCTGATCCGCGGCAGATGGCCGGATACAAAAAGAAGAAGTAGATATTTGTGAATATGTCCAGGAAATCTGTTTTATCAACAGGTCTCCGAATTATAGGGAAGGGAAAGTAAACTCCTCTTACTTTCCCCGGACGAGAGGCTGCACACTTATGAATAACATAAGTGTGCAGTCTTTTTAAAAGAGATTTTTAACAAATTTTTAAATTGGACAAAAAAAGACTAGATTTATAGGAGAATATGTGATAGAATCAGTGTAATTCAGGTGATAACTGGAGAAGCTATATACAGGAGGTATAAAATATTATGAAAAAATATGTATGCGAACCATGCGGATATGAATATGACCCTGAGGTAGGAGATCCGGAAAACGGAATTGCTCCGGGAACCTCATTTGATGACCTTCCGGAAGACTGGGTATGCCCAATCTGCGGTATGGGAAAAGATGTATTTATTGAGGCTTAATAAAAAAGGCTGCCGCGTATAACGGCAGCTTTTTTGCGGACTTAACTGTCCACCAGTTTTCCGCCGGGCAGCTTCCGGATCTCCTCCACATCATTGTAGCTGCTCACGATCTCTTTCAGCCGGAGAATGGAGTCTGTCAGGTATTTGTCCTTGTGGTACACAAAGGAGAAGTGCCGGTTCCATTCCTTGTGAGGACCTGTGAATACATACATCTCACCGTTCTGGATCTCCTTTTCCAGAAGGCGGATGGAGATGACTGCCATACAGTTGTTGATCTGTATGGCATTTTTTATGGAATCAGGGGTGCTCTCCTCAAATACGGTATGGATGTCAAGGCCATGGCGCACAATGAAATTCTCAAACAGTTCCCTGGTACCGCTGCCGGGTTCTCTTTTTACAAAGTCATGTCCGTTCAGTTCATTGATGAATAAAGTGTGGCGGCCGAAAAAGAGGTGGTTCTGTCCGCATGCCAGCACAAGCATGTCGTCAATGAGGGGAATGGATACCAGATCCCGGCTCTTGACACGGCCTTCCACGATACCCACATCCAGCTCCATATTCAGAAGTTTTTGTTCTATGATCTGGGTATTGTTCATATAAGAATAGATATCAAGGTCGGGCTGCTCTGCACGCAGGTCCCGCACCACCCTGGAGAGGATTCCGCTGCCAAGGGTAATCGTGCCGCCGATACGGAGCTTCTCCCGGCGGTTTTCCTTCTGCATGCTCTCCTCCAGGCTTTCAAACTGGGTGACGAGCTGTTTGGCAGTGACATAGAGCTTTTTTCCATCCTCTGTGATGTAGAGCTTTTTTGACAGGCGCTCAAAGAGCAGTGTCTGGTAGTGCTCCTCCAGTTCCCGGATCGCCTGGCTGACGGAGGGCTGGGTGATGAAGAGCTGTTCCGCTGCCAGACTCATTTTACCGGATTCTGCCACAGCCAGAAATATTTTCAGATGTCTGATGGTCATAAGACGTCTCCTTTATCATAGGTAAATCCTATTAATTATATAAAATTATATTACTTTTCTTATACATGTGCAAGTGTTATACTAATCATAAACCAAAGAGAGCAAGTTGTAACTGTTCAAATCAGGTCTGTGTATTGACTGCGTTGACCGTGCATAAGAGTAGTTACGCAAATTTGAGAAAAGAAGGTATGGGCTATGAAAGTATTGGTTATCGGCGGCGTGGCCGCAGGCACAAAGGTTGCGGCAAAGTTAAAAAGAGAGAGCAGAGAGACAGAGGTATTGATTCTTACCAAGAGTGAGGATATTTCTTATGCGGGCTGCGGACTTCCTTATTATGTAGGTGATGTGATTCATGAGAGAAGCCAGTTGATCGTCAACACACCTGAGAAATTTGCAAAACTGACCGGAGCGGAAGTTGAGACAGGTATTGAGGTGACGGGTCTTGACCGTGAAGGCAGAAAAGTGACTGCCAAAGACCTGAAATCAGGTGAGACAAAAGAATATACATATGATAAACTGGTAATAGCAACCGGTGCATCTCCAGTTGTACCGCCCCTTCCGGGACTTGATATGAAGAATGTATTTATGATGAGAACGCCTGATGACGCGGAGGCCCTCAGAAAAGCAGCGGAATCCGGCACGATCAAGCGTGCAGTGATCGCGGGCGGTGGATTTATCGGTCTGGAAGTTGCGGAGAATCTTCAGAGCCGCGGCATCCGCACCACAGTTCTGGATATGCTCCCGCACATTATGCCGGGATTTGATCCGGAGATGGCAGAGTTTGTGGAGGACCATCTGGCAGACCAGGGAATCATGACACTTCTGGATACGAAGCTGGAAGGTGTGGAAGGTGACGGGACTGTTGAGAAGGTTAAGACATCCAGAAGAGCGATCAAGGCAGATGCCCTGGTACTCTCCCTTGGTATCCGTGCAAATACAGCATTCCTGGCAGATACGGGAATTGAGCTTGCGCCAAACAGAACGGTTCTGGTAGATGACCATATGAGAACCAATGACGAGAATATTTATGCTCTCGGTGACTGCTCCATGATCACCAACCGTATGACACATGCAAGAGCATGGTCACCCATGGGTTCCTCTGCAAACATTGAGGGCAGGATCGCAGCACAGAATATTGCCGGTGCTGATGTTTCCTATCCGGGCGTTCTGGGAACAGGCGTGGTAAAACTGCCGGGACTGAACGCAGGCCGTACAGGACTTACAGAGCAGGTGGCTAAGGAAGCGGGACATGATGTGGTTTCCGTTGTAGCTGTTGTAGATGACAAGGCACATTATTATCCGGGTGCAGACTCCTTCCTGGTCAAGATGATCGCAGATAAAACGACCGGTGAATTCCTGGGAATCCAGGTATTGGGAAAGGGCGCTGTGGATAAGATGGTGGATATCGCTGTAGTGGCACTGAGCATGAAGGCCACTGTGCAGCAGCTGGAGCATCTGGATTTTGCATATGCGCCGCCGTTCTCAACAGCGATTCATCCCTTTGCGCACTGCATCAATATCCTTCTGAACAAAATGTCCGGTTCTTTAGATACCTTTACGCCGGTTGAGTTCGCAGAAGGCAAGGCAGAGGGCTACAAAGTGATTGACGCATCCCTGAAACCGACTCTGGAAGGTGTGGAATTTATGAATCTGGAGGAGATTGACGGTGAAGTGGAAGGTCATCCGAAGGATGAGAAGATGCTTCTTGTATGCGCAAAAGGTAAGAGGGCATATATGCTGCAGAACCGTCTGAGATATTACGGATACACCAATACCAAGGTTCTGGAGGGCGGAAGCACATTCAATGGAGAAGATCTGACAGAAGACTGAAGAATGATGTAAAACATAACGGCAGGAACGCACAAGACAGGCAAGACCAGAAAAGATAAAAAGTTGGAGGAAAGTAGAAATGGCAACATTAACAGTGAGCAAAGAAGATGAGAAAAGAGTAAAGGCCCTGGGCTTTTTGAACAACAAGGGAACGGATAATTTTTCCGCCAGGATCATAACCAAGAACGGAAAAATTACAGCAGAACAGCAGATATGTATTGGTGAGGCAGCAAAACTGTTCGGCAACGGCGGGGTGACATACACCACACGTCTTACCGTGGAAGTTCAGGGAGTCCCATATGAGAAAATTGATGAATTTCGTGCCTATATCCAGAAATGCGGGCTGGACACAGGCGGTACCGGTTCTAAAGTGCGCCCTGTAGTATCATGTAAAGGAACCACCTGTCAGTATGGCCTTCTGGATTCCTTTGGACTTTCCGAAGAGATTCATGATGAGTTTTATGTAAACTGGCATGATGTAAAACTGCCTCACAAATTTAAAATCGCAGTGGGCGGATGTCCAAACAACTGTGTGAAACCGAACCTGAATGATCTGGGTATTGTCGGTCAGCTCATTCCAAACTTTGATCAGGATATGTGCAGCGGATGTAAGAAGTGCAGCGTTGTGAAAATCTGTCCCATTGATGCTGTGAAACTTGTGGACGGGGTCATGGAGCTTGACCGGGAAAAATGTATCAACTGCGGACGTTGTATCGGCACCTGTCATTTTGACGCCATTGAGGACGGCACCTACGGATATAAGATCTATCTGGGCGGAAGATGGGGAAAGAAGATCGCCATCGGAAAGCCTATGAGCAAGATCTTTACAACCAAGGAAGAGCTTATGAGTGTAATTGAGAAAACCCTTCTTCTGTACAGGGAACAGGGAAAGACAGGAGAACGTTTCTCTGATACGATTGAGCGTCTTGGATTTGAGAATGTGGAGGCACAGCTTCTCTCCGATGAGATCCTGGAGAGGAAAGAGGAAATCCTGTCTGCCAAACTGCACGAGGTGGGCGGAGCTACCTGCTAAGATGCCTTACCGGCTGCATAATGACAGCTATGAAAAATGTCTTTCTGCATTGACAAAAGAATTATGGATTGCTATGATTAATAGCAAAGAAACGAAGAGGGTATCTTTTACAGACACCCTCTTTTTTCTCTGCGGGCAGGTGCGGGAATGCGCTGCCCGGGGAAAAGAAAATGAAGACACAGGATACAGAGCAAAGGAGGCAGCAGCGATGAAATTTACAAAGATGCAGGGAATCGGCAATGATTATGTGTATGTGAATTGTTTTCAGGAGACAGTGGAAAATCCGTCGGAAGCGGCAAAGAAGGTCAGTGACCGGCATTTCGGCATTGGGTCTGACGGGCTGATCCTGATCAAACCCTCAGAAAAAGCGGATTTTGAGATGGAAATGTACAATGCGGACGGCAGCCAGGGCGCCATGTGCGGCAACGGCATCCGTTGTGTGGCAAAATATGTGTATGATTACGGCCTCACAGACAAGACAAGGATCAGTGTGGATACGAAAAGCGGCATCAAGTACCTGGATCTGACTGTGAAAAACGGCAGAGTGGCTCTGGTGAAAGTGAATATGGGAAAGCCGGAATTCCATACGGAGAACATTCCCATGAAGCACAGAAAAGAAAAGGTCATCCGTGAGCCGTTGGCTGTGAAGCAGCAGGTCTATGAGGTGACGGCAGTATCCATGGGAAATCCCCATGCGGTGGTGTTCATGGAGGATGTGAAAGGACTGGATATTAAGGAGATTGGTCCTTATTTTGAGAAACACGAGGCATTTCCGGAGGGTGTCAACACAGAATTTGTCCGTGTTTTAGATGAGAAGACTGTGGAGATGCGGGTCTGGGAAAGAGGCAGCGGGGAGACCCTGGCCTGCGGGACAGGAGCCTGTGCTGTGGCGGCAGCCTGCGTGATGAACGGATATACAGAGGAGGAGGTAACGGTAAAACTGCTGGGCGGTGACCTGAAGATTTTCTGGGACAGAAAAGAGGACACCATCTACATGACAGGTCCTGCGGAAGTGGTTTTTGACGGTACGATCGAACTATGAGATTTCGTATGACAACAGAGGACAAGCGCTTCTACGGAAATGTGATGCGGCTTGTCATGCCTATGGCACTTCAGAACCTGATCAACGTGGGGGTTACCTCCACGGACGTGATTATGCTGGGAAGAGTGGGAGAGACAGCGCTTTCCGGCGTTTCCCTGGCGAACCAGGTATATTTTATCCTGTCCCTGATCTTCTTCGGACTGACCTCAGGGGCCTGTGTGCTGACTGCCCAGTATTGGGGAAAGCAGGATACCCGGACCATTGAGAAGGTCATGGGCATGTCCTTCCGCATAGCGATCCTGTCCGCTGCGGTATTCACGGCGCTGGCGCTGTGCATGCCGGATCTGCTGATGCGGATCTTCACCTCAGACGAGGCGATCATTGCGGAGGGTGTGAGCTATCTTCGGATCGTGGCGTTTTCCTACATACTTGCAGCGTTTACCAATGTATATCTGAATATTATCAGGAGTATTGAGCGTGTAGTGATCGCGACGGTGGTGTATGCCACATCCCTGTCCGTCAATATTATCCTCAATGCGGTTTTTATTTTCGGTCTTCTGGGCGCTCCCGCCCTGGGGGCTGCAGGTGCGGCTATCGGCACGCTGTGCGCGAGAGCTGTTGAGGTCATTATTGTCGTATATTATGCCCGGAAGAAAAATGATGTAGTGCGCATCCGCATAAAGGATATGTTCAAAAGATACAAATGGCTGGAAAAAGACTTTTTCGTGTATGCCTTCCCTGTGCTTCTCAATGAGTTTGCCTGGGGCGCAGGCATGGCTGCCATCTCGTCCATTGTGGGGCATCTGGGCAGCGCGTCTGTGGCTGCTCATTCCGTGGCACAGGTGTGCAGACAGTTGTCCATGGTCATTGCATTCGGTATCTCCAACGCCACTGCCATCATGATAGGCAAGGCGATCGGGGAGAAGAAAGAGGCGCTTGCCAGGGATTACGGCAGCCGGTTTGCAAAGCTTTCCCTTCTGTTCGGAGCAGCGGGCGGTATCCTGATCCTTGTGATCTCACCCTTTGTGTGCAATATGCTGAAACTGACGCCTCTGGCGAAATCCTATCTCCAGGTTATGATGGTGATCATGTCCTACTATGTGGTGGGACAGTCCTTCAACTCCACTTTGGTGGTAGGCGTGTTCAGAGCCGGGGGAGACACTATGTTCGGGCTGTTCCTGGACGTGGGAATCATGTGGCTGTGCTCCATTTTCGCTGCAGCTGTGGCGGCCTTTGTGATACACGTACCCATGCCATGGGTTTACATAATCCTGTGCAGCGATGAGGTGATCAAAGTGCCGTTTTCCTGGAAGCGATATAAAAGTTATAAATGGCTGAATAATATTACGAGATAAAAAATATTGAAGCCTCAAGGCTTTCGTGGGGATATTGGATTAAATTCATCTGGATTTTGTGCAATATTCCCACTTCCCTTTCAGAAAGAAACATGATATACTTTGTGATACAAAATCTGGTAATAACAAAAGAATAAAATAATAAGTGACACAAGATGTAGTGCTGCAATGAGGTGAAGGCAATGATTTATGTAATTAAGAAAGATGGAACAAAAGAAGAATTTGACGTTCAGAAAATAGTCAGGGCAGTCAATAAATCCGCGGAAAGGATCATGTACAGTTTTACGGAGAAGGAGATTGACTTCCTGTGCAGATATGCCACAGACAAGGCGGAGTCCCTGGGGAAGAAAGAAATTACGATCCAGGAAATGCACAATATTGTGGAGGGGGCTTTGGAGCAGGTAAACCCTGCGGTTGCCAAGAGTTACCGGGATTACAGAAATTATAAGCATGATTTTATCCACATGATGGACGAGGTCTATACCAAGAGCCAGTCTATCCGCTATATCGGGGACAAGAGCAATGCAAACACAGACAGTGCGCTGGTTGCAACCAAGAGAAGCCTGATATTCAATGAACTGAACAAGGAACTTTACCGGAAATTCTTTATGAACCGCAATGAGCTGCAGGCATGCAAGGACGGCTATATTTATATTCATGACCAGTCTGCAAGGCTGGATACCATGAACTGCTGTCTCTTTGACGTGGCAAATGTGTTAAAGGGCGGATTTGAGATGGGCAATGTCTGGTACAACGAGCCGAAGACACTGGACACTGCATTTGACGTTATGGGGGATATTATCCTGAGCACCGCTGCCCAGCAGTACGGCGGTTTCACGGTGCCGGAGGTGGATAAGATTCTGGCCCCTTATGCAGAGAAAAGCTACAGAAAATATAAAGAAGAATTTTTGAAATATGTGGACCCGGAGTGGGAGCATGCACAGGACAGGGCTGAAAAGTACGCGTATGACAAGGTACACCGCGACTTTGACCAGGGCTGGCAGGGGATTGAGTACAAGCTCAATACCGTCGGTTCCTCCAGAGGAGATTATCCTTTTGTGACTGTGACGCTGGGGCTTGGAACAGAACGTTTTGAGAAGATGTGCAGCATTTCCCTCCTCAATGTGCATAAAGAGGGGCAGGGAAAAGCGGGACACAAAAAGCCGGTACTGTTTCCGAAAATCGTCTTTCTCTATGATGAGGAAATTCACGGAGAGGGCGGCGTAAGCGAGGATGTGTTTGAGGCCGGCATTGCGTGTTCGGCAAAGACCATGTATCCGGACTGGCTGTCTATGAGCGGGGACGGCTATATTTCCAGTATGTACAAAAAGTATAAAAGGGTGATCAGCCCCATGGGATGCCGTGCCTTTTTAAGCCCCTGGTATGAGCGCGGCGGCATGACACCTGCGGATGACAAGGATGTGCCTGTATTCGTGGGAAGGTTCAATGTGGGTGCAGTCAGCCTGCATCTGCCCATGATCCTGGCAAAGGCAAGAGCGGAGAACCGTGATTTTTACGAGGTGCTTGATTTCTATCTGGAAATGATACGCCAGCTTCATATCAGAACCTATGACTATCTGGGAGAGATGAAGGCATCCACCAATCCCCTGGCCTACTGTGAAGGCGGCTTTTACGGCGGGAATCTGAAACCCTCAGACAAGATCAAACCGCTTCTGAAGCCCATGACAGCTTCCTTCGGCATCACGGCCCTTAACGAGCTGCAGGAGCTGTACAACGGAAAATCCATTCGGGAGGACGGGGCCTTTGCCCTGGAAGTACTTCAGTATATCAACAGCAAGGTGACGCAGTTTAAGGAGGAGGACGGAAATCTGTATGCCATCTACGGTACCCCGGCAGAGAGTCTCTGCGGTCTGCAGGTGGAGCAGTTCAGGAAAATGTACGGTATCGTGGAGGGTGTATCCGACCGTCCCTATGTAAGCAACAGTTTCCACTGTCATGTGACGGAGGAAATGACCCCGATTGAGAAGCAGGACTGTGAGGGCCGTTTCTGGGAACTGTGCAACGGCGGCAAGATCCAGTATGTGCGTTATCCCATAGGGTATAACACGGATGCGATCCGTGCTTTGGTGAGAAGGGCAATGGCGCTGGGATATTATGAGGGTGTGAATCTCTCTCTGGCCTACTGTGATGACTGCGGACATGAAGAGCTGGAGATGGATGTCTGCCCGGTCTGCGGTTCCACCAACCTGACGAAGATAGACAGGATGAACGGGTATCTGTCATACAGCCGCGTACATGGCGATACCAGACTGAACACTGCCAAGATGGCGGAAATTGCGGAGCGTAAATCCATGTAATGATGGCTGCCCTTTTTGGGGCAGCCTTTTTGCGCGGAATTTTGAGGTTTTGTGACGTTTTTCCATTTCCTTTTTTTTAGAATTGTGGTACGATTAATTGGATTTCGTTTTGTGCGGAAAATGGGAAAAGAGTAAGACACAGGGGAGAGAAAGGACGGAAAAACTATGAACTCTTATACTTATTTACTGGACCTGGCGCTTATACTGCTGAGCACCAAGGTCTTCGGACTGCTTACCAGAAAAGTGAGGATGCCCCAGGTGGTGGGTGCGCTGCTTGCGGGACTGCTGCTGGGACCGGCCTGTTTCGGGATACTGAAGCAGACAGAGTTTATCCATGAGGTGTCGGAGATCGGCGTGATCGTGCTGATGTTCTGCGCAGGCCTGGAGACAGATATTGATGAACTGAAAAGGAGCGGCAAGGCATCCTTTGTCATTGCGCTGTTAGGTGTGCTGGTACCGCTTGCGGGAGGTCTTGGAGTGGCCTGGTTCTTCAACAGGCCGGGCATGATAGAATCCAATGCTTCGGCAAGTATCATGCTGCAGAATATTTTTATCGGTGTTATCCTTACCGCTACCAGTGTGAGTATCTCAGTGGAGACCCTGAAAGAGATGGGCAAGCTGAACACCAAGGCCGGAAATGCCATTCTGGGTGCAGCCATTATTGACGATGTGCTGGGGATTATCGCGCTGACAATCATCACAAGCCTGGCGGATTCCAGTGTAAATGTGGTGGTTGTGTTTGCGAAGATCGTGGGATTTTTCGTGTTCGTCGGTGTGGGAGGCTATCTGCTTCACGTTATTTTTAAAAAGTGGGTGAAGGGTTACGAGAGGGATCTGCAGCGGTTTGTCATTATCTCATTTGTGATCTGTCTGCTCTTTTCCTATTGTGCAGAGAAGTTCTTCGGAGTTGCGGACATTACAGGTGCATTTTTCGCAGGTCTGATCATTACCAAGACAACGCATACCAATTATATTGCAAGGCGGTTTGGGATTTTATCCTATATTCTGCTGTCTCCGGTATTCTTTGCCAGCATCGGTATTCAGGTGGAGCTTCCTGATATGAGTCCCATGATCCTTGTCTTTGCAGTGGTTCTGGTCATCGTGGCAGTGCTCACGAAGATCGTGGGATGCGGAATAGGAGCCAAAGTCTGTCAGTATAAGAACAAGGACTGTATCCGCATCGGTATGGGCATGGTGTCCAGGGGTGAGGTGGCGCTGATCGTGGCAGCAAAGGGCAACGCAGTGGGTCTGATGTCCTCCTCTCTTCTGGGGCCAGTTGTTGTGGTGGTGGTCATCACAACCATCATTTCACCTATTTTACTTAAGCTGAGCTTCAGTGAGAAGAGCGGCAAGGTGGAATATGAGCAAAATGAATATGCAAGGCTTATGGAAGAGGCTGAGGCGGCCGGAAAAAGTGATGCATCCCGTTATGTGGGCGGAAAGCAGCAGGCAAAATAGAGACGGAAGGAAGTACGACAGATGAAGCTGAATCAGGCGGATATATTGCAGAATTACCGCATAACCAGCGTTCAGGAACAGGAAAAAATCCAGCGGCGCCTGGAGGCGCTGGGAATCCTGGAGGGTACAAAGGTAGTGGTTCTGAACCGAAAGCGTAACGGTTCCACTATTATCAAGGTGAGAGGGAGCAGATGGGCGCTTGGCAATGAGATCGCGGAAGGGATAGAAGTGGAGGAGCTGAAAGGATGAAAGAGGAGATTCGTGTAGGCTTTGCAGGAAATCCTAACTGCGGCAAGACCACTTTGTTCAATGCATATACAGGCGCCAACCTGAAGGTAGCCAACTGGCCGGGTGTTACGGTGGAGAAAAAGGAAGGGGAGACATCCTATAAGGGGCAGAAGATGAGGCTCATCGACCTGCCCGGAATCTACAGCCTTACCTCTTATTCCATGGAGGAGATGGTATCCAGAAAGGTCATTCTGGGCGGAGAGGTGGATGTGATCGTAAATGTTGTGGATGCCTCAGCCCTGGAGAGGAACCTGTACCTCACGCTGCAGCTTCTGGAGCTTGGCAAACCGGTGATCCTGGCTCTTAACATGATGGATATTGTGGAGGAGCGGGGGATGGAGCTGGATCTCCACAGGCTTCCCGAGATGCTGGGCAATATTCCTGTGGTTCCGGTATCCGCCAGGAAGAGAAGCGGCCTGGATGTACTTCTCCATGCAGTAAAGCATCATTATGAGGAGCAGGTGGCTGACCCGGTTGTCACCTATAAACCGAATATTGAAATGAAGATCCAGGAGGTTTCCAGGCGTATCGCAGTGGAACATCCGGACAGCGAGAACATCCGCTGGCACAGTATTAAGATATTGGAAAATGATGAGCAGATATTTAAGGACCATCCCATTGATGTGTCCGATCTGCTTGACAGGGATTATGAAAAGCAGATCATCAATCAGAAGTATGAGTATATTGAGACTGTTTTAGAGGAGTGTGTCTTCTATAAAGGCAACAGGGAGTCCCTGACAGAGAAGGCAGACAGGGTCCTGACCCATCCCCTATGGGGTGTTCCCGTCTTCCTGGGAATCATGGCCATGGTGTTTTTCCTCACGTTTACCGTAGGGGACATAGTCAAGGGGCTGTTTGAATCCTGGATGGACCTGGCGTTTACGGTGGCGAGGAGTACATTGGTGAATCTGGGAACCGCAGACTGGCTGGTCTCCCTGATCGTGGATGGTATCATGACGGGTGTGGGCGGAATCCTGACTTTCCTGCCGAACATTTTCATATTGTTTCTGGCTCTTGCTTTTCTGGAGGACAGTGGTTATATGGCCCGCGTGGCCTATGTTATGGACGGGATCATGGGTAAGGTGGGATTGTCCGGCAAGGCGTTTCTTCCCATGGTGCTGGGATTTGGATGTACGGTTCCCGCTGTCATGGCGTCACGCACATTGGAAAACCAGGAGGACAGGAAGAAGACCATTCTTCTGACGCCGTTTATGTCGTGTTCCGCCAGGCTTCCCATTTACGTTCTGTTTGCAGATATGTTTTTTGGAAAGCACGCCATGATGGCGGCATTTTCCCTCTACGCGCTGGGACTTCTCATGGCTATAGCCATAGCACTTGTCATAGGAAAGTTGTGGAAAAGCAGTGAGAAGGCAACCCTGCTCATTGAGCTGCCTGATTATAAGGTGCCAAATGCCAGGACCATCAGGATTTATGTGTGGGAAAAGGTAAAGGATTACCTGACGAAAGCAGGTACTACGATCTTTGTGGCCTCCATTGTCATCTGGTTTATTTTAAACTATGGTATCCATGGCATGACCGCGGATGTGACGCAGAGCTTCGGCGCCCAGATCGGCAAAGTGCTGGCGCCCCTTTTAGTGCCTGCAGGACTGGGAACATGGCAGATCGTGGTGGCCCTGATCTCCGGTCTGTCGGCCAAGGAAGTGGTAATATCCAGCTTCTCCGTGCTCTATGGAGTCAACAATGTAAACTCCGTACAGGGCATGGCTGTGCTCAGTGCATCCCTGGGGTCTGTGGGATTCGGAGCCCTGAACGCCTATTCTCTGATGGTATTCTGCCTGCTGTATACACCGTGTGTGGCAACACTGGCGACCATTAAGAGAGAGACGCGTTCCTGGGGATGGACGCTGAAGATGGTATTCTTCCAGCTTCTTCTGGCCTATGCCGCCTCTGTGGTGGTTTTCCAGGCAGGAAGGCTGCTGTCCTGAAGTTTCCTAATGACAACTTTGTAAAAATAATATATAGTAGGGGTGCGGTACCGGGCTTCGCAGGAGGCTTAAGTGTGCGGCACCTCTTTTGGAACAGGAGGAAATATGGCAGTGACCATAATACTCGCCGCTGCGGTGGCAGTCTATGCCGGGTTTGTGATCCGGAAAAAAGTCAAAGATATAAAAAACGGGAAATTCTGCGGCTGCGGCGGAAACTGCAGGGAGTGCGGCAGGGGCTGCGGCGGGCAGAAGAAGAACGGAGATGAGAAATGAAGATTTTATTGATGGCAGTCAATGCCAAATATATACATTCCAATCTGGCTGTGTACAGCCTGCAGTCCTATGCTGCCCGGCATGGTATCCGGGCGGAGATTGCGGAGTATACCATCAATCAGCAGAAGGATGAGATCCTGCGGGGTGTGTACAGGCAGAAGCCGGAGGTGCTGTGTGTCTCCTGCTATATCTGGAATATCTCCTTTGTGGAAGACATTATGGGAGATATCAGGAAAATACTTCCGGAGACAGATATCTGGGTGGGCGGACCTGAGGTCTCCTACGACGCGGAGGCATTTTTAGAGCGCTGTCCCTGGGCCTGCGGTGTCATGTGCGGGGAAGGGGAGGAGACCTTTCTGGAACTGGCCTCTTACTACGAAAAGAGAACAGAGAGGGAAAGCAGCGGGCCTGCTGCCATCCGGGGGCTTGTCTGCAGACAGGAAGGGCAAATCGTGCGAACGCCTTCCAGACCCATTATGGATATGGACAGGCTGGTATTTCCCTATGGGGATATGGCTCTGTTCTCACACAAGATCATTTACTATGAGAGCAGCAGAGGGTGTCCCTTTTCCTGCAGCTACTGCCTGTCATCCATTGACAAGAAACTGCGGTTCAGAAGCCTGGACCTGGTACTTGATGAGCTGCAGTTTTTCCTGGATGAAAAGGTGCCGCAGGTGAAGTTCGTGGACCGGACATTTAACTGCAAAAAAGAGCATGCAATGGCAATCTGGACATATATCAGGGACCATGACAACGGCGTGACGAATTTTCATTTTGAGATCGCCGCCGATTTATTGACGGAGGAGGAGATCAGCCTGATCGCCTCCATGCGGCCGGGTCTGATTCAGTTGGAAATCGGAGTGCAGTCTACCAATGAGAGAACAATCAGGGAGATTAGGAGAAAAACCAGCTTTGACAAGATAGCGGAAACGGTCAGGGAGGTGCAGAAGGGCGGAAATGTACACCAGCATCTGGACCTGATCGCGGGTCTTCCCTATGAAGATTATGAGAGCTTCCGCCGTTCCTTTGGGCAGGTCTACAGCCTCAGACCCCAGCAGCTTCAGCTTGGATTTCTGAAGGTGCTGAAAGGGTCTTATATGCATGAGATGGCAGAGGCCTATGGATGTGTCTACCAGGAGGCAGAACCCTATGAGGTCCTTAAGACAAACTGGATTTCCTACGGGGATGTGCTGAGGCTGAAGGGTGTGGAAGAGATGGTGGAGGTCTATTACAACAGCGGTCAGTTTATCCGCACGGTAAAAGCCATGGAAGAACTGTTTCAGGATGCATTTTCCATGTATGAAGCGCTGGCAGATTTTTACAATGAGAAGGGATACCAGGGAATCTCTCATACACGGATACGGAGGTATGAAATCCTGCTGGAATATCTGGAGGAGAGGCAGCAGGCGGATACGGAGTATTTCCGGGAACTGATGCTGTTTGATCTGTATGCAAGGGAGAATTTGAAGACCAGGCCGTCCTGGGCCTGTGATATGGCACCATATAAGAAGCGGCTGCAGGCGTTTTACAGAGAAGAGGAAGAAAATCCCGTGCTGCTTGCTGACTACAAGGGGTATCAGGCCAGGCAGACTATGAAAATGACACATTTGGAAGTGTTTCACTATGATATACTGGGCGGTGAAAAGAAGAGAGGGGAATTCCCGGTACTTTTTGACTACCGGAGACGGAACCCGCTGACGTATGACGCCGCCATGTGTGCTGTGAATCTGGAATCAGGAATTGACTGTCAGGGAGAAGATTATGACAAAAAGGACAAAAGAGATACTTGATAAACTGGATGAAGTCTATACAACAGAATATAAATGTTATCTGAACCATGAAAATCCGGGCCAGCTTCTGATCGCCACCATGCTCAGTGCCCAGTGCACAGATGCCAGGGTGAATATAGTGACCAGGGATTTATTTGTAAAATACCCCAATATGCAGGCGTTTGCCGATGCGGATCTGAAGGAACTGGAGCAGGATATTAAGCCTACGGGATTCTATCACAACAAGGCAAAGAATATTATAGGATGTGCGCAGATGATCTGTGAAAAGTATGGGGGAGAAGTGCCCAGTGCGCTGGAGGATCTGGTACAGCTTCCGGGAGTGGGGCGCAAGACGGCCAATGTGATCCGGGGAAATATTTTCCACGAACCCAGCGTAGTGGTGGATACTCATGTAAAACGTATTTCCAAACGTCTGGGATTCACAAAAGAGGAAGACCCGGAGAAGATTGAGATGGAGCTTATGAAGGTTCTGCCAAAGGACCACTGGATTCTCTACAATATACAGATCATCACCTTCGGACGGCAGATATGCTTTGCCAGGAATCCAAAGTGTGAGGAATGCTTTCTGACAGATTACTGCAGGGAATACAGGGAGCGGCAAAAAAAGAAAAGGAAATAGACGATATGGATGCATATATAGCTCTGGATTTGGAGACCACAGGCCTGTCCCCAAAATCGGACAGAATACTGGAAATAGGTGCCGCCAGGGTGGTAAACGGAGTGGTTGTGGACAGTTACAGCACCCTCATTGATCCGGAAAGGGTGATTCCCGGGAGGATCACAGAGCTGACCGGAATCACGCAGGATATGGTAAAGGGCATGCCGAAGATAAAGGACGCGGTCCCGGGGCTTGTGGCATTCTGCGGGGAGCTGCCGCTTCTGGGCCATAATATTATGTTTGACTACAGCTTTATAAAACACAGCGCAGTCAATAACGGATTTACTTTTGAAAAAGAGGGAATTGATACTCTGAAGATTTCCAGGGCGCTGCTTGCAGATCTTCCGAGCCGCAGTCTCCAAAGCCTCCGGCTCCACTATGAAATACCACAGGAAAATGCCCACAGGGCTCTGGATGACGCGCTGACGGCACATCTTCTCTACCGGAGACTGAAAAGCGAATACGGTGAGGAGAATTCGGAGCTTTTTGCGCCGAAAATACTGAATTATAAGGTGAAAAAGCAGGGGCCGGCCACACCGGCACAAAAACGCCACTTGCAGGAATTAGTAAAATATCATAGAATAGAGCTTAGCACAGAAGTGGAGAGCCTGACTAAAAATGAAGCCTCCCGACTGATAGATACCATTTTAGGGTCTTATGGAAAGATTATGAGGTGATATGACAATGATGAATATGAACAATAATAAGGTAAAGCGCGTGGTAGCAGGCATTGTGGCGGGAATTCTGGTTCTGGCTATGGTACTTCCCATGGCATTGTCCTTTTTAAGCTGACAGACAGAGAGGACAGAAACATGAAGATAGGAAAATTACCGGAACCGGTGCTGATCCGTTCCGTTTTAAAAGAAGTACAACATAGAAGGCCGGAGGTCCTGGTTGGTCCTGCGGTTGGCCAGGACTGCGCAGTCCTGGAGCCGGCCAAAGGGGATGTGCTGGTATTCTCCTCCGACCCCATCACCGGTACCATCAAGGATATGGGCAGCCACAGCGTGCATGTCACAGCCAATGACCTGGCAGCTTCAGGGGCAGAGCCTCTGGGGATCATGGTGACCATTCTTCTGACTCCCGAGACAGAGGAGGCACAGTTAAAAGAGATGATGCGCGGCCTGGAGTCAGCCTGTGAAGAGCTGAATATCGAGGTTATGGGGGGACACACAGAGATCACGGATGTGGTGAAGCAGCCGCTCATTTCCATCACAGGTGTGGGCAGGATAAAAAAAGAGGAGGTTCTTACAACCTCCGCCGCCAAACCGGGACAGGATGTTGTCATAACGAAATGGATCGGTCTGGAGGGCACATCCATTGCGGCAAAAGAGAAAGAGAAGAAGCTGCTGGAGCGCTTTGCACCTTCTTTTGTGGAGACAGCAAAGAGGTTTGACCGGTATCTCTCCGTGGTACCGGAGGCAAAAATTGCTAAGGCATGGGGTGTATCAGCCATGCATGATATTACGGAGGGCGGCGTGTTCGGCGCACTCTGGGAGATGGGCAGCGGCTCAGGCACAGGTCTTGATATTGATCTGAAGAAGATACCCATCCGGCAGGAAACTGTGGAGGTGTGTGAGGTACTGGGTCTGAATCCCTATATACTCATGTCCAGCGGTTCTATGCTGATCACAACAGATGACGGATTCGGTCTGGTCAGAAAGCTGGAACAGGCGGGAATCCACGCTGCAGTTGTGGGAAAAGTCACAGACAGCAATGATAGGATCCTCAGAAACGGCGAGGATACCAGATACCTGGACAAACCCCAGAGCGATGAGCTCTATAAAATATATCTTGGATAAAAATCCGCAGGCCGGCTGAAATAAGGTTACTGTTCACTGCGTGCCCAGCAACACGCTTCGCGATGCACAGATATAGAGCATTATGCTCTATATCGCGCTGGCTGCCTCGGGATTTTCATGCCTTCGGCCTGAAAACACCTCCCGGGACAGTGGCTGTGAACAGTAACGAAATAAGGTTCTGGAAAAAAGAGGCGTAATGATATGGCAAAATTAAACATTGTACTTTTTGAGCCGGAGATCCCGGCAAATACAGGGAATATCGGAAGAACCTGTGTGGCCACAGGCACCAGGCTGCATCTGATCGAGCCTTTGGGATTTAAATTGAATGAGAAGGCAATCAGACGTGCGGGAATGGATTACTGGAAGGACCTGGATGTGACCACTTATATTAACTATCAGGACTTTCTGGAGCGCAATCCCGGGGCGAAAATTTACATGGCTACAACAAAAGGCCCTCAGACGTATGTGGATGTCCGTTATGAGGAGGACTGTTACATTATGTTCGGCAAGGAAAGTGCCGGTATTCCGGAGGAGATTCTTCTGGATAACCAGGAGACAGCAATCCGTATCCCTATGATCGGCAATATCCGTTCCCTGAATCTGGCCAATTCTGTTGCCATTGTGCTGTATGAGGCGCTGCGGCAGAATCACTTTGACCATATGCAGTTAGAAGGGCATCTGACAAAGTATGACTGGAAGTAAATAGAATATTCCGTGAAAAACGGTGAGAAAACAGAAGACGGCAGACAGACGGTACCGGCCAAAAACCCGGTTCCGGCTGTCTGCCGTTTTTTAATTTTTATTTTCTGTCCCTTTGGAGAGGGTGAAGATAAATTCCGTACCCACACCTTCTGTGCTTATGACATTGATGTGCTGGTTGTGGGAGTTGATGATCTCCTTCACAATGGAGAGCCCAAGACCGGTGCCTTTTCTGTCTTTTCCTCTTGAAGGATCTGTCTTGTAGAAACGGTCCCAGATTTTTGGGAGGCTGCTTTTGGGTATGCCGCAGCCCGAGTCCTTGACAGAGACAAATACGGTCTCATGCTTTATGGTGGTCTCCACCTTGATGATGGAATCCGGCGGGCTGAATTTGCTGGCATTGTCAATCAGGTTGTAGAGAACCTGCTGTATTTTACCCATATCCGCGGATACATACAGGGTCTGCCCGGTGAGCAGCAGTTCAATGGAAATGCGTTTTTCACGGCAGATGCCCTCAAAGGCGGCGGCGGTAGTCTTGATGGTATTGTTGATATCAAAGTTTGTATATTCCAGCATTCTGCCCTTTTCGTCCATGTCGTTCAGGGTGAGGAGGCTCTGGGTCAGTTTGTACAGGCGGTCTGTCTCGTACACCACGATGTTCAGATATTTATTCTGAAGCTCAGGCGGAATCGTGCCGTCCAGGATGGCTTCCGTGTAACCTTTGATGGAAGTCAGGGGGGAGCGGAAGTCATGGGATACATTGGAGACAAATTTTCGCTGGTATTCCCCTGTCTTGTCAAGCTCATCGGACATGTAATTCAGGGTCAGAGCCAGATAGCCCATCTCATCCCTTGTGTACACCGGGATATTGTGCTTCAGGTTACCGGAGGCAAACTGATCAGCTCCTGCGATGATCTTCTTCAGCGGGCGGTAGACCATGAAGGAAAATACAGCCAGCATGAGCAGCATGATCAGAAGTAGGATCAGGATCAGAAGATAGATAATATTCATCACATCGTTCTCCTGCTCCTGCAGAATGGACATGGGAAGATGCATGGCCACATATCCCTGAATGGACATTTTCCAGGTGACAGGTACCATGACACTCAGATGATCCTCTGCAAACTGGTCGTAAAAACAGCCGATCTGGTAGTAGGAGCCGCTGGAGTGCCCGGGATTAAAATGCTCTATGGTCCTGGTCTCATCCTCAGAAAAATCATCGGATGTACTCAGGAGAATCTCACCCTGGGGACTGATCAGCCAAATCTCCGCATCCTGATAGATGGACAGGGTTTTCAGGTTCATGGCAACGCTGTCCAGAGTCGCCTGTTCCTGATAGTATTTGGAGGCTCTGTTCTCTGCGATGGAGGAAGCCTCCCGGTATAAATCTCCGCTGTAGACATCCTCCAGATGGTTCTCCACCATGGAGGGGCCTATCATGGAAACTGTGAAGAAACCGATAAACCCCAGAATCAGGAAGAATGCCACAAACTTGATATAAAGCGATTTTTTCATCCGTTTTTGACCTCGAATTTATAGCCGATACCCCATACGGTGCTGATGGACCAGGCGGGGTGGTCCTTTATTTTTTCCCTCAGACGTTTGATATGTACGTCCACGGTTCTTGTGTCCCCGATATACTCATATCCCCAGATATGGTCCAGGAGCTGTTCCCTTGTAAAGACCTGATTGGGGGAGGCAGCCAGGAAATACAGAAGCTCCAGTTCTTTTGGCGGCATATCCACCTGTTTTCCGTAATATACAACAGAATAGTTGGTCAGGTTGATAGCCAGGTCAGGATACTCCACGTATTTGCCTGAGGGCTGGTTTCCCGGAGCCACAGTGGGCTGGTAGCGGCGGAGGACAGCCTTCACCCTTGCAACCAGTTCCTTGGAGTCAAAGGGTTTGATCATATAGTCATCCGCGCCCAGTTCCAGTCCCAGGACCTTGTCGAAAATCTCCCCTTTTGCGGAGAGCATAATGATAGGAACATTGGATTTGTGGCGGATTTCCCGGCAGACCTGATAGCCATCCATTCCGGGAAGCATTAAATCCAGTAAAATGAGGTTAGGGCCGAAGGAGGCAAATGCCTTCAGCGCCTCCTCACCGTCATTGACAATCATGGTGTCAAAGCATTCCTTGGTGAGGTACAGAGAGATAAGCTCTGCAATGTTGTTGTCGTCGTCAACGATCAGTATTTTCTGTTTCGCAGCCATGATATACCCCCTATGGTTTATTTCTTGAATTCTACGATGGTGACTCCGGCGTCCCCTTCGCCGAATTCAGCCAGATGATAGTCCTTTACATATTTCAGGCGTTTGAGGTAGTTGTGGATGCCTTTCCGCAGGGCGCCTGTGCCCTTGCCGTGGACAACGCGGACACTGTTTAAATGTGCCAGGTATGCGTCATCCAGGTATTTGTCCAGCTCAGCCACAGCTTCGTCCACGGTCTTGCCGAGCAGATTGATCTCTGTGCTGACTGAGGCGGATTTGTTCATCTTTATCTTGCCGGCGCCTGTTCTTGAAAGTGCCGGGCCGGTGATGACCGGTTCGTCCAGAAGCTGCAGATCGGAAATGTGTACCCTGGAGCGCAGGATGCCCATCTGTACAAAGAGCATGCCCTTGGCATCGGGCTTGGAGCTTACGGTTCCCTTTACATTCATACTCAGAACCTTGACGGAATCGCCCAGGGACAGATCCTGGGGGCGGAGCGTGGATGCTTTTTTGGGAGGTGTCTTAAGCGCCACCTTTTTGCCTGCGGAATCCATTTTTTTACGCAGTTCGGAGCGTCTCTGTTCCAGTTCTTTTGCGGAGAGGGTTTCCTTTCCGGCTTTATTGAAGACTTTCATAGTCTGGTCAGCGTATTCCTTGGCTTCCCGAAGAACACGGTGTGCCTCCTCATTGGCATCCGCCAGGATGCGCTCTTTCCGCTGTTCCAGTTTATCCTGTTTTTCCTCCAACTGGGCTTTGAGGGCCTTGATCTCCTCTTTGTAGGAGGCGATCTCTTCCCGCTCAGTCTCAATGGTGATGCGGCTCTGTTCCAGGCTGGTCAGTACATCCTCAAAGGATTCGTCCTCCTGGCTGATCTGTTCTCTGGCGCGGTCAATGATATATTCCGGCAGTCCCAGCTTGCCTGAAATGGCAAATGCGTTGCTCTTTCCGGGAACGCCGATGAGCAGGCGGTAAGTGGGACGCAGGGTCTCCACATCAAATTCACAGGAAGCATTCTCCACGCCGGGGGTGGAGAGGGCATAGACCTTTAATTCACTGTAGTGGGTGGTTGCCATAACGCGCACACCGCGGTCATGGAGGGAGGAGAGAATGGCAATTGCCAGAGCCGCGCCCTCTGTGGGGTCTGTGCCGGCGCCCAGCTCATCAAAGAGCACCAGGGAATCTTTATCCGCTTTTTCAATAAAATGCACCACATTGGTCATGTGGGAGGAGAAGGTACTGAGGCTCTGTTCAATGCTCTGTTCATCCCCGATATCCGCGTAAACTTCCTTGAAAACGCTGAGACGGGAATTATCAAAGGCAGGTATATGAAGGCCTGACTGTCCCATCAGGGTCAATAATCCGACGGTCTTTAAGGAGACGGTTTTACCACCCGTGTTTGGACCTGTGACTACCAGCAGATCAAAGGATTCGCCCAGGCGCACATCGATGGGAACCACCTGATGCTTTTCGATAAGCGGGTGGCGGGCCTTCTTGATATCAATGATTCCCTCCCGGTTAAATACCGGTTCTGAGGCATTTTGGGATTTGGCCAACAGGGCGCGGGCAAAGATGAAATCCAGTTCCACCATAATTTTCAGGTTGTCATCTATAAGTTCCAGATTTCCGGCAGCCAGTTCGCTTAAGTTTGACAGCACGATCTCAATTTCCTGCTGTTCTTTTATTTCCAGTTCCCTCAGGTCGTTGTTCAGCTTTACAACCGCCATGGGTTCCACGAAAATGGTGGAGCCGGTGGAGGACTGGTCATGGATCATGCCGGGCACCTGGCCTTTGTGCTCTGCCTTTACAGGAATACAGTAGCGGCCGTTGCGCATGGTGATCACCGCATCCTGGAGATAGGAGCGGGAACCGCCGTTTACAATGGAATTTAACTGGCTGTGGATCTTGTCATTGGTATTTTTCATGGAGCGGCGCACCTGGCGCAGTCCGGGACTTGCGTCATCAGCAATCTCCTCCTCGGAGAGAATACAGCGCCGGATCTCTGCAGACAGAGGAGTCAGGGGCTGTAAAACCTCAAACATGCCGTCCAGGGAGTCTGTGCGCTCGTCCTCATTCTCTTTTCTGGAGTAGGCTTTGGCACGGTTTGTATTTTCCAGAAGAGAGCAGATGGCCAGCAGTTCGCCGGCGCCTAAGGTACTTCCCACCTCCAGGCGTTTCAGAGAGCCGCGGACATCCTTCACTCCGCCGAAAGACAGGCTGCCCTTCTGATAGATACGGGCCAGAGCATCTGCGGTTTCCTGCTGCATGACCTCAATCTTACCGATCTCATCCAGAGGAGTCAGTTCCCGGCAGAGTGCCTTCCCCATGGAACAGGTGGCAAAGCTCTCCAGCTGTTCTATGATTTTATAATATTCCAGAGTTCGTAATGCTTTTTCATTCATAAAATTCACCTTTTTAAGTATCTGATTAATATGTCCGGTTCTGTCACGGCATAATTTCGCCATGATACAGATACCCTTATTCTAACGCATATCGGGCGGAAAGAAAAGGGACTTTTTGAGGGCAGCAGGAAATAATTTTCGCCTTCTTCATAAATTGTTCACATATATCTGGTAAAATAATTAAAAGTTTATGGCATCTTTTACAGAGCGGCAGGAGATGTGTTATGGATGATGAAAAAAAAGAAGATTTAAGGCACGAGGATGAAAAGCAGGAACAGGACACCGGAGCAGATAATTACGAGTTCCTGAAAGAGACAATCAAAGAGCGCCCTATTGATAAAAAAAAGCTGGCCAGGCACGCCGGCTTTCTTGCAGCCGGAGGGGTTCTTTTCGGCCTTGCGGCTGCGCTGACATTTGCCTATGTGGAACCCAAGATAGAGAAAAACGTACAGAGCAAAGAGGTTCCCTATGTAAACATTCCGGGAGACGAAGAGCCGGGAACCCAGGAGGAGCAGAATCCCCAGGACAATGGGCAGTCAGAGCAGCAGGCAGCAGATGAATCCGCTGAGGACAGCCAGGCAGCTCATGCGGAATCCAGGGAGATCACACTGGATGATTACAAGAACCTGTACACTGAGATTCTGAAGCAGGCGGAAGAGCCAAAGAAGGCCATGGTGACGGTGATCGGCAGCAAGAAGGATGAGGACTGGTTTCAGACACCTTATGAAAACCAGATATCAGGTCTGATCGTTGCGGATAACGGGCAGGAGATGTTTATACTCACAGAGTACAGAATCGTGGAAAATGTGGACCGGATACAGGTGGTATTCTGCGATGGGAGCGTGGTGGATGCCAGGTTCCAGAAAGCGGATAAGAATACGGGATTTGCCATCCTGAAGGTTCCCGTGTCCGACATCTCAGCAGAGACAAAGGAAAAGATCATAACAGCGCCTCTGGGCAATTCATACGGATTAAATCAGGGAGAACCTGTTATTGCAATTGGAAGCCCGATGGGGTATAGTGATTCTATAGCTTATGGAGTGGTGACTTCGACCACCAATTCGGTGTCTAAAGTGGACGCGGAGTACGGCATTCTCACAACCGATATAGTGGGGAGCGGAGACGGAAGCGGGATTCTTGTGAATCTGAAAGGGGAAGTTGTGGGTGTGATAGCCCAGTCTTTCGCCAAGGCCGACACAAAGAATATCATCACCGGTCTGTCCATATCCCAGACAAAGGATCTGATTGAAAATCTGTCCAACAATAAGGATATCGTTTATATGGGAGTCACCGGGCAGACGATCACCTCAGAGATTTCCGAGAAGAAAGGCATCCCCAAAGGTGTCTTCGTAGAAGGTGTGGAGATAGATTCACCGGCCATGCAGGCCGATATCCGCAATGCGGATGTGATCGTGGAGGTCAACAAAGAAAAGGTGGAGACAGTAAAAGGCTATCAGCAGCAGCTAAAATCCTGCAAAGCCGGTTCTGTCATAGAAGTCAAGGCAATGCGCCAGGGAACCGAAGGCTATGTGGAAGTTACTTTTGAAGTGACTTTGGGGGCATTATAAAAAGAAAGGATTCTGTGTGAAACAGACACACAGAACCGGCAGCGGCATGCATTTTACCGCGCCGGTGGTTGAAATATGAGATTTATCAATGAACTGCACGAAGGCGAAAAGTTAGCGGGAATTTATCTGTGCAAACATAAGCAGCCGGCAGTCACAAAAAACGGAAAACCCTATGAAAATGTGATTTTACAGGACAAGACAGGCACGATAGACGCAAAGATCTGGGACCCTAATTCGCTGGGGATTGATGATTTTGATACCTTGGACTACGTGGATGTTGTGGGAGATGTGACCAGCTTCCAGGGATCTCTGCAGGTGAGCATCAAGCGGGCCCGCAAGGCATCTGAGGGAGAATACGAGCCGGGAAATTATCTTCCGGTCAGTGATAAAAGCGTGGAGGCCATGTATGGCGAGCTTCTGAATTTCGTAAGCCGGGTGAAGAATATTTATCTTTCCCGTCTTCTGCACAGCTTTTTTGCGGAAGATGAGGCGTTTATCAGGGCATTCAAGGGGAATTCCGCTGCAAAAACCGTGCATCATGGATTTATCGGTGGACTTTTGGAGCATACTCTGAGTGTAGTGAAGCTCTGCAGCTATTACTGCAGTACATATCCCATTCTCAATGAAGACCTGCTGATCACAGCAGCCATGCTTCATGATATCGGCAAGACCAAGGAACTCAGCCCGTTTCCCATGAATGACTATACGGATGACGGACAGCTTCTGGGACATATTATGATCGGGGCGGAGATGCTCCACGATAAGGCCCGGGAAATCCCGGGATTTCCAGAGAAGCTGGAGAGCGAGCTGAAACACTGTATTCTGGCCCATCACGGCGAACTGGAATACGGATCACCGAAAAAACCTGCGCTTGCAGAGGCAGTGGCACTGAACCTTGCGGATAATACGGATGCCAAGATGGAGACATTGACGGAAATCTTCCGTGCAGCAGGGGAAAATAAGGAATGGCTGGGATATAACCGGCTGTTTGAGTCCAATTTGAGAAAAAGCGGCTGTGAAGAATAACAGGAACAGAATATTTAGGTAGAAAAAGGGGAGCGGCAGTCAGCCATAAGGCAGAAGCCACTCCCTTTTTGGACGAAAGCAGACAGTGAAAAGTTTTCGGATGGAAGGAAGAGAGAGATGGAATTTAAGAAGAATGATATGGTCACAGTGAAAATAGAAGACATGAGCCATGACGGTTCCGGCATTGGAAAAGCGGACGGGTATACCCTTTTTATCAAAGACGCAGTGATCGGTGACGAGGTGGAAGCCAAGATCATGAAGACAAAAAAGAATTATGGATTTGCCCGCCTCATGAACGTCCTGGTCCCATCCCCTGACCGCACCGAACCAAAATGCCCGAAGGCCAGGGCATGCGGGGGATGTCAGCTTCAGTTTCTCAGCTATGAAAAACAGTTGGAATTCAAGAAAAACAAGGTGGAAGGCAACCTGCGCCGTATCGGAGGCTTCCGGGATTTTTCCATAGAAAAGGTAATGGGAATGGAGAATCCCTGGAGATATAGGAATAAGGCCCAGTTTCCCTTTGGAAAAGACAAAGACGGCAACATTGTGACAGGATTCTACGCAGGCAGGACCCATGCGATTATCCCAAACAGAAACTGTTATCTGGGAGTGGAGGAAAATGAGGAGATATTAAACCTTATCATCGAATACATGGAAGAGAACCATGTGGAGCCTTACCATGAGGAGACCGGGAAAGGCCTTGTCCGCCATGCACTGATCCGTTACGGTTTTACCACAAAGGAGATCATGGTATGTCTGATCATCAACGGGGACAGCCTTCCGAAAA
Organism: Blautia caccae; assembly: GCF_040095955.1. NCBI lineage: Bacteria > Bacillati > Bacillota > Clostridia > Lachnospirales > Lachnospiraceae > Blautia > Blautia caccae. Next base: position 13,156 of record NZ_JBBMFP010000022.1, on the reverse strand, counting down.
AGGACAGACTCATTGAGCGGCTTGTAAAAATTCCGGGAATGACCAGCATTACGGCCAATGTGAACAAGAAGCGCAGCAATGTGATCTTAGGGGAGAAGATACTTCCGCTGTGGGGACAGGGATATATTACGGACTACATCGGTAATGTAAAATACCAGATTTCCCCCCTCTCCTTTTACCAGGTCAATCCGGTGCAGACTGTGAAGCTGTATGAGACAGCGCTTGCATACGCAGGCCTTACGGGAAATGAGACAGTCTGGGATCTGTACTGCGGGATTGGGACCATTTCCCTTTTTCTGGCACAGAAGGCTAAGCAGGTGTACGGTGTGGAGATCGTTCCGGCGGCCATAGAGGATGCAGAGAAAAATGCAGAGTTGAACGGAATTGAAAATGCAGAGTTTTATGTGGGGAAAGCAGAGGAGGTTCTGCCTAGGGAATATAAAGAGAAGGGGATTTATGCGGATGTTATCGTGGTGGACCCTCCAAGGAAAGGCTGCGATGAGGAACTGCTGTCAACCATGCTGGCTATGAGACCGGAGCGGATCGTGTATGTGAGCTGCGATTCCTCTACACTGGCAAGGGATCTGAAGATTTTGTGCAGTGAGGAGTATCGGCTTGAGAGGGTGGCGGTTTGTGATATGTTTCCGGCTTCCGTGCATGTGGAAACCGTTTGTTTGCTTTCGCGGAAATCCAGCTGAATTAAAGGCTTTCGGCGTTTACCAGCAGATATAGAATTGTGTTTTTCTGTTCGAATGGACAGATATATATTCCCTTGTATCGATCATCAGCCGCATCCGTAAAAAATTTGCTCTTATGCGCTCCGTAGGAATGTCGCAGAAGCAGCTTACAAGGATGATATGCTGCGAAGAACTGATCGTTGTTGCGGCCGGATTGGTTTTATCCATTTTGGCAGGCGGTGGTATGGGATTTATTTTGTGCGGATTTTTGAAGCAGGAATTGATGACGTATTTAAAGTATCAATTTCCGGTTGGCATTCTTTTGATCTATTGTATCGTTGTCCTTTTATGCTCACTGGCAATCACTAAAGGAGTATTAAGACGCCAGAGGATATCCCCACAGATAGATCTTTTAAGAGGATGAGGGAGAGGGGCACCAGTTTACGGATGAACCACAGGCAATCTGGATAGTAAGACCAGCGCCGGTGTATTGGGACTGATTCAGAGAACAGGCCATAGGCCACAGCAGTAAGGACAGAGTATAAAATAAATATTAAATATTCCCCATACCTTCTATTTGCATCACCTTTATGGTAAAATATAGATATTCCAAAAGAAAGAAGGTATGTCAATTATGGAAAAAGAAGTATTGGATTTTGTTGTTGGGAAAACACACGATTTAATGAATGCGGCATCATGCAGCAGTGAGGCAAAGACAGCAGCTCAGGCCTGGCTGGATGCACTCGGAACGGAAAATGAGGCAGAAGAAACGAAAAAATACATTGCTGAGCTGGAAGCCGATATTATGCCCATTGACGGCTTGATCGCTTTTGCAGAATCAGATGCCGGAGCACAGGTTTTCGGAGCTGATGCTGCGAAGAACGTTGCAGCACACGCGAAGGAGATCAAAGCAGCCGGAGCAAAATACTGTGACTGCCCGGCATGTGCAGCCGCTGAAGCGATTCTCGAAAAGAAGGATATGATGCTTTAAGCAGTGACCGCATTTCACAGAATTACCGAAGGCGGGCAACACAGCCGGGAATATCAGATTGACAGCCAATACATTTTTGACAGCCAATAATTTCAAAGAGCATCAGTCGGAGGCGATTGATGCTCTGATTTTTTGTATTTATCCCGTGGAGCCATGTCCCTGTAAATGGACAATATCATTTACAGGGGCATGGCTCTGTCTATATAAACATAAAAATACATTGACAAATATAACTGTAACAAATATAATTACATTAACAACATGAATTTATCTAACCTCAAAAGCAGCAGAGTGAGATTCATCCATTTGGGGAATAACAAAAAGGGGTGGGAAAATGGATCATAAAAAAGAGCAGCAAAAGCAGCAGGCAGCCCGGGCCGCGGCTGATTACATCAAAGAGGGCATGACGATCGGACTTGGTTCAGGTACGACCTCCCGTTATCTGATCCGGGAAGCAGGGAAAAGGTATGGGCAGGGACTTCACTTTTACGGAATCGCCACATCAAGGGATTCCGAGCAGCTGGCAGCGTCCCTTGGGATACCGCTTCTTGAACCGGAGCAGGCAGGGAAGATCCATCTGGCAATTGACGGCGTGGATGAGATAGACCGGGAGTTCAGAGCGGTCAAAGGAGGCGGCGGTGCTCTTTTGAGGGAGAAGATCATTGCCTCCTGGGCAGAGGAAGTCATCTGGATCATGGATGAGAGCAAGCTGGTGGAACGACTGGGAGCGTTTCCGTTTCCTGTGGAGACCGTTCCTTTTGGTATGCCCTTTGTAAAACGCAGAATCGCAGATATGGGAGCAGTCCCCATCCTGCGCATGGGAGATGGAAAATCGTATTTGACGGACAGCGGAAATTTTATACTGGATGTGCAGTTTGCCGAAAATACGGATATTTCCCAGGCGGCAGAGCAGATCCGCGATATGCCGGGAGTTGTGGAGACCGGGTACTTTGGACAGATGTGCAGCCGTATTGCGGCAGGTACTTCATCAGGGGTCAAAGTCATGGAAAACCCGCATAGAGCAGTTTAGGAAGAACAGCAGGTCAGGAGGCGGAAGACATGGGAATCACAAATGGATTTATAGGCACATATGCTTCTGAAAACAGCAGGGGCGTATACCGGTTTACATTCGACACAGACAGCGGGGCGTTAGGACAGCCGGAACTGTTCTATGAGGCAGGGGATGCGAAATGGGTTTCTCTGTACAAGAACACCATGGCAGTTCCCGTGGCAAAGGATAAGGCAGCAGGCACCTGTCTTTTAGACATATCAGAGGGGAAAGCGAAGGTTCTGGGAGAGGTTTTGGGGGAGACGCATACGCCCTGCTATATCCTTCAGGATGAAACTTACGTGTATACCGCAAACTATCATGAGGGTCTTGTCATGATATATGAAAAAAGGTTCGGGGAAAAGGATGCACTGTGTCCGGTAAAGAAGATTGCCATAGCACCCTTGGCAGGCTGCCATCAGATTTTATTTCATGGGCCGCTTATGCTTGTTTCCTGTCTGACACAAAACAGAATCCTGTACTTTGACAGAAAAAGGAATTTTGAAAAGGCCGGAGAGCTGCTTTTCCCGGAAAAGAGCGGACCCAGGCACGGGATATTTAACAGGACCCACAGTAGATTCTGGGTCGTCGGCGAGTGGAGCAATGAAGTATATTCCTTTGCGGTGAGGGAAGACAAGTTTCAGCTCCTGGAGGCGTTTCCCCTTCTTAAGAAGGAGGCAGGTGCGGCTGCGGCTGTCCGCTTATCTGGCGATGAACGTTTTCTGTATATCTCCCTGCGGGGAACCAATCAGATTGCTGTATTGTATGTGGGCGGGGAACGTATGGAACTGGTGGAGCGCGTTTCCAGCCAGGGAGAACATCCCCGAGATTTTATCCTCAGTGAGGACGGACAGTTTCTACTGGCAGTAAACAGGAACCGGGGTGGTCTTGTCAGTATGAAAAGGGACCTGAAAAGCGGAAAAATTGTAAAAATAACAGGACAGGCGGAAATTCCGGAAGGGGTTTCTGTAATACTGGAGGAAATATAAGGAGGCACACCATGCGGAAAACAGATATAGGAATCATAGGCCTGGCAGTGATGGGCAGAAGCCTGGCGCTGAACATGGCGGATCACGGCTTTCAGGTAGGAGGCTATAACAGAAGTAAAGAGGTGACGGAAGCTGTCATAAAGGAACATCCCCATAAAAATCTCATCCCATTTTATACTCTGAAAGATCTGGTGGGATCACAGGAACGCCCCAGAAAATTCATGATGATGGTAAAAGCGGGCAGACCTGTGGACGCAGTGATCGCCCAGTTGGAGCCTCTTCTGGAAGAAGGGGATATTCTCATTGACGGTGGAAATTCTTTTTTTGAAGACACCAGAAGACGAACAGAAGCACTTGGAAAAAAGGGCATCCACTATTTCGGCGTTGGTGTTTCCGGCGGGGAAAAGGGGGCGCGTTTCGGTCCGTCCATTATGCCGGGGGGGAATGCCCGGGCTTACCGGGAGATCGCGCCCATTCTGGAGGCGATCGCCGCAAAGGCCCAGGGTGAGCCCTGCTGCGCATACATGGGACCGGACGGTGCAGGCCATTATGTGAAAATGGTGCACAACGGAATCGAGTACGCGGATATGCAGCTCATCGCAGAGGCTTACCTGCTCTTAAAATACGCAGGCGGGTTTAACAATCAGGAGCTGGCAGAGGAATTTTCAAAATGGAATAAAGGAGAATTAAAAAGTTTCCTTATCGGCATTACAGCGGGCATCTTCGGGGAGGCAGACGATTTTTCAGAGGGACAGCTTGTGGATTACATTGTGGACAGTGCCGGGCAGAAAGGCACCGGAAGGTGGACAAGTCTGGAATCCCTGAAACAGGGCGTGAATGTGTCCATGATCACCGCGGCCTGCAATGCAAGGATTATGTCAAACCGGCTGGAACAGCGCGCCGAGGCGAAAAAAGTCATCCCGGGTCCCCAAATTACGGAGGCGGTGCCAAAAACAGACTCCCGGAAGGAGGCATTTGCAAATCTGGTCAGGGAAGGGCTTTATGCGGCCAAGATCGTGGCCTATGCACAGGGATTTGACCTGCTCTTTCATGCCTCCGCGGAATACGGATGGAATCTGGATTTCGGAAGGATCGCGGCTATATTCCGCGCCGGCTGTATTATCCAGGCAGAGTTTTTAAATGACATCACAAGAGCATTTGAGAAGAATCCGAAACTTAACAACCTGATCCTGGATGAATTTTTCCTGGATAAGATCAGCAGAAACCAGGATAGCCTGCGAAAAGTGCTTTCCTGCGGTATCCTGTCAGGCATTCCCATGCCGGCCATGAGCCAGGCCGCTGCTTATCTGGATGCATTCCGGGGAATGCCCGTGGGGGCCAATCTGATTCAGGCACAGAGGGACTGTTTTGGTGCCCATACCTATGAGCGGACTGACAGGGAAGGCACTTTCCACCATGAATGGGGGCAGGGATATGAATAAAAAACTTACGTTTACTATTTTCGGAGGGACCGGTGATCTGACGTTTCGAAAATTGCTTCCGGCACTCTACAATATGTCGGTTTCCAATAAAACAGAATCCGTGGGACAGGTGATCATCATCGGCAGAAGGGACTATACCAGTGAGCAGTACCGGATGATCGCCAGGGACTGGGTGGAAAAGTTTGCCCGCCTTCCCTACACGGAGCAGGATTATGACAGGCTGGCAGCAGGGATTTTCTACTATAAAATGGACTTTACAGATGAGGAGGCCTATGCACAGCTCAATGCATTTTATAAAGAGATGGAGGCAGGCAGCCATATTTTCTATTTTGCAGTAGCACCCAGATTTTTCTCTTCCATTGTGACAGGGCTTGTCCATGTGGAGCATGCCTGCCGGGGAAAAGTGGTGCTGGAGAAGCCCTTCGGTGAAAATCTGGCGGCAGCAAAAGAGCTGAACGAGAAAATGGAGCATTTCTTCCATCCGGATCATATTTACCGGATCGATCATTATCTGGGAAAGGAAATGGTGCGGAATATACAGACCATACGGTTTGCCAACCCTATTTTTTCAGGTGTGTGGGATGCAGAGCACATAGAATGCATACAGATTTCAGCCCTGGAGGAAGTGGGCGTGGAGACCAGGGGCGGATACTATGACCACAGCGGAGCCATGAAGGATATGGTGCAGAATCATCTGTTTCAGATACTTTCCATTGTAGCCATGGAACAGCCCGGGGAACTGATGCTGGCAGGAGAGGAGATGCACAGGGAACAGATCCGTGTGCTGTCCTCCCTGCATACGCCGGAAAATATTGAGGACAGTCTGGTCCTGGGGCAGTACAGGGGATACCGGGAAGAGAAAGCGGTGGCAGAGGATTCCGTGACCGAGACCTATGCTGCCCTGAAGGTCTTTCTGGATAATGACAGATGGAGGGGCATGCCTTTTTACATTCGTACCGGAAAGAAGCTGGGACATCGGGAGATGCAGGTCCTTGTGGTATTTAAATCCGCCGCGCCTCAGGTGGAGTCTAATATTTTGAACATTAAGATACAGCCCACAGAGGGCGTTTATCTGCAGTTCAATATTAAAAAGCCCGGCGAGGAGGATGAGATTGCCCAGGCAAAAATGGATTTCTGCCAGAGCTGTTCCTTCATCAACCAGATGAACACACCGGAAGCATATGAGAGGCTGCTGGGTGCCTGTGTCAGAGGAGAGCGGTTCTGGTTCTCCCAGTGGGATCAGATCGAGGCGAGCTGGAAATATGTAGATGACATACGGAAGAGGTATCATGAAAAGAATCTTCCCGTCTATGAATATGAACCGGGGACTTATGGTCCTGGCGCAGCGGAAAAAATGCTGGAGATGTCAGGGGATTTCTGGCTGGATTGAGAAGTGTCTTTGGAAGCAGGTCTATCCAATATATGATTGGGATATTCATATGTAAAGGCGGCACCTAACTAAGGTGTCCGCCTTCAAATACAGGGGCATTTGTCCGCCCCGCGATCAGTTTTCTGTGAGCCTTTCGTATCTTTTCCTGATAAATGGTCAGAAGTCCGGGAAATTCTTTCCACTTTTCCAAATCCGCGTTTTGAGATAATTTTTCTTCCAGCAGATAGGCCTGGATGACCAGATGGTAATAGAGCTGGGAGTCCATGGATTCGGAGCGGCATATTTTATCCAGAAGTTCCGTGACGGATTTATATTTTTTCCATAACTGCCTCGTTGCTTTGGCGCGGCTGTAAGGGAGGATAATGCAGTTCAATATATAGGCCGCGGCTGCTCCTGCCAGAATGTAGCCAAGCCGGATCAGGAACATACTGCCCACAGCCTGAAAACCGAAACTGCCCATAAAGACAGCGCCTCCCAGGGCACCTATGGTGGAGCAGGCGAAGGTTTCCCTGTAATCCGTAAAATAAAAGGACAGGTATCCCGAGAGCATCATGGCAGCCGTCCGTCCGGCTGGGGACGGGATCAGAGAATAGATCACAACAGATAAGATACCGCCGGTTATGGTGGCGAGTATACGCTTTTTCATTTTGGCGGGAACATCGTCTGCGTAGGGCAGGGAGACAGAGGCCAGGGTAAACAGAAGCCATTTGCCGTGAGGCAGGCCGAGATACTGTACAAGCAGGGTGGCGCAGGACAAAACAAGCGCGGTACGGAAGGCATAGACGGCTCTTACAGGGCTCAGATCAAGCGCTGCCTGCAGACGCACCTTAAAGGAGAGGGCGGTTTTCCTGTAATGTGTTTTGTTCAGCGGGTCAGTCATGTGCAGGAGTCTGTCCTGTGTATACTGCAGGGTGCTGCGGAACAGACGGTCTGTTTTACTGTCTCCGCTGTCAGGAAAATCAGAGAAAACGGGGAGAGGAAGTTTTACGGTATCCCTCTGCAGAAAGGCGCGGAAGGATTTAAGCTGGTCAGAGGTGTACAGCAGAATCGCCGTTTCCCGGTCAGACAGTTTCTCCGGCAGTTCATGGACCAGCATCAGCAGGTGTTCCAGTCCACGTCCCGCGGCGATCATGGAGAAGCTGGCGTCGGACACACACATGACTTTTTTCCTGCGCTCGTATACGGTTCTGCCGAGACGGCAGAGCTTGCTGCGAATATCCGCAGGATTCGGTTCCTCCTCTGTCTCGCCCAGCCGATTGGCAATGAGTAGAGAGATGTCATCGATCATTTCAGTCAGCACATCTTTTGCAGTCTCCACCACTCTTTTTCTTCCCATGATCCACTGATACAGCATAATAGACACAGCGCCGGCTGCCATACCCAGCATTCTTTTCGGAAGCTGCGGTGCATTTACCGGAGAAATAAATATAAGGAATAAATAAGATAAAATATAAGGAAAATATATATGATTTGAATATTCATATGTAAAAGCATACAAAATTACCAATAATGTGATAAAATTAATGACAAAGGACAGAGGAGCGGGTAATGTGCTGACCCAGAATGCGGCAGCCGCCATCCAGACAAGTACCAGCGCCTGAATGAAAAGATGCCGGAAGGGTGTGGCAGTCAGGTCACGCACCATGGAGGCTGACATCATGATGGTAAAGATGACACCCACAATGGAGTTTTCGGGGCCGAATAAAATTTGAAATATGTTCACATAGAAAATGATGAAGATAAAACTCAGTGTGCTGAAACGAAAGTTATCTTTTATCACATTCGTTATGTTCCGTTTACTTTTTGACATATATGTCTGCGTCTCCTTTTCTGATTCTTTTAACGTGTAAAAACTGCTGTTACAAAATCAATATATATTGTAATATAAATATGATAGTCATATTTTGTTTACTAATTTATTAGAATAGCACGATTCCATATATTTGTCAACGGGGAGAAAAAGGATGAAGACTGAAAAGATATCGGAACAATTTGTTCAAAATCTGCTGCTTGTGATGCCTAACTGGCATGCCAAGCTGATCAAACCATTTAAGGACACACTGAACCGGGAGATGAGCCTGGAAACCTATTACTGTCTGGAAACCGTGAAGAGGTGCGGTGCCATTACCATGACAAATCTGGCCCGGGAACTGAAAGTGCCCAAGCAGCAGGTCACCAAGCTGATCGACAAGCTGAGTGAATATCAGTTCGTGGAGCGTGTGAGCAATGAGAGGGACAGAAGGTCTGTCCGGATTCAGCTTACGCCGAAGGCCTCCGCTTATCTGGATGAGTATTATCTGAAAAACAGGGTCTTTATACAGATGCTGGAGGAGCAGCTTACAGAAGAGGAGCTGCAGCGGCTGAATGAAGCCGCTCGGGTTCTGAATGAGATACTTCCTAAGTTGAAATAACGGCATTTCCCCTAAATGCAACCGCCGGATGCGGGATTATACACAGGGATTGCTGGCACGCAACTGCCGTTTATGATACTGGCGGTGGCCACAGCCGCTGCGATCATGGTCTGTCTGCGCCACAGAAACAGGCACGGCGCCGATTCACGGCAGTGATCATTAAGGGATATTTTTACGGGCAGGTTCTGCGGTTCTAACCGAATCGGCAAAACCTGCCTTTTGTGATTTTTTGTAACCATTTTGGAAGAACAGGTACTAATTAGAAGAGGGGGTGGGAATATGCAGGAATTTCAGGAACTGTACGAAAAATATAGCCGGTATGTCTACCACTTTTTGCTGAAACTCACCAACTCCAATGCGGACCTGGCAGATGAACTGACCCAGGAGACCTTTTTTCAGGTATACCTTTCACTTCCGAAATACAAAGGAGATTCCGGTATTCTCACCTGGATCTGCGGAATTGCGAAAAATGTCTGCCGCAGATATTATAAGAAGAATCCTGTCACAGTGGAGTTTTCGGGGATTGAATCTGAGCTTTTAAAGGGTGGTGGATTTCCGGGCATGGAGGAGAAAGCGGAACAGAGGGAGCTGTATACCCGTGCGGTGCAGGAAATCATGGAAATGAAAGGAAAATACAGGGAGGTACTGATTTACCGCCTGTTTTTTGATATGTCCTTTCACGAGATTGCTGAGATCATGGGGATAAAGGAAAATTCAGCGAAAGTGATTTATCACCGGGGGAAAAATATGATCCGCGGTAGAATGGAGGAATATGGGGATGACAGATAAAAGTTTTTGTCCGGCGGTTAAGGATTTGCTGCCCCTCTATGAAGACGGGGCTTTGAGCCGGGAGACAGAGGAACTGGTCAGCGGACATTTGAGGCAGTGCGGGGCGTGCAGGGCGTATTATGAAGAGATGAAGGGAGTGGAGCCCGACCGGGAGGAGGAAACTGAAGAGAGGATGCGGTACCGAAAGATTGCAAAGCGCATCCATCACAGACGCTTAGGGGCCGCAGGTCTTGTCCTTTTGTTATGTATGGGTATTTTTATTGTAACAACCAGCATGTTTCAGAGAGCTATTGTCTCAGGGGACTGCATGGCGCCCACAGTCAGAGACCGGGAGACTTATATCATGAATAAATGGGCGTACAAAACGGGTGCACCATGCCGCAGGGATATCCTTGTATACGAGAGAGACGGAGTTTTCTATATCACCAGAGTGATCGGGCTTCCGGGAGAGCAGGTGGAGTTAAAACAGGGCAGCGTGTACATAGACGGCCGGTTATATGAGGAATCCGGAACGTATCCCGGGGACTGTTCCATGGAGCTGACAGAGCTTGGAGAAAATGAATATTTTGTGCTGGAGGATAATCGGCAGGCGGCAGACGGGAAAAATCATATAATCAGGAAAAGTGACATTGCCGGCAAAGTGATGGTCACACATTGAGGAGGGCAGATGAGAGAGATCATCAAATTGAATCAAATTTCAAAGGTATATAACCATAAACAGATCCTGGATCAGGTCGACCTGTCCATATACGAAGGGCAGTCCATTGCGTTTACGGGGCATAACGGCAGCGGAAAAAGCACCATGCTCAAAATTATCGCCGGGCTTGTAAGACCTTCCGGCGGGAAGGTGGTTTACAGGGAAAAACTGCTGTTTCACTACGTGCCGGAACGTTTTCCGAAGATGAATCTAACGGCATGGCAGTATCTGAAGAGAATGGGGGAGATAGACGGGATACCCGGGAAGGTTCTGGCGGACAGATGCGAAAAATTGTTTGCTGATTTTTTCCTGACGGAGATGGTACATACCTCCATGAAAGATCTGTCAAAGGGTACCTTGCAGAAGATTGGTGTAATACAGGCTCTTCTGCGGAGACCACAGGTGCTGCTGTTGGATGAGCCGCTGTCGGGACAGGATATGGATTCCCAGATGGTATTTATTCAGAAAATGAATGCCCTCAGAGCGGAAAAGGTAACGCTTCTCATGTCCTGCCATGAAAAATATCTGGTTGAAAGTCTGTCGGATACAGTAATGGCTGTGGGACACGGGCAGGTGAATGAGGTTGACATAACTGCAGGGCTTTTCGCCAAAGAATACATCCTGTGGTTTGAAAGACAGGAAAATGCTTCTTGGCCGGAAGAATACCGGCCGTATATCCAGATAGCGGGAAAGGGCTGCAGAGCAAGGATTCCGGAGCATGAGAGCAGCCGGATGATAGTGGAGATGATTCGGCACGGATGGAAACTGAGGGGGATGAGTGATGCGCAGGTTTAGCGGATTAGTAAAATATCAGATGCAGCAGTATTTCAGCACAAGCAGGTTTGCCATGCCCTTTGCTGTACTTATGATCTTACTGTACAGTATCTATTCCTCCAGACCTGTGGGGGTGGTGGACAGTCTGATGGTTTCCTGCGTATTTTTATTCCTGCTCATGGTGTGGATCGGGGTTACGGCCTGTGACATGGAACATGAGGTTTCAGAACAGATATTGATCCTGCGGGTACAGAGTGCCTGGAAATATTATAGCAGCCATGCATGTTTCCTGTTTCTGATTGGAATGATAAGCAGTGCCATAGCCATTCTCTTTCCTGTGATCATGGATCTGTGCAGCCGGGGGCAGCTTTTTGAACGGCCGCTTAAGGCGGCTGACCTGCTGTACGGTTTCCCGCTTATGTCCGTAAGTGCCTTTTTGGGAGGCGCGATGGGAGAAATCTCACATCCCGGATTGAACAGGAACAGGAAAACAGCCATCCTATTTACATTTCTGCTGGCAGTCACAGCGGTAACCAAGGCGGCCATACTGAAAAATGTTCCGGTGCTGGCTGTTCTTTTATGGGTGGTTCCTCCCATATCGGATGTGACGGCAATGTTCGCGGGGGAATCTTGTTTTTCTGTAAATAAATGCAGTACGGCATTTATTATTCTGCTCATATCTGGTATGATTTGGACAGCAGTAAAAATCATGGGACTGAAGAAAAAAGGATTTTAGGCGGCAGAAAGGAGAGCACTTTGAGGAAAACAGTATTATATATTGCGGAAAGTCTTGATGGGTTCATCGCGGCGCCGGACGGAGGTGTGGGCTGGCTGACAGAGCAGCATCCGGACGGCCTGGAGGAGGGCAGTTACCCGGAATTTATCAGGACCGTGGACACGGTGCTCATGGGATATACAACGTATCACCAGATCGTTACTGAGCTTTCACCGGACAAATGGGCCTATGAGGGGATGCATACCTGTGTGTTTACCCATAAGGAGATTCCGGATAAGCCGGGAATCTCTTTCACGGATGAAGCCCCCGAGGATCTTGTGGAGCGCCTGAAGGAGCAGCCGGGAAAGGATATCTGGATCTGCGGAGGAGCAGAGACAGCCGGTCAGTTGATTCGGAAGGACCGAATTGACTGTTACTGGATCACAGTGATTCCCGTGATTTTGGGAAAAGGCATCCGTCTGTTTGACGGGGAGAATCCGGAGCTGCAGCTTCGTTTTATTTCCGCTGAGAGTTATAACGGCATGACGGATCTGGTATACCGGAGGAGATAGGAAGAGGGCAAAAGAGGAGGATATAAGATGAAGGGATTTCAAAGGGAGGACAGGATGTTTTCCCTGTGCGGGCTGAACTGTATGCTGTGTCCGATGCAGATTGGCGGGTACTGCCCCGGCTGCGGAGGCGGCGAAGGAAATCAGTCCTGTGCCATTGCCAGATGCAGTCTGGAGCATGACAAAGTAGAATACTGTCACCAGTGCGGGGAATACCCCTGCAGCAGATATGACGGGATTGACGAATACGACAGTTTTATCACACACCGCCACATGAAAAGAGATATGCAGAAGGCAGAGGAGGCGGGAAGCAGGGCATACGGGGAAGAGCAGGCAGAGAAAGCGGAGATTTTAAGATATCTTTTGGAGCATTATAATGACGGAAGAAAGAAAAATTTTTACTGTGTGGCAGTGAATCTTCTGGAACTGCAGGATATCAGAAATGTGATGAAGGAAATTGCAGGTATAGAAGGCCTGGATGAGCTTTCGGAAAAAGAGAGAGCTTCCTTTGCGGCAAAACTTTTCCAGGCAGCAGCCGCCAAACAGGGGATAGAATTGAAACTGAAGAAAAAGCCGGCAAAGAAGAAGTGATATGATACCTCTTAAGTAGACAATGGAAATAACCAAAAGCTACTTAGGAGGTATTTTTATGTCCAAATCACCA
>NZ_JBBMFP010000021.1:0-108864 GCF_040095955.1 Blautia caccae | reverse complement strand
CGATTCATGTGTTTCACTGTTCAGTTATCAAGGTTCCTGTCAGTTTTTGACAGCTTTGATATTTTATCATATCGTTTCGAGCCTGTCAAGAACTTTTTTAACTTTTTTCAAAACTTTTTAATTAAATGTTTTGAAATCAGTAGCTTTCTGAAAACTAATGTTTCCAGCAGTTGTTGTCACTTTTTTCTCGCGACAGCTATAATAGATTATCACATCTTTCGCTGTCTGTCAACAACTTTTTCAAATTTCTTTGAAGTTGTTAACCATCTGTCTCAGCGGCAACTTTGATAGAATATCATATCTTCTATCTCTTGTCAACATATTTTTACTTTTATTTCTAAAACCAGTAAAAATAGCCACCGGAGCTCGCCGGTAGGCTTTTATAATAGCATTATCTGTCAAATATGTCAATAACTAAACAACAATTTTTTCAGGTAATTTCCATGTTTTTCCACTCCATTCCATAATACTTCCTATTTTTCCAAAAAAGGAGTCAATTTACCTGTGGCTTGGCAGATACTTCGCCTTAATATCTGCCGCCGTGAATACTTTCTGCAGCCCCATCACTGTTCTCGTGACTGGATTGACCCGAAAAGAATGCCGATAATTCCAATCCCTTTCTCATGTTCGCTTCTGCAGAAAAATCCGGCTCAGAACCCAAGCTGCTATTCGAAAATCGAAAACTCGCATTGGCATCCACATTCCTTTTCTTATCATTGCTGTGCCCCTGTTCTTCTCCATCTTCAAAACCGCCCCCCTGGATACATCTAAAATTCAAATGTGCCCCTATGCTGCCGCATAAAAAGATGGTCACATGCATTCCCATATCGTATATGACACCGATTTGCTGCCTATAATGAAACAGAAAAGCTATGGAGGTGTTATAAGTAGAAATAACGTTCTGCACATGAACCTGCAGCTTTAACGCGTGCAAAGAGATATTTCAGCGTATGTTTTCATAGATAACAATCTCTGCCTGCCAACGATGTATATGAGAATTGCTTTCGGCATGCTGTGCGCCACACTTTGCCGAAAGTAATTTTCAAACACACTCTGGGCTGTCCGGTGATATATAAAGAGCGGAGGTTCCGGCTGCGTATATGCACCGAAATCTCCGCTGTTCTGTCTGTATGGATTACAGATCCATCCCTTATTTTTCAATCACCAAAGCTTCGTAAGGTCTCAGCCTGATGCTGTGGGCAGCTTCCTGCCCCTCATAGTTGCCGATCAGCACCTTTTTGCCCGCAAATTCTTCCGGCACACAGTAAACGGCTTCCTCTTCTGAGAAATTGCAGATAACAAGAAGCTTCTCATTGTCCAGACTGCGCGTATACACAAAAAGCTTTTCATCTTCCGGCATCAGCAGTTCATAATGGCCGTAGACAATGATCTCCTTTTCCCTTCTCAGGCGGATCAGTTCCTTATAATAGGAGAATACAGAATCTGCGCGTTTCACCTGCTCCTCCGCATTGATATCCTCATAGTTCGGGTTCACCCTCATCCAGGGAGTACCTGTGGAAAATCCTGCATTCACATCTGCGTTCCACTGCATGGGTGTTCTTGAGTTATCCCTGCTCTTATAACGCAGATACCGCATCATGGTCTCCCCGTCTATTTTACCGCTGTCCACATATTCGTGATATGCATTGATACTCTCAATATCGCAGAAATCCTCTACCGTGTTAAACTCCATATTTGTCATACCCAGTTCTTCGCCCTGGTACACATATGGGGTTCCCTGCATCATGTGCAGACAGGTAGCCAGCATTTTAGCAGAGACCTCGCGGTAACGCACACTGTCATTTCCAAATCTGGAAACGATTCTGGGCTGGTCATGATTGGACCAAAACAGACTGTTCCAGGCTGATCCCTCCAGTTCATTCTGCCATTTCGTTAGGTTTTCTTTCAGTTCTGTGAGCTTTATCTTTCTATCGCTCCATTTGGAAAATTCTCCGCCGTCCAGTCCCATATGTTCAAACTGGAATACCATACTTAACTCTGTACCTTTTTCTGAGGCATATTTCTTTGCTTCCTCAACAGTAACGCCGGCACACTCCCCAACGGTGAGCAGATCATATTTTGACAGTACCTTCCGGTTCATCTCCTGCAGATATTCGTGGACATGAGGGCCATTCTGTACATATGGGGACGCGTCTCCGTGGAGGCCGTCACGTACCTCCCCGTCAGGAAGCCCCTCTGCCTTGGAGATCATGCTGATAACATCCATACGGAAACCGTCAATGCCCTTCTGGCACCACCAGTTCATCATGGAAAATACTTCATCGCGCACTTTGGGGTTCTCCCAGTTCAGGTCCGGCTGCTTTTTGGAGAACATATGTAAATAGTACATATCTGTGTTTCCGTCATATTCCCAGGCAGGGCCATTGAAAACAGACCCCCAGTTATTTGGTTCTTTTCCGTCTTTTCCTTCACGCCAGATATAATAATCACGGTACGGATTATCCTTAGACTTTCTGCTCTCCATAAACCATGCGTGTTCATCCGAAGTATGGTTCACCACCAGGTCCATAACAATCTTGATACCCCTGGCGTGAGCTTCCTCCAGCATCCTGTCGAAATCCTCCATAGTACCGAATTCTTTCATGATCGCCTGATAGTCACTGATATCATAGCCATTGTCATCATTTGGTGACTGGTACACCGGGGAGAGCCAGATCACATTGATCCCCAGCTCCTTCAAATAATCCAGTTTACTTGTAATACCATTGATATCTCCGATTCCGTCTCCGTTGCTGTCGCAGAAGCTCCTGGGATATACCTGATAAACTACACTTTCTTTCCACCATGCTTTTTTCATTATTCAGTCTCCTTTTTATTTTATGCTTTCACTGCACCGTTGGTAACACCGCTGATAACCTGTTTCTGCGCAAAGAGATAGAAGATCACAATGGGCAGAAGGGCCAGCAGGTATGACGCAAAGGCCAGGCTGTAGTCGGTTGCAAATTCGCCCTTGAACACATACTGCGCAAGCTGCAGCGTCTGGTTCTTCTGATCGCTGATGATGACCAGGGGCATGGTAAAGTCATTCCAGCACCACAGGAAGGTAAGGATTGCCACTGTGGCATTCATGGGCTTCAGGGTTGGGAAAATGACCTTGTAAAACATCTGGAAGGTATTGGCACCGTCAATGGTCGCCGCTTCATCAAGCGCCGTTGGAATGGACTTGATATAGCCGGAATACAGGAAAATATTCATGGGAAGGCCCATGACAATGTACAGTATGATCAGCCCCGGCACATTATCCATATGGAAAAAACTCACCTGCTTAACCAGCGGCAGCATGATAATATTAAACGGAATAAACATGGCACTGATCAGGAAATAGTAAATAAAATCATATAACTTCCTGCCCCTGTTCCTTGTAATGGCAAACGCCATAAAGGAGTTTGTCACAATGGTCCCGGCAACTGATACCACTGTAATGATCAGTGTATTTCTAAATGTAACGAAAAATTTGTCTTCTCAATAGCTGTCAGAAAGTTCTCAAAATGCAGCTTGTTGGGGAATGCCAGCACAGACTGGGCGATCTGCTCCGGTGTTTTCAGAGCGATGACTACTGTGATATAGAGCGGAAACAGAATCGTAACCGCCGCAAGCGCAAACAGAACGATTGTGAGTATGGTACTGCTTTTCTTGTTCTTCAACATATCTTACGCCTCCCTCTTCTCTAAAACTCTTGTCTGGAACAGTGAAATCACAGCTATGACAATGAAGAAAATCACCGCATTGGCTGACTGGTATGCATACTGGGCACCTGAAAATCCCTGTTTGTAAATAAGCACGGAAATGGACTGTGTGGAGGTACCCGGCCCGCCGTTTGTCATGGCGATGATCTGGTCAAATACCATGAGGAAGTTCTTCACACAGAGTACCATGTTGATGGTGAAAAACGGTGCGATCAGCGGGAAGGTCATCTTCCAGAAGGTCGTCCATCTGCCTGCCCCGTCAATGCTGCTGGCCTCATAGATATCTGTGTCGACCGTCTGCAGTCCTGACATATAGATGATGGTATTAAAGGCCACTGCCTGCCATACACCTACCACCAGAATACCGACCCAGGCCAGATTCTCCTGCCCCAGAATATTACTGCTCAAAAATCCGATTCCCATCTTCTGTCCCAGATCCGGCAGAACATTGGAGAAAATAAAGTTAAATACAAAGCTGACGATCAGTGCACTGAGCATATAAGGAAGGAAATATATGGCCTTCAGTGCATTCTTGCATTTGATTTTCGCATTGAGCGCAAGTGCCAGCAAAAGACTTATGATATTGACCAGGATGGTTGCACAGATGGCGTATTTAAAGGTAAACTTGTAGGCATCTCCGATAGCCTCGTCCCCCCACAGTTTCAGATAGTTGGTAAGACCTACGAAATCCCAGGTTCCGTACCCCTTCCAGTCTGTAAAGCTGTAGAAAATTCCTTTTAAAAAGGAAAATGTGTGAAAGGTGAAAAACAGTACCAGCATTGGTATGATGATCACCATATAAGCTCTGTTCTTTTTCATGATTCATCCCCCTAAAAACTGTTGTATTTGTCGTATTCTTTATCCAGTTTCTTTAAAAATTCTTCCACATCTCCCTGCTTGCTCACAAAGGTCTGCAGTGTCACCGTAAAATCAAAGCCGGTGGGGTAATAATGGTCCGCGAAATCTCCGATATTTCCCTGAGCGAATTTCTCTGCGACACCTGCCACGCTTGCATTATCCTGCACTACCGTGTCCACAGAGGGAAATGCAAACTGATCTTCAATATATGCCTTTACTTTGTCATCCCGGAAGATAAAGCTTATGAAATCTTTCGCCAGCTCTTCCTCCTTGGTTTCCTTATAGATGGTCGGCATTACATCAATACCGGAAATAATGGCGTTTTTGCTCTCATCGTTTGTGACCGGAAGGGCAAACATGTCCAGATTCACATCAGGATTGGCTTTCTGGATATTGGGTATCGCCCAGTTTCCCTGGAACATCATGGCTGCCTTGCCGTTGGCAAAGTCAATATTTCCGTCATCATAGCCCTTACCCAGAAGGTCCTTCTGTCCGTACCCGGTGAGTGTCAGAATCTTCTCAGCCGCCTCCTCGTGAGTACCCAGAAATGTGGTCTTTCCCTCTCTTCTGTCCAGGAAAAAGTCCATTCCCGCCAGGTCATATGTCATAGGGATCCACAGCGGGCCGCCTGTCCAGGAATCCTTTAAAGTGAAATAAAAGGGCTGGATTCCCGCGCTTTCAAGCTTTTCACACACATCCATCAGCTCATCCCAGGTCTCGGGGATCTCAAGCCCCTGTTCCTTGAAAATATCCACATTGTAGATGATCCCCTCTGCGTTTGTGGCATAGGGCAGACCATAGAGCTTTTCCTCCTGGTCAGGATTCAGGTTATAGACCTGCTCTTTGTAGGCATCCTTGATCCGGTCAGCCTCTTCCATATCACTTAGATCCATGAGGATTTCCGCCTCGGACATATCACGGAAAGTCATGTCTCCTCCCATGAAAATAATGTCCGGCACACGGTTCTTGGTAAGCTTGGTCCTAAGCACAGTGGACGCGTCCGGCGGAGAGTTGAATTCAATGGTCACATCAGGGTGTTCCTGTGTGTATTCATCAATAAAAGACTGCAGAATCGCCTGATTCTCCATCTTGGTAGAGAAAATTTCCAGGTGGTTTTCTTCCTTCTGTCCGCAGCCTGTCATCAGCAGAGCACAGCCCGCAAGAGCGGCAGCGGCTAACAATCTGTTTTTCATATGTTTCTCCTTTCACTCAGCAAAAACAAAAGACGTTTTGCGCAAAACCTTTTCTATCTGTCACAAATTATAGCAACAAGACGGAAACAGTACAATAGGTTTTGCGCAAAACGTCTTTTTAGACAACTGGCATATACTTTTTTTGTAGAATTTTACTATAAGGGCTTTTGTTTCACGGAATCCCGGACCACAACCTCCACGGGAAGCCTCTCCTGCCCCTTAAATTCCTCCTCCTGAATCAGGCATATCAGCCTTTTTACAGCCTCCTGGCCCTTCTTCATGATATTCTGCCGGACAGTGGTTATCTCCGGTCTGCAGATCTCCGCATAGGGGCTGTCGTCAAATCCGGCCACAGACACATCCCCCGGAATATCCACACCCTTGTCCTGGAGGAAATGAATGGCCTCCAGAGCATAAAAATCAGATGCAAAAAAGAGCACATCACGGCTCTTTAAATCCTCCAGGCTGTCTTCCAGCCACGCTTTCCGCAGTTCCCGGTTCTCCGGCATGATTCTGCGCCCTGCCGCGGCGCCTTCTGCCCCGTGCTCTTCCACTGCCTTTTGAACGCCCAGCCAACGCTCATGATCCACGCCCACATCATTGTCTGCAAGGAAGAGGATATTCTTATGTCCCTGTTCTGCCAGGAATTTCCCCATGGCATACCCCCCTTCAAAGTCCTGCAGGCCGATGTTGGCAACCTTTTTCTCCCCGTAATAATTGTCAATGCTCACAAGAGGGATCTGGCACTTCTCACTTAACTCCAGGTTCTCCTCTGAGGACAGGCCCAGAGTGATCAGCCCCTCCACTTTCCAGGTGGCAGCCAGTTTCCAGCTTTCCTCCTGGGAATTTGCCAGATGGAAAAGCATATAATAATTCTGTCTGTATATCTCCAGTTCCAGAGAGTTGAGGATAACGCTGGTAAAAGGGTCAGAGGCAATGCTTCTGCGCTTTCCTTCCCGCTCCCCGATCAGCACGCCTATGAGCCTGGAACGGTTCTCCGCCAGCATAAGGGCACTCATACTTGGAATGTACTGGTTTTTTTCCAGAATCTTCTGGATCTTATCAATATTGGCTTTGGAAACTTTTTTTGTATTTCCGTGAATAACATTGGAGACTGTGGTTGGGCTCACCCCGGCCTCTTTTGCAATATCCTTTATCCTGACCATATGTAAAACTCCTTTATATTTTCAAAAATCCTGACACGAATTTGAGAAGCAGATTGGAATCGTAGAGCCATTTTGTAATGGGATTCTCCTTTGCCATCTCCACGGCTGTCCGTCCCCAGTCAGTGCTCCAGAACAGGGTGATCACCAGGAAGAACACCCATACAATGAGAAGCCCCTGCACACATCCGGCAGCCGCTCCGGCCGTGCGGTTTAACAGGCTCAGCACCGGCAGGCTGAAAATGCTGTCAAGAGCTGCCACCGCAAACCGCAGGATCAGGGACACCACAAAAAACGTGACCAGAAAGGACAGGCTGTTGACGATCATATGGGCAATGGAGGCGGAGAGATAACCGGCAAAGGCGTCTGCCAGTGAATCCCCGTAGGATCCCCCGCTCTCCTTTAACATACTTTTTATACTCTCCGGGAGAGGAAGTTCTTCAATGAACGCGGTCTGACTCTGTTCCCCAAGTTCTCCCTCCAGCCCTGCGGCTATGGATTCACTGCATTTTTCCTCGATCGTGTCATAGATCGGTGTCTTCTCTTCCACAAAATCCACCACATAGGGGTTCAGGAAATAAACCAGCACCATGCTCACAAGAATAGAGAACATAGCTGCAATCGTCCTGATAAACCCTCTGCGTATACCATTCATAATACATAGAACAAATACGGCAAGTACAATAATATTAAGCCAATTCATAATTTTCTCCTGTGTAAATCTTTAAGATAAACGATGGTTACTTTTCACTGCATGCCCGGCAACAAACGAAGCTGCCGCGTAACCGCCGGCAGCTCCACATTATTTCTGCTATTTTAATTTAATTGTCTTGATGCCATTCTCAGACACGAGAATGTAGCGGTTGGAGCCGATTTTAAAAATATCTTTGATGACACCCTCATCCATATTTCCATTGAACTTCTCGATTCCGCTGAGGGAATACATGGATACCTGGCTGTCATTGTTCATGATGATCATATCATCGCTGATGCGGATATTCTTATATTCCATATTGAAGCTGCGGCTGAACTTTTCTTTTCCGGTAAGGTCATACAATGTCATAGTGTATTTGTCATCCTTGCCGTCACTTTTGAAAACAAGTCCCACATATTTTTCATTGCAGAATGTGCTGACTATGTCTGTTTTGATCTTCTTATTCGTCTTCTCCCTGGGAACGCTGCTCCCTTCGTATATGGAGAAACCGTCATCCCTGAAAGCTGCTGAAACGCCGCCTTCCAAATATACTACCTGGGGAACCACCACGCCCTCATATGTAAATCCGGCGACTATATTGTCAATCTCACCCTGCCCTTCGTCCCCGAAATTATAAAAGGCCACGTAACTGGTCGTCTGCCCGTTCTCCACATAGAGATAGGAGATCATGATCAGCTTTCCGTCAGGGGAAACTGCCAAATCCACCGGATATCCGGGGCTGTCTATTCTGGTCTGGTTTTCTGCGATCAGGCTGCCGTCCGTGGCATAGAAATCAATCCATGTCTTCTCTCCATCCCGGAGAATAGCTGCCACCACACCGCTCTGGGCCACCCTTGCCTTTAGAATGGGCATGCTGGTCTCCACAGCTCCCACAGGGGCGTCCTTCCTGAAAATATACATCAGCGTGCCTTCCTTGTCCGCCACAACCGCTGTCTCATCCCGGACATCCGCCACAGGGTCTGTCATCTCATAGCTCTGCTTCCAGACTGTCTCCTGCTTCTGATTCAGCAGGGACGCACCGTCTGACGCGTACTTGAGAACACAGTCCCCCAGCTTTACATATCCGGCTGACTGCACGTCCTCGTTCTTGGCTGAGGACAGTACGGAATACTTGTGATAAGTCCTGCGCTGTATCACCACTACAGCGATAATAATAACTGCTATGACCACCAGGGCAGCGATCAGTATGCGTTTTAACTGCTGTCGTCTGCGCCTGCGGGATTTCTTTTTTCTTTTTTCGTTTGTCTTATTGTCTTCCATTCACTCTTCCTTATCGAATCTGTAACTGTTTTCGGCTATTATAGCACAAAATTCTACGGGAGTAAAATTTTTTGTCCCGGGAAAATAAAATCTTCCGGTGACAGGCCGTTCAGCGCACAGATTTCCTTGATCTTAGAGCTGTTGCCATAATATCTCATGCTGATACTTGTTATGGTGTCGCCCTCGTGAATGGTGTAGGACTGGTGTGTGGAGCCTGCTGTCTGGCCGGAATCCCCGTCATCGCTGTCCTTCGCATCGGCAGGACTGTTTTTGCTGTCATCCTCTGCATCTGTCCCTGATGCATCGCTGCCGCTGTCCGTCTTTTTCTCTGAAGCTCCGTCATCCGCATCCGGATCCTTTGCATCGTCTTTTTTTCCGTCTGTATCCTTCTGTCCATCAGAAGTTCCATCCGATGATTCGGAGGTGGCTGCCCCGTCTGTGCCGGCATCGGTTTCTTCGGTGTCTGTTCCCGCCGCCTCCCCGTCTGCCGCATCCTGACTGTCCTTTTTCCGGTTCTCGGATACCAGTCCATTGACCGGTTTTGTCTCCACAAGCTCCTTGCCGCTGTTCTTATCATCCAGCTTTGAGATGACTGTCTCTGTCTTTTTCAGCTTGTGATAATCATTTAAGTACAGGACTCCCACAGCCAGCACAGCCACCATCATGCACACGCTGGCAGTCCGGAACACGGAGGTGTTCTTTGTCTGCTTTTTGCCCTCAGACTTTGTCTCCACCTTTTTCCGGAATGTCTTCACCGCCTGGTCACTGACCTGTTCACTTTTCGTCTCGGCCTTGTCATTCTGGGCCACGAGGAAATTCTGCATGGGCTCATTTTTTTCATAATAGATATAAAAGCCCGGCTGTCTGGACAGTTCTCCGTCCTCATATCGGTAAAATGCTTCTTCTTTTTCAAGGGGTTCCATCACCATGAGCACCTTGTCATTGCCGCCGAAATGATCCAGATGGGTCCGGCAGATGACTTCGTGAAGCTCCATGGAGCATCCGGGAATGGACAGATACCATCCCACAATTTCCTGATCCGGAAAATATTCCTTGTTCTTCTCATACACGTGGTTCCAGATTTCCCTGGTAAAGGAAAGGTGTTCTTCAGTAATTTCCATGTCAGGAAGTACAACAGCGCTTTTCACAAAAAGGTAGGAAATACCGTCTTTCCAGTTGGCCTGTCCCAGAAGAATTGCAGCTTTTCCTTTTGAAGAATTCCCGGAAGAGATTCTACAAAGGTAAGTGTACGCATAATCTTCTATATAGATTTTTTGTGTTTCGTTGACTTCTCCTATCTGGCGTATGTTGTTGGGGATGCGGAAGAATCCTTCGTTTCCCTCAGGCTTTTGTTTTTCTTTTTCGTAGACTATTTCTATCATAAAGATTCACCCCTTTGGGCAACAGGATAGCACGGATCTTCTGCGAAATTTAGCGGATTAAGAAAGGTACATGCCTTTTTTTAACGACAAACATCCCGTTAAAAAGACAGGATAAAGAGAGGTAAAAACGGACAAAATAGGGGAAAGAAAGGATGGATAAAAATATGGACACACACCTTGATACGCCCGTTTACTATATTGAAGGCCGCACAGACAGAGCCGGCAACAAGATCGGCTCTCTGCTTACCGAACTATACGCCAAATCCGACAGCAATTTTGAAGAACTTGTCTTCCTCTGTATTGGAAGCGACCGCATCACCGGCGACAGCCTTGGACCTCTCATAGGCCACCGCCTGGCAAAAGAACATCTGAACCGCTGCTGTATATACGGCACCCTTGCCAATCCTGTCCATGCCCTGAACCTCCAGGAGACCGTGGAATCTGTAAAAAAAGAACACCCCAACAGCCTGACCGTGGCCATTGACGCCTCCCTCGGCTCTAAAAAGCACCAAGGCTTTGTCACAGTGGGACAAGGTTCTCTGGAACCGGGCCTGGGCGTAAAAAAGAAACTGCCCCCGGTAGGTGACATATCCATTACGGGCATTGTCAACTTGTCGGGAGCATTTGAGCATTTTCTTCTGCAGACAACACGCCTGTCCACAGTCATGGAGCTGGCGGATGCCATCGTCTCAGGGATTCTGGTCGCACACCGTCAATACTTCGGCACACGCCGCCCTTCTCTTCTCGCCTTCTTCCATCCGGAGGAGGAACGCCGGCGCAGCTTGACGAAATTGACTCCGCTGTCCGCGGAATCCGCTGCTGCCAGACCAAAGGGGAGCTGATAATCCTGGTAATGGTAATCCTCCCCAAACACCTTTTTCATCAGCCGCACTGCCATATAATAAATCCCCCTTGGGAACCAGGCACGGTAGTAATACCTGCCGATCTCACAGGTTCCGCAGTATTTATCCGTCAGGGTAATGATCCATGTCTCTCTGTGCATGGGCGGAACCGGGGTCACCGGAAACATGTGCTTGAGAATCATCTCTTCTTCCAGCTTGTTGAGCCGGAAGTATTTTTTTGCATTATGCAGAGCTGTGTGGGGATGGGTCATGGCGTGGACCGGGTCACCGGTCTTCTTCCTGTGCCCTCTCCAGTCATACAGGAACAGATCGTGCAGCATTCCTGCTCTGGCCGCTGACCTGGCATCCAGGCCGAAGAACTTACAGATACGGAAATTATAGTAGGCCACATTCAGGCAGTGCTGGTAGCAGCTTGTCTCACAGTGATGCGGATACTCCTTCATCCTGAGCACATAAGGATGATGTACCAGATCCTTTATGCACTCATAAAACTCTTCATTCCCCTCATCCTTCACTGTACTCACACGGGAATGCTTTCTTCTGAACAACCCCTTACGCTTCATATCTGTCATGCTCCTTTATGTCCTTAGAAAAAGGGATGCCGCCTGTTGGTGACATCCCTCACTTTAACCAGGTTTCTAACCTGATTTTAAAACATATGTTATTTTTTGTAAAGGCCTATACAAGTACCTGCATATCTCTCTTATACAAATGCTTTTACTTTGGCATAGATACCGTTTGCGTCAATGCCGTATTTTTCCAGCAGCTTCACTGCAGGGCCTGATTCACCGAATACATCATTGATACCGATTCTCAGCATTTTTGTCGGCGCTTTCTCGCTCAGGACTTCTGCAACAGCTCCGCCCAGACCTCCGATCACGGAATGCTCCTCAACGGTAACCACTTTGCCGGTCTCCTTTGCTGCCTTCACAACCAGCTCCTCATCCAGAGGTTTGATGGTGTGGATATTGACCACTTTGGCGTCGATTCCGTCTGCAGCCAGTTTATCTGCGGCAGCCAGAGTCTCACTTACACAGAGACCTGTGGCAAAAATAGTCACATCCTTGCCTTCTCTCAAAACAATACCTTTTCCGATCTCAAATTTATAATCCGGTTTGTCATTGATCACCGGAACAGCGAGACGTCCGAATCTGAGGTATACAGGGCCTTCATGCTGGTAAGCAGCTTCAACTGCCGCTTTTGCCTCAACATCATCGGAAGGGTTTAAGATAACCATTCCCGGGATTGTGCGCATCAGAGCCATATCCTCGTTGCACTGATGGGTGGCGCCGTCCTCGCCTACGGAAATACCTGCATGGGTCGCGCCGATCTTTACATTCAGATGAGGATATCCGATGGAGTTGCGCACCTGCTCGTAGGCACGTCCGGCAGCAAACATGGCAAATGTGCTGGCAAAAGGAACTTTTCCGGTGGTGGACATACCTGCCGCAATACCCATCATATCACACTCTGCGATACCGCAGTCAATGTGACGTTCCGGAAATGCTTTCTGGAAGGTACCGGTCTTGGTTGCACCTGCCAGGTCCGCGTCCAGAACTACCAGGTTGTCGTATTTCTTTCCTAATTCTACTAATGCATTTCCATAGCTTTCTCTGGTTGCGATCTTCTTTACTTCTGACATAATGCTTCACCTGCCTTTTCCAAATCTGCCATAGCGATTTCATATTCTGCATCATTCGGAGCTTTTCCGTGCCATCCGGCTTCATTTTCCATGAAGGAAACGCCTTTGCCCTTCACTGTTTTCATGATAATGGCAGTGGGCATTCCCTTTGTCTCTCTGGCCTCTTTAAAAGCTGCCTCAAGCTGGTCAAAGTCGTTGCCGTCTGCCACGTTGATCACGTGGAAGTTGAAGGCTTCAAATTTCTTGTCAATGGGGTACGGAGAACAAACATCTTCAATGCTTCCGTCAATCTGAAGTCCGTTGTTGTCCACGATCACTACCAGATTGTCCAGTTTTCTGAATCCGGCAAACATAGATGCCTCCCAGACCTGGCCTTCCTGGATCTCGCCGTCACCCAGCAGGGTGTAAACACGGTAATCCGCGCCGTCCATCTTAGCGGACAATGCCATTCCGACTGCTGCGGAGATACCCTGTCCCAGGGAACCGCTGGACATATCAACGCCCGGGATATGTTTCATATCCGGATGTCCCTGCAGATAAGAGCCGAGATGACGCAGAGTTTTCAAATCCTCTGTGGGGAAATATCCTCTCTGTGCCAGAGTGGAATAAAGGCCCGGTGCTGTATGTCCTTTTGAGAGGACAAAACGGTCACGGTCTGCCTTCTTCGGCTCTTTCGGGTCAATATTCATTTCCTGGAAATACAGATACGTAAATAAATCTGCTGCTGATAATGAGCCGCCCGGATGTCCGGCTTTTGCGGAATGAACAGCAGTCACGATGCCTTTGCGGACTTCGTTAGCTGTCTTCTGAAGTTCTAACTTGTTCATTTCTTCCTCCTGATGGTTTGTTCTGTGAACGGGAGCCTGTCCGGCTTCCCGTCTGCCTCTATACAGTTCTATTATTCGCCGAAAACTGCAATATAATCTTTCTGGAATTTCTCAATACCCTGGTCTGTCAGTGGATGTTTTGTCATCTGCTCCAGAACCTTGTAAGGTACAGTCGCAATATCCGCGCCTGCCAGAGCACACTCTGTCACGTGCATCGGATGGCGTACGCTTGCTGCAATGATCTCTGTGTCAATGCCTGCAACCTGGAAGATCTCTACGATCTCACGGATCAGATCTGTTCCGCATACAGAGATGTCATCCAGTCTGCCCAGGAACGGGGAAACATAGGTTGCGCCTGCTCTTGCTGCCAGCAGTGCCTGGTTGGATGTAAATACCAGTGTAACGTTGGTTTTGATACCTTCTGCGTTCAGAACTTTAACTGCTTTTAATCCCTCTGTTGTCATTGGAATCTTAACGATCATGTTCGGATGGATAGCTGCGATCTCGCGGCCCTCTTTGATCATGCCTTCTGCATCTGTTGTGGTGGCTTTCACCTCACCGCTGATCGGTCCGTCTACGATGGAAGTGATCTCTTTGATAACCTCATTGAAGTCACGTCCCTCTTTTGCGATCAGGGATGGGTTTGTGGTCACTCCACAGATGATTCCCATGTCATTTGCCTTGCGGATGTCTTCTACATTTGCAGTGTCGATAAAAAATCTCATAATTTTTTCCTCCCGTTCAAAACCTTTGCTTTGTCATTTGATACACTCAGTTTACCCCATAAAACATACCTTCGCAAGAGCTATCGATTTTATAAATAATTTAACTTATTAATAAACCGGATTTTTATTAACTATTTTCGGTAGTTTTATAAAATCCCTTTTGCCCAATCCTATAATTTTCAGGATTTTGTCTTTATTTTATTACTAATAATAAAATGGATTTCATTTAATTTATTTTGTTTTTTTCTTCTTTTTCTGCTTTTGTTTTACATAACCTGTGGTCTTGCGTACAATCAGCTTCGGTTCATACTCAATATGATAGATGCTGGTGGGCTCACTGTCAGAATATGTATTCATGAAGGATTCAATCTTGCGCATGATAATATCGCAGGCATCCCGCCCTTTCAGAGGTACAAAGTGCTCTATGGTGGTGAGGGACATATGTGACATACCGGAAAATATGATGTTGTCGCAGCCAAGTACAGACACATCACCGGGAATCTTATATTTTTCTTCCTGGAGGGCATCCATGATGCCAAAGGCCATCATGTCGTTCAGTCCCGCAAACGCGGTCACTTTCCTCGGCCCCGCCAGAATTTCCTTTGTCAGATTATATCCCATCCGGTATTCCGAGTCAATGCTTGGGAGCTGGTCATCCAGGGCGTCATCCGCCGCTTTGATGATCACATGGCCGCCCAGGCCCTCCTTCTCATACTCCTCCACAAATCCTGCCACACGTTTGGAGCGCTGCTGCTGCCTTTTTGTAAGCGGCGGCGCGATAAACGCTACGTCCCGGTGGCCTAGATCCAGCAGATGCCTGGCCATAAGGCTGCCCACCTTAGTATTGTCCTGGTTGATGGCATCTACTTCCACACGTTCCCTGTTGCTTATGATGACCAGCGGAATCTTCTTCGCCAGCTCCTCCACCTGCTGCATGTACACAGGACTTGGGTTGAAGGTGTAGATGATGCCCGCCGGGATAACCGTGTGCATCATCTTCAGGTACTGCTCCTCCAGCTTCAGCTCCCTCTGTGTGTCACAGGTGAAGACCGCATATCCTTTTTCCTTGGCTACTTTTTCAATTCCCTGCAGAAGCATGACATAATAAGGGTTGGTAAGGGTGGGGCAGAAGACTATGATCAGCCTGCTGTTACCGGCATCCTTTCTCGGACGTCTCTTCGGTATGTTGTATCCCATTTCCCGGGCAGCCTGCTCCACCTTCTGTATCGTCTCTTTCGAGAAGGAAACATTGTACTTTTTATTCAGCACCATGGATACCGTTGCCTGGGATACTCCCGCTGCTTTCGCGATATCCGTGGACGTCACTTTCTTCTTCATGTTAAAGCTCCTATAGTTCTACCCTTCCCTCCAGCGCACGAAGAAGGGTAACTTCATCAATATATTCCAGATCGCCACCCACAGGAACCCCGCTGGCGATACGGCTCACCCGGATACCGGTAGGCTTCACCAGTTTGCTGATGTACATGGCGGTGGTCTCTCCTTCCAGGCTGGAATTGGTGGCGATGATCACCTCCTCAATATCATCCTGGGAAAGGCGCTGCATCAGTTCCTTTAACTTAATGTCATCCGGACCGATGCCCAGCATGGGAGAAATCGCGCCGTGCAGCACGTGATACACACCGTCATATTTTCCGGTCTTCTCGTATGCTGCCAGGTCCCTGGTATTCTCCACCACCATGATGACCTTCCTGTTTCTTCTGGGGTTATTGCAGATCGGGCAGATTTCCTGGTCTGTCAGGGTGTAGCAGTTCTTACAATACTGTACATTGGCCTTGGCATTCACAATGGACGCGGAAAGCTGCTCCACCTGGTCCTTTGGCATATTCAGAATGTGGAATGCCAGGCGCTGGGCAGATTTTGCCCCAATGCCCGGCAGACGGGAAAGCTGCTCAATTAATTTGTTGATATGACTGCTGTAGTATTCCAATATTTTTCACCTCTGCGGTATACGGCCGCTTAGAACGGGAATCCGCCGCCAAGGCCTCCAAGCCCGCCTGTGAGCTTAGACATAAGCGCCGCTGACTCCTCTTCCATCTTGCGGAGCGCCTCATTGGTAGCTGCCATAATAAGGTCCTCCAGCATTTCAATATCATCCGGGTCAACCACTTCCTCAGCCAGCTTCACCTTTGTGATCTCCTTCTTGCCGGAGACGGTCACTTCAACGGCTCCGCCGCCTGCTGTGGCGGTAAATTCCTTCTCCTCCAGTGCCTTCTGGTTTTCCTCTGCCTGACGCTGCATCTTCTGCGCCTGCTTCATCAGATTATTCATGTTTCCGGGCATTCCCATTCCCGGAAATCCTCCTTTTTTAGCCATATTCAAATCCTCCTATTCTTCCTCTTCCATTTCTTCTACTACTACATCCATGCGGATGTTCTGTTCGATCAAATCATCTACGGAAATCGAGGCCAGCCCCGCAGGGCCTTTATGCTCCCCGCCTGCCAGTAAAAGCTCGATCTCCACGCTCTTTCCTGTTTTCTTCCGGATGATTTCTTTAAGCATGGGTATGGTATCCGGATTGTCCATGCAGATTTTCGCCTGAAAATTTCCAAACTCCACATACAGGACAGGTTCTCCTGTACTGCCGTTGTATTTCGGCGTGGAAGTCAGGAGCATCTGCTGCAGAAAGCCTCTTGTCTCCCGCACTATGGAATTCCAGTTCTTCTTAATATACTGCAGATCCTCAGGAGCTGCCTTCTCAGGCTTTGCCTCCGGCTCTGAAGGTTTTTCCTCCGCTGCGGCATCCGGTACCCCGCCGTATGCCGGTGAACCGTATTCACCTGCCTGTGCCGGTCCTGCCATCACGACACCGTTCTCCAGCTTTTCCTCCAGTACCCGGATTCTGTCAAACAGGGAATCCAGGTTGGTCTCCATAACAGGCTGACAGAGTTTTATCAGCGCGATCTCCACCAGCACCCTCTTCTGGGATGCATAGCGGATCTGGTTGGAAAGCTCTGAAAAAATGCGGATGTAGCGCATCAGTGTCTCCGCATCCAGCATACGGCTCTCCTCCCTGAGAAGCGCCATATTCTCCGCAGAGACATCCACAGCCTCCTCCGGTGCATCTGAAGTCTTCACCAGCAGCAGATTGCGCAGATACCAGATAAAATCCGCCACAAACTGCCCCAGTTCCCTTCCCTGGATGATCAGATCCTCCAGGGTCCTGATAGCGCCTGCGGTATCCTGCTTTACGATCAGCCGCAGAAGCCTGCTGAACACCTGTGTATCCACAGCCCCCAGCACCTCAAGGGCCTTTTCATAGGTCAATGTCTCACCCAGATAAAAGGCGATACACTGGTCCAGCAGGGAGAGTGCATCACGCATGGAACCGTCCGCTGCCTTTGCAATGTAGCGGATGGCCTTCTCCTCCACGTCTGTTCCCTCTTTATCCATCAGCTCCGTCAGCCTTGCCGCTATGGTATCCACGGTAATGCGTTTGAAATCGTAGCGCTGACATCTGGACAAAATGGTGATAGGGATCTTGTGGGCCTCCGTGGTGGCAAGAATGAAGATAACATAAGAAGGAGGTTCCTCAAGCGTCTTTAACAGTGCATTAAACGCTCCTGTGGACAGCATATGAACCTCATCTATGATATATACTTTATAACGTCCTTTTGCCGGACGGTAGGCCACTTCCTCGCGGATCTCACGAATGTTATCGACGCCGTTGTTGGAAGCGGCGTCAATCTCTATGACATTCATGGAGGTCCCCGCATTGATCGCCTGGCATGTCTCGCATTCATTGCAGGGGCTTCCGTCTACCGGATGTTCGCAGTTTACCGCCTTTGCCAGAATCTTGGCAATGGTAGTCTTACCTGTACCACGGGTGCCGCAGAAAAGATAGGCATGGCCGATCCTGTCTGCCTTCATCTGGTTCTTCAATGTGGTTACAATGTGTTCCTGCCCCTTTACATCTTCAAAATCCTGAGGGCGGAACTTCCGATATAGAGCAGTATAGCTCATGAAAATTCTCCTTTTTCAGTTAATCCCCGAAGCTGATGCCAATCCTCTTTGCCGCCTTGATCAGCTGGTCGTCCGGAGATACCATCTTCAGTTTGCCGGCGCATTCCTGAAGCGGGACTTTCTTGATCTTGCCGTTGACGATTCCCACCATGTAGCCGTATTCATCTTTTAAGATCAGGCCTGCGGCTGCGGAACCCATATGGGTGGAGAGCACACGGTCATACGGACATGGGCTTCCGCCCCTCTGCATATGTCCCGGAATGGTGATACGGATATCCAGATCCAGTTTCTCCTTCAGCTCTGCCTCCAGCTTATAGGAAACGGATGGATATTTCTTCGCATTTTCTTCCATTTTCTTCTTCAGCTCTTTCTTGGGAAGCGCTGCGTCCTCTTTGGAAACCGCGCCCTCCGCCACGGCCAGGATGGTAAAGCCTTTTCCGGCTCTGTTCCTCTTCCTGACTGCGTCAGCTATCTTATCAATATCATATGGGATTTCAGGAATCAGGATAATGTCCGCGCCGCCTGCAATACCGGCGTGCAGGGTCAGCCATCCCACTTTATGCCCCATGACTTCCACAATAAAGATACGGCTGTGGGATGCTGCCGTTGTATGGATGCAGTCAATCGCTTCTGTGGCAATATTCACCGCACTCTGGAAACCAAATGTCATATCCGTTCCCCAGATATCATTGTCTATGGTCTTGGGAAGGTGGATGATGTTCAGTCCCTCTTCTCTCAGCATATTGGCTGTCTTCTGGGTACCGTTGCCGCCCAGGATCACCAGACAGTCAAGGCGCAGCTTGTAGTACGTCTGCTTCATGGCCTCAACCTTGTCAAGGCCTCTGTCATCCGGCACGCGCATTAATTTGAAGGGCTGGCGTGATGTGCCCAGGATCGTACCGCCTCTTGTGAGGATTCCTGAGAAATCCTTGGCTGAGAGCATTCTGTAGTCTCCGTATATCAATCCTTTATACCCGTCATCAAAGCCATAGACCTCCAGTTCATCCAGATTGGAAGCCAAACCTTTCACAACACCGCGCATGGTGGCATTGAGCGCCTGACAGTCACCGCCGCTTGTTAACAAACCGATTCTCTTCATATATTTCACATCCCATCTTATGATATAGTATTTACTTCAGTCCCCATTCTGGGTTTGGAATACAGACCCAGTCAGTTTCCGCGGTTCTGCTCCCACATATTGCGGCTGGGAGCCTCCACGCATATTTCGGCGAATAAATTTACTCACCTGCATCCATTATAGCTTATTTTATTTTGTACCACAACTTAAAATTTTCTTTTCGGAAAATGCGGGAAAGGCCGAACAGAAGGTATCCCCTGCATTTTTCACTGTAAGCTGAAAAACCATATGTTCGCCCGGCTGCAGCACTCCAAGCTTTAAGGGCGTCCCGGAGGCCCTGCCGCTGTCGTACGGATCACCGGCCTTTGTCAGTTCCCACGTAATCTCCTCCGGTGCCTGTATGGTAAGATAGTATGCCTCTTCCTCCGCCCCGGTATTCCGGATGGAAAACACCTGGCTTCGCTCCTCGTCCGGCTCCATATCTTCAAAAGACAGGAAAGGCCGCTCTGTGATGACAAATTCGGGCTGGGCGGTATCTATCTTTTCTGTTTCATTTTCCATCCGGCCGGTTTCCGGAAGGTTTTCTGCGGCTGTACTGTATGTAAATCGGCTCACAGCGGCGCACAGAAGCCATAAAATCATCATTTTTCTTTTCATATGCTTGTCCTCCTCTTATATTTTATGCATAAGGAGGCACTTTATTGCATAAAAAGAAAACGGACAGGTATGCGGCCTGTCCGTTTTCTTTCGTTGAGGAATTCAAATTACATTAACACATTTATGGTCGATATTTATTATACTATACTCCTCTGCTTTTGTAAAGTACAGAATCATTTTTTTCTCTCTTTTTTATTTCAGCTCTCTTTTTCATTGACAAAACGTCTAAAAACCGATATACTTTTAGATACCGTGCAGCCGGGGAGATAGCGGTGCCCTGTACCTGCAATCCGCTACAGCAGGGGTGATGCCAAATCTGAGGGGCTTTCTTTGCGGAGCTGCCCTTTATAAGTGGCGCTGACGTCTGGGTCTTGCGCAACAGAACTCTATGAACCGTGTCAGGTCAGGAATGAAGCAGCACTAAGTAGAATCTTCTGTGTGCCGCGAGGGTGCCTGGGCCGAGTTAACTGTAGAGGTAACGTCCGTGAAGGGGTTTCGAGGTGCGGCGCACGGTGAAAAAGAATAGAATAACCTCCACTGTATCGTCATAAGATGAAAGAGACGATTGCAGCGGAGGTTTTTTTGATGAGTTATTGGATGATGCATATAATGGATGCCTACGGGTATCTGGGGATAGCCCTCCTCATTCTGGTTGAGAACCTGTTCCCCCCTATTCCCTCCGAAGTCATACTGACCTTCGGCGGCTTTATGACTACATATACGAAGATGAACATTATCGGTGTTGTGCTCTCCTCCACTGTGGGCAGTGTGTTCGGAGCCATCCTTCTATACCAGATCGGCCACCTGGTCCCCCGGGAAAAGCTGGAATCTCTTCTGGAGGGCAGGATTGGGAAAATACTGCATTTTAAACCGGAAGATGTGGGGAGCGCCATGGAATGGTTTGACAGCAAGGGAAACTATACGGTTCTCTTCTGCCGCTTTATTCCCATTGTACGAAGCCTGATCTCCATTCCCGCCGGAATGGCCCATATGAACCTGGGCACCTTTCTGTCCCTGACCACAATCGGGAGTTTTATCTGGAACCTGGTACTCGTCACCCTGGGAGCCATCGCCGGAACCTCCTGGCAGAAGGCCGCCGAATGTCTCGGCACTTATACCCAGGTGGCCCGTGTCGTTATCCTGGTCTTCGCACTGGTCGGCATTTTGGTTTACATAAAAAGGCGTTTCCTTCAGAAATGAGGGGAACGTTCTTTTTATGTAACGATTCAGCCAGCTGAATCGTTACGGGTATTCGCCCATTAAAAATCGCTTCGCGATGGGGCAAATACCTGCCGCCACTACTCTTTTGCACGGTCAGCGCAGTAAATGCGCAGACCTGACTGAACAGTTACCTTTTTATTTCAAAATGTCAGCCAATCTCCTGATATATTCCGGTGTCGTTCCGCAGCAGCCGCCCACAATATTCGCGCCGGCTTCCACAAGCACCTTCATGTGCTCTGCAAATTCCCTGGCTCCCATGGAATAGACCGCATTACCTTTATCATCGATCACGGGCATTCCGGCGTTTGGCTTTACAATGACAGGAATGCTGACCTTGTCCCTTATATTTTTCACTACGGAAACCAACTGGTCCGGGCCTGTGGAACAATTGATGCCGACAGCATCTGCGCCCATCTGTTCCAGTGTCTCCACTGCATCATAAATATTTCCGCCAAAGAATAAGCTGCCGTCAGACTCCACGGTCAGAGTGCACATAACCGGCAGTTCGCACACTGCGGCAGCGGCATCTATGACTGCCATCACTTCATCCACACCCAGCATGGTTTCCGCAATGAGCAGATCCACGCCCGCATCCGCCAGGACAGCGATCTGCTCCCTGTACGCCTCAAACAAGATTTCATAGGGCACATCCTGTTTGCCGGTGGTGGTCAGGTCGCCTGCAATGTAACACGCATCCCCGACTGCATCCCTGGAAACGCGCACAAGTCCCCGATTCAATTCCTCAACCTTATCCTCCAGCCCATGATTGGCAAGACTTATTCTGTTCGCTGAAAATGTGGAGGCGTAGACAATTTTGGAACCCGCCTCACAATACTCCTTCTGCAGTTTCTGCAGCACCTGGGGGTTCTCGTAAACCCACTGTTCGGAGCAGACACCTCTGGGCATCCCTTCCTTCATGAGATTCGAGCCTGTGGCCCCGTCTAAAAGCAATGTTTTGGCCTGTACCAGTTCCCTAAATTCCTGTTTTGTCATGACATTTCTCCTTTGCTTTTGCTTTCTCTTTTCTCAATTCCCGGAAGAATCCGCTCAGCATATCACTGCACTCCGCTTCCAGCACGCCGCGTTCCACTTCTGCCTTATGGTTAAACCCCTCCATCTCCAGCAGGTTCAGGACAGAACCTGCACACCCGGCCTTGGGGTTCATACTGCCGATGACCACTTTATCAATTCTGGCCTGTATGATGGCTCCTGCGCACATCTGACAGGGTTCCAGGGTGACATAGAGCGTGCATCCCTCAAGCCTCCAGTCCCCCAGCTTTTTGCTGGCTTTCCGGATGGCATTCATCTCTGCGTGGGAGGTGGTATTTTTATCTGTATTTCTTCGGTTATAGCCTCTGGCTATTATTTTCCCTTCATATACGATCACACAGCCAATGGGAACTTCCCTAAGGGCGTACGCTTTTTTCGCCTGCTTTATGGCTTCCTTCATAAACTTTTCCTGTGTATCCATTTCACGATCCGCCTTCCTGTATGATTCCGTCCGCATTGCGGGCAACGGGCCCTGGCCGTTGTTTCTGAATTATACTACACTCCTCTTTTGTAATGCAATAGCCAAGAACGGCCCAGTATAAAAGTCTTTCCCATTTCTTTCATAAATTCTTCAAAAATTTCAGAAAAGCTTTATTGTGCTGTCATAAATTCCTCACATTTCTTGGATATACTGTAATTGTCAGCAAGGAGGACGGCAGCAGGAGCCGGACCTCACAAAAAAGCCAACTGACTTATTTATATAGATTTTTCTTTTCCCTCCCTCTTTTGCCGGTACTTCGCAGAGTACCGGCTTTTTCCTGTCCGAAAAGAGTCTTTCGTTTCTTCTTCAGATTCTTTTTAAATATTTTTAAAATGCTTCAGAAAAGCTTTATATCCTTGTCACAGAATCCTCACATTTGCAGGTTATACTTTAATTGTTGTTGAAGAAGACAGCAGCTGCATTACAGTGATATATGTGGCTGCCGGGCTTCGCCTAATAAAGCCAACTGACCTATTTACATAGATTTTTCTTTTCCCCCTCTTTTGCCGGTACTCGCCAAGGTACCGGCACTTTTCAGCTGTTGGAAAAGGTAAACAAAAAACCCGCTGGTTATGCGGGTTTAAGACAGCGGAGACGGTGGGATTCGAACCCACGTGCCGGTTACCCGGCAACTTGATTTCGAGTCAAGCTCGTTATGACCGCTTCGATACGTCTCCATACTTGTTCATTATAAAGCCAGCCTGCTTTCCGGTCAAGTACAAATGTGAGTTTTCCCTGGTAAAAGCCCACTGTGTATAGTAAAATATAAAGTATCAGCAAAGGACTTACGGTCCTGCCCAAACGATACCTAAAGGGGGATTTTTATGCCAATCAATGGTTTCAACAAAACAACGCTTCTGGATTACCCCGGCAAAATAGCTGCCACCATTTTTCTGGGAAGCTGCAATTTCAGGTGTCCCTTCTGCCATAACAGCGGGCTTGTCCTCTCACCCGGAGAACAGCCGGTCATTCCCACGGAGGATGTGCTTAAAGTTCTGAAAAAACGCCAGGGCATTCTGGAGGGGGTCTGCATCACAGGAGGAGAACCCACCCTGGACAAAGATATCTTCTGCCTTATAGACAAGATAAAGGAGCTTGGCTACCCGGTCAAGCTGGATACCAACGGCTCTCATCCCTGGATTCTGAAAAAACTGATCAACAATAAGATGATAGACATGGTCGCCATGGACATCAAATCCTCCAAAGAATCTTATGCCAGAGTTGCAGGCAGCAAGCATCTGGACTTAAAACCAATCTGTGAATCCGTGGATTTCCTGATGTCCGGCAGTGTCCCCTATGAATTCAGGACAACCGTAGTCAGGGAGCTGCATACCCAGGAAGATTTCCGTTCCATCGGAAACTGGCTTGCCGGGTGCAGAGCCTACTACCTCCAGGCCTATAAGGACTCCCCTGAAGTCATAAGGCCTGGATTCAGCAGTTATTCCAAAAGGGATTTGGATTATTTCTGTCTTATCCTGTCAAGAACGATTCCTGCGGTTTATATCCGGGGTATCGATTAAACGGTACCAGTAGCCAAAGCGCGGCATGGCAGCTTTGCCCTGCGTTTTGGCTGCCTTGAAGTTGGGGAAGCCGAACATACCTGCCATGAGACATTCCTGCCGGTCATAAACACCCGGAACACCCAGTATGTACCGGCCGTCATCTCTTCTTCTGCCCAGGAGCAGGTAATGATAACGGTAATATCCATGTCTCAGAAAATTGTTGTTCATCAGCCCCCTGTCTCTTCTGGCAAGTATCCGCAGCTCCGCAGGTGTTATCTGTCTGCAGTCCACAATCTCCCCGTCTGAAAACGGAGCAAATACGGCAGGCTGTCTGGCGGCCTGTGCGGACTGCCCGTGAAGCTCACCTTCCTCCGGACTCTGTACCTTCTTCTCTGTCACTTCTTTTTCCATCTGCCTCATGTTGCGGATGGCATCCTCATCCTGGTCCAGTTCTTCCAGAAGGTTCACTGCATCCTCCTCACGGTCACCTGCCGGGTTCCACGTAGACTGCTCTGCTGCATCCGTACTGCCGGATGCTTCGATCCGCATTTCACTGTCCGGATACTGGTCCCTTCCGAAGATTTCATGATCAATCGTTTCCCGGTACAATTCTTCTTCTGTGTATGGAGGCCTCTCCATGTCCGGGGCTGTGGTGTCCGGATTCCGGTCTGTGTCCGGCATTGCA
This sequence comes from Blautia caccae, assembly GCF_040095955.1. Taxonomy (NCBI): domain Bacteria; kingdom Bacillati; phylum Bacillota; class Clostridia; order Lachnospirales; family Lachnospiraceae; genus Blautia; species Blautia caccae. The sequence goes on along the minus strand of NZ_JBBMFP010000021.1, from coordinate 83,874 downwards.
GTATTCCGGTTCTGGTTCATATCCGGCATTGTGGTATTCCGGTTCTGGCCCATATTCGGTACTGCTGCGTTCCGGTTCTGGTTCATATCCGGCATTGTGGTATTCCGGTTCTGGTTCATATCCGGCATTGTAGTATTCCGGTTCTGGTTCATATCCGGCATTGTGGTATTCCGGTTCTGGCCCATATTCGGTACTGCTGCGTTCCGGTTCTGGTTCATATCCGGCATTGCGGCATTCCGGTCCTGGTCCATATTCGGTACTGCTGTGTTCCGGTTCTGGTTCATATCCGGCATTGCGGCATTCCGGTCCTGGTCCATATTCGGTACTGCTGTGTTCCGGTTCTGGCCCATATTCGGTACTGCTGTGTTCCGGTTCTGGCCCATATTCGGTATTGCTGTGTTCCGGTTCTGGCCCATATCCGACCGTGACGGTTCCATAACCGGCTGTACTGTATTTTCTGTCCGTGAAGGGGCGACCGGCTCCATTCTCTGCTCAGATCGTTCCTCCTGTCCTGTTTCCGGCTCATCCTCCTCATAATGCTGTGGAAAATAAGTTCCCCTCTCATTTATACGAGGCGGCATGTAAGGGTCCCCCTCTGTCCGGGACGGCATTGCCTGCCTTCTTTCCTCTGTTTCAGAAGATTCATTGGAACGGTTCTCCTCCATGCGTCTGTCCGGCGCGGAAGTCTCATTATCCCGTCCTATGACTGGTGGATAGCCCCAATCCCGGTGGCCTGCATTCGAGGAATTACTCCTCTCTTCCCGGTTTCTATCAGGAGTATTCATACCTCCCTGTCTGAATGTATTGGACGGATATCTGCCCTGCCAAGGAGTGTCATCCATGGAATTATTCCTTCCGGCTCGGTTACCATCCACAGCATTATTTCCCGCTTCCCAGTCCGCCTCTATGGCATTCTCCCTCTCTGCGCGGTTTCCTCCCACGGCATTGTTTCCCGCTTCCCAGTCTGCCTCCATGGCATTTTCTCTTTCCGTACGGTTTCCTCCCATGGCATTGTTCCCGTCTGCACGATTTCCCTCCATGGCATTGCCTGTCTCTGCACGGTTTCTTTCCATGGCATTCCCTGCTTCTGCACGGTTTCCTTCCATGACGTTCCCTGCCTCTGCACGGTTTCCTTCCATAGTATTTCCTCTCTCTGCACGGCCAGCATCCGTTGAATCCGTTTCTACTTCCACTGTTGTGTCTGTGCGGTAATCCATTTCCTCCAGATTATCATCCGGGCTCTCCCCGCTGAACAGATTAACTGTCTCTTCAGAATGCTCCGCTAACGGCAGGGAACCCTCTTCATCGTCCAGAGTAACAGGCTCCTCTGCTTCCATGAGCGCCTCCGCTGCTGCAACACCCTCCGGCAGTTCATCCTGCACAGCCTCCGGTCCTGTCTCCAGCTCCTCTTTCTGCATATTATTATTTGTCTCAGGGGCTCTGTCCGCATTCCGGGATCTGTCCTCCTGCATTCTCGGGAGCCTGATTTCTTCCAGGCGCACAGGACGATCATCCCACCCTGTACCATACATGATTCCATCTCCGGTCAGCATGACCAGACCGCTCAGGTCATTCAGTCCGTACGCAGTGCCTCCCAGTCCCTGATCCGGTACTTCCGTCTGAAACTGGACCGTATCACCTGCCAGGTCACATTCTCCAAGGTAAATGCCTTCGCATCCGTCACTTTTTCTCACAAACCCGTAAATTTTACAGGGTGCCTCCTCTTTTCCATAGATCCCTTGAATCCGATAGTTCATGCGGCACTTACCATCCCGGGCCTCTACTTTGATAAATCCCTTCCCATTTCCTTTCTTTCCATCCGGGTACTCATATACATACGCAACAAATCGCCGATATCCAGCCAAATTTTCTTTCTCCAATACCAATTATTCCGTAAAGTATATGAGCGAAAAAAACATTTAGAACTCTGCATAAAACCCGGATGAAAAAGTTTTTGAAAAAAATGCAAAAATATGTTGACATTTCTGCCGCCATTATATATAATAACAAATGCTGAATGACACAGCCGAAACAAAATAACGAAGCGTGGCTCAGTTTGGTAGAGCGCTGCGTTCGGGACGCAGAGGTCGCGTGTTCGAATCACGTCGCTTCGACTTTCAGCAGAAGCATCGGAAACGTAAAGTTTCCGGTGCTTTTTTTCTTGCCCAAAAACAAGGACCTCTCAATTGAGAAGCCCCATCTGTCTCAGTATAAATATAGTGACAAACAATGTAAATATAGAAACAGCACTGCTGAAAACCACAAGCTGCCCTGCAAGCTGTTCATCTGCTCCCGCCTGCTGGGCCATGATATAGCTTGACACCGCGACCGGTGTCTGGTAAGCCAGCAGTGCCGCCAGCAGGTCTGAATTACGATATCCCATTGCAACCACCATAGGAATAAAGATAAGTGGCAGAATCACCATCTTGACCGCAACTACCCCTCCGGCAATTTTCAAGTTCCCCCTCACTTTAGAGAAATCAAAGTCTCCTCCCAGGATCAAAAACGCAATGGGTGTCGCCAGTTTTGCCAGATCATTCAGCGTGGTGTCTGCCGCCTTGGGAAGTTTAAAGCCCAGAAGCGAGGCAATGATTCCCAGAACCGATGCAATGATCAGCGGATTTTTCAGAATCCCCACAAGAACCTTCTTAAAGTCCCGCTCCCTCTTTCCTCCGAAAAAGGACAGCGCGATCACTGCCAGAAAATTATACATGGGCACCAGAACCGCGCTTAAAATAGCGGCAGTCACTGTATTGGCCGAACCATACATATTCTCCACCACCGCCACTCCGAATATGACGTAGTTGCTCCTGAAAATCCCCTGGATCACCACGCCCTGCTGGTTTTCCTTTTTCACAACTTTAGGTACAATGAGACATAAAAGAACAAATAAAAGAAGCAGACTACCTGCCGCAAAAAAACAAAGCCCGCCCTGCATCTGCTCCCTGATGTTGCTCTGATATATATTTTTAAACAGCATACAGGGCAGAAATACTTTAAATACAAGGGAATTTGCTTTTTTCAGCAGGTCTTTGTCTGCAAGATCCGTATAATTAGCTATCGCGTAGCCTATCACCATCAGGAAAAATAATGGGGCGATGACATTAAAAGACAATATGATATTTTCCATTTCTGTTCCTCCCGGCGGTTTTATCCGCATGATTGTCTATTATACGCCCTTCTCTCTGCCTGCACAATTCCCTTCCCGCACGGTTTTAAATATTTTTGCTGTCACCCTGTGACCTACTTCCGTGACGATTCATTGCTTCATTATGTCTTACGATCAGTGAGACAGCGCTTTTACTTTCTTTCACCTCTTTTTTACCCATACGGAAAAGGGCTAAAAAACAGAGGCCTGAATAAAATCATTCAAGCCTCTTCACACTTTCCCTTTCACTTAAACTGGAAGGTATGGCGATCTTCATATGCGGCGTTCCGCTCTCCAGCAGTCCCCGCCTCAAAAGTTTCACTGCCTCCTGGGCCATCTCTTCCAGATGAATGCTGATACTGGAAAGCTGTGGCTGCATCAGGGTTGCAAGTACTGTGTCGTTGTAACTCAAAATGCTGAAGTCCTCAGGTACCCGGTACCCCATCTGCTGCACCCCCTGCATTACACCAATAGCTGTGGCCTCATTAAAGGTAAAAAATGCTGTGGCAGGATTTTTTTCTTCTTTCAGGTAAGCACTTGTCTTCTCCAGCACATTGGCTGCCTCCCTGTCAGTGTCCAGATAAACCGCCTTTAAGTCTTTTCTGTAATACTTCATGTACTCCCCGAATATTTTTCTTCGTTTTTCCGGCGCGTCATTGCCCATGGAGTCCGTTGACATCAAAGGACCCACAAATGCAATGGTTTTGTGGCCCATTTCAGCCAAATAGTTCACCCCCTGATGAATCCCCACCTGGAAATTCGGCACCACAGAGCTGAACCGATCCTCATACGGTGAAGAGTCCAGAAAAACGATCTGGTTCGTCCACTGCTCCATGGCATGAACCTGCCTGGCGCCAAACTGCCCCACTGCTATAATTCCGTTCAGCCCTGACTGGCTGTTGCTCTTATAGCATTCCTCCTCCTCATCGTACTGAAGGGTGACCGTCTCAAATCCCTCCTCAAAGCAGCTTTTATCCAGGCTGCTCTTTAGATACAGATAATAAGGGGCCTCCAGCTTCATCTGGGAATCCATCATTTCAATCATTCCGATTCTGAGCTGTGCTGCTTTCTTACGGCTGCTTCTGACACTCTTACTTTCGTAGTCCAGTTTGCCGGCTACCCTCAGGATTTCTTCTCTGGTACTGTCAGTCACACTGAGGGAGACATCATGATTCAGCACTCTGGAAATCGTAGCTATGGAATAACCGGTCAGCTCAGAGATTTCTTTTAGTGTAGCCATATCACTCACTCCGCTTATCTTATGGTAATTTTACTTGTTTTGCCCTTGCCTTTTACTTAATTTAAATCATATCATTTTTACCTTTTATTTACAAGAAAATACGAGCAGACTGGCAGGAATCAGCATATTACACAACAATGCCGTCAGGGATTTTCCAGTGGCGCAATAAAATCCTTCATGCTATAATAAGGCCAAAACCACGCATTCTGCGAAAAAGGAGACAGCTATGATCGAACAGCTCCCAAAAGCTTTCCTCAGCCGCATGGAGGACATGCTTCAGGATGAATATACTGCGTTTATAAAAAGCTATGAAAATCCAAGACATTTCGGCCTCAGAGTCAATACACTGAAAATTTCCGTGGAGGAATTTCTCAAAATAAATCCGTTTCATCTGACACCTGTTCCATGGACAGAAAACGGCTTTTACTATGAGGAGGCAGACCACCCGGCAAAGCATCCCTACTATGCCGCCGGCCTGTACTATCTGCAGGAGCCCAGCGCAATGGCTCCCGCCGCGCTTCTTCCCGTCACGCCGGGGGACTATGTACTGGACCTCTGCGCAGCTCCCGGAGGCAAGGCCACAGAACTGGGCGCAAAGTTAAAGAAGGAGGGTATGCTGGTTGCCAATGATATCAGCAATTCCCGTGCGAAAGCCCTGCAGCGAAATATTGAACTGTGCGGCATCACCAACTCGTTTATCACCAATGAAATACCCGCATCACTGGCTAAAGCCATGCCGGAATTCTTTGATAAGATCCTGGTCGACGCTCCCTGTTCCGGGGAGGGAATGTTCAGAAAAGAACCTGCGGTTGCAAAAACATGGGATGAGGACAGACCCGACTTCTTTGCAAAGCTGCAACGGGAATGTGTCTCTGCCGCCATTTCCATGCTGAAGCCCGGCGGGCTGATGCTCTACTCCACCTGTACCTTTGCACCGGTTGAAAATGAAGGGACGGTTTCCTTTATCCTGGAAGAGTATCCGGAAATGGAACTTTTGGAGATTGACGGATATGAGGGATTTTCCCCCGGCAATCCGGAATGGGGAAATAAAAATCCCGAACTTGCCAAATGCCTTCGTATTTTCCCTCACAAAATGGACGGGGAAGGACATTTTATGGCACTTATGAGAAAGAAAGGCAGCTCCCGGCAGACCATATCCGACTTCGGTACAAAACCGGATAAAGAGGCACAGAAGCTGCTGTCTGAATTTTTCGCGGAGAAAGATATTCCTTTCCCCACCAATCGCATAGAAGTGCGCAGCAGCAATGTATATTGTCTGCCGCCTGCGGATAACCGCTTCAGGGGAATCCGCTTTCTCAGAAACGGACTGTTTCTGGGTGAGTTAAAGAAAAACCGTTTTGAACCATCCCAGCCGCTGGCACTGGCCCTGAAAGCCCATGAATTTCCCTCCTGCCTCAGCCTTTCCCCGCAGGACGACCGCATTGGACGTTATCTGAAGGGAGAAACCCTTCTGGTGGAAAAAGGGGAGTGCACAAAGGAGAAAGGGTGGCAGCTCATCTGTGTGGATGATTTCCCCCTGGGTTTTGGAAAGCTGGTAAACGGCACATTAAAAAATAAATATCCTGCCGGATGGCGTATACATTAATTTTCATGGAGCTGCCTGTCCATGTCCCCGAACATATCCCGGACAAGACTGAGCAGTTCCTCCTCTTTCACAGCAAATACAATGGCAGCCATGTAAAGAATCAGCTCAGGCAGATTGGATTCTTTTTTCATTACGGTCCTGTCTGTCAGGGAATACATTTCCACGTACCTGATTTCCACTGAGGTCTTGATATGCCCGATAATGCCGCCGCGGCTGTCTATCTCACCTGCCAGCGCCTCCATATACTCTGTGAGCAGTTTTCCGGCCCTGCCCCTGTCCGCTGCTGTGTGGTACTCTGCCGAAACCACAACAGCATTGTCCTGCAGAAGGGACGTTACTTTCAGTTTTTCTTTTTTCTGCGTACATGAAGGGCATTGACATGCTTCGTCATGATGATGTTCGTGTACATGATGACCGTCCCCGGCATGATCGTGACCGCACGTTCCGTGACCTTCCGCTGTATGATCATGTCCGCACGTTTCATGACCTTCTGCTATATGGTCATGTCCGCACATTTGGTGACCTTCCGCTGTATGATCATGTCCACACGTTTCATGACCTTCCGCTGTATGATCATGTCCGCACATTTGGTGACCTTCTGCTCCATGGTCATGTCCATGTTCATGCTGCCTCTGCATATTTTTTTCATCTTCAATCATTATCCGTCACTCCCATCACCATATCCCACACATGTTCCTCCACATGGCCGACTGCTGAGGTAGCGATCCGCGCGGCATTCGGGTTCATCTCCGCAATATCCTTCTCCACTGTCCTGAGCACATCCTCGGACACCAGATCTGCCTTATTCATGAGAACTACGTCTGCACGCTCTGTCTGCCCCACAAAAAGTTCCCGCATGGCATTCAGAAGCCGTTTCCATCTGGATACATCCACTACCGTACAGACACGTGATTCCATTCCGATCCCTGCCGCCAGGTTATCCTGTATCAGCCCCGGATATGCCAGACCCGTTGTCTCCACGATCAGCCAGTCAGGAGTATACTGCTTTTCAATCTCATAGGCAGCGGAGACCAGTTCTCCCGCCAGAGTACAGCAGGCACAGCCATTGAAGAGATTCTCCACGTTAAATCCGTTTCCCCGCAGAAGCTTGTCATCTATCCCTTCTCTTCCCACCTCATTTTCCAGGATCACCACTTTATAGGCACTGCCTGACCCGGAACTGTCCACCAGATAGCGGGCAAGCTGGAGGAGGAGCGTTGTCTTACCTGATCCCAGAAAACCGCCTAATATCAATACCTTCATTTATCATCACTTCTTCCTGCATCACTGCCGTATCACTTTTCATGCAATGCATCACTTTTTATAGAACGCATCACCGTAACGGAATACTTCATCAAACAAGATACCATTTTTTCTTATTACTTCGGGATCATCGATCGCCCCCAGATATCCGCCGCACCAGCAGAAACCGCCGCCCGGTGCCAGGCGGTCCATGGTATCCCTTACAGCCTGCCGTATTTCCTCTTCTGTCACATTCGGGTCAGCCAGATGGTCGCGCGGGTCGAATCCACCCATGATCACCAGTTTGTTGCCGTACTTCTCTTTGATTCCCGTCAGGTCATTACAAGTCTGCGCCGGGTCCCAGGCATTGACGCCGATGGAGAGCCAATCCTCAATGAAAGGTTCTGCCTTGCCGCAGTTATGCATGGTAATGGGGATTCCCAGATCACGCCCGAATTTTGCCTGTCTGTTGTGGAAGGGCAGTACCAGGTCATGATACATCTGCTGGGAGATAAAAGGAGCTCTCCAGGCAGCCGTGTCATCCATAAGGGTCAGCACATCAGGCTTCACATAACCGATGATCTGCCGTGTGATCTCCGTATAAAAATCACACATGTAGTCAAAAAGCGCGTATACCTCCTCCGGTTCCTCCGCCATGGCACAGAGACCTTCCGTAAATCCCATGAAAGCCATCAGGTTCTGGAAATATCCCACGTGAAGATTCAGGGCTATGGCTGTATCCTCCCGGTTTACCCCCTGGCGGTAAAAACCCTCCAGTTGTTTTTTCGCCATGGCTTCCCAGTCTACCCCTTCCAGGGAGGGTGCTTTGATCACATCCCGCCACTTCGTAATGTCATCCAGGATAAATTCGCCGGGTTTTGGAAGCAGGGCATTTCCGGTCTCTCTTGTGGGGACATAGGTAACACCCCAGCAGTCCTTGCCGCCTCCCTGAAAACGGAAATACGCCACGATTTCAGGCTCCAGCATACAGGATGTACAGGGTCTGGTCATATTGGGCATAGGGCCGAAACTATAGGTCGGAACCCACTCCGGCTGTTCTCCCCGCAGAGTCATGAGATAATTGGTCTTCTCTGTCATTTTTGCCATATTGTATCCTCCTTCTTGTGATCAGATGCTGCCCGGCATCAAAATCACATATGCGGCCGGACAGAACAATGAACTTTTCTGGTAACTGTTCAGTCAGGTCTGCGCATTTACTGCGCTGACCGTGCAAAAGAGTAGTGGTGGCAGGTATTCGCCCCATCGCGAAGCGATTTTTAATGGGCGAATACCCGTAACGATTCAGCTGGCTGAATAGTTACCTTTTCTGATTCTATTGTATCTTTTCTCCTGACTCTTCACTACGTCTGCGGGGTACAAAAAATGACTTTCTGCTCCTGCCACTTTTGTACTTTTCATTTTCCTTTGCACAGCGCAAAAAAAGCCGCCTGCAGAATGCAAACGGCTTTTTATACTTTCTATGCTTCAGCTTCAGCTTCCACAGGTTCCTCGGCGAGCACCTGTTCGTATTTTTCCAAAATAATGCCCTGGATTCTTTCACGGGTTTCAGAGTTAATCGGATGTGCGATGTCCCTGTACTCACCGTCGGTTGCTTTACGGCTGGGCATGGCAATGAACAAACCTTTCTCCCCTTCGATAACCTTGATGTCATGCACTACAAATTCTTCATCGATTGTAATGGAGACAACAGCTTTCATCTTACCTTCCTTCGCAACTCTTCTTACTCTTACATCTGTGATGTTCATAAAAACCTTCCCCTTTCATATGCCATTCTTAAAAAGTCCTGCTTATGATGTCACTGCACCCTGCACACTTTTTACTTGTGTATTTTCTTATAGTACATAACGCTCGTTCTTCTCCACTACGATCTTAATGCCGTCCTCACCGCAATAGTAGGAATTGGCACGGATCGTATCACGGCTCTCCACGATACAGTTCTCAATGTGGGTATTATCCCCCAGATACACGTCGTTGAGAATAATGGAATTCTTGATCACGCAGTTATTGCCTACAAATACTTTCTTAAACAGAACAGAGTTTTCAACCTGTCCGTTGATGATACATCCGCTGGAAACCAGACTGTTCTTCACATCTGAACCGGGATTATATTTTGCCGGAGGCAGATCATCAATCTTGGACTGTACTCCAGGGTACTGATTGAAGAAGTAATCTCTTACTTTTGGTTTCAGGAAGTCCATATTGGTTCTATAGTAAGATTCCACAGTGGAAATGTTGCTCCAGTAAGTATTGATCTTATAGCCATAGATTCTCTTCAGGTTCTTATAACGGATGAGAATATCTTTTACAAAATCATATCTGTCTTCCTGTGCACATTTTTCCAGAAGCTCAATAAGCTGTCTTCTTCTGATCACATAGATACCGGTGGAGACAGTATTGGTGCGTGTAACCATGGGTTTCTCTTCAAATTCTTCGATTCTGCTGTCCTCATTCATTTTCAGGCAGCCGAATCTGGTAGTGTCATCCCCATACACATCTGTACAGACAACTGTAATGTCCGCGCGCTTTGCAATATGGTACTCCAGAACTTTATTGAAATCCAGCTTGTACACACCGTCGCCGGATGCGATCACCACATAAGGCTCGTGGCTTGATTTGAGGAAATTCAGGTTCTGGATCATGGCATCTGCTGTGCCTCTGTACCAGAAGCTGTTGTCAGCAGTAATGGTCGGTGTGAAGGTGTAGAGACCTCCCTGCTTTCTGCCGAAATCCCACCATTTGGATGAGCTCAGATGCTCATTCAGGGAACGGGCATTATACTGTGTCAGAACCGCAACTTTTTGAATATGGGAATTTGACATGTTGCTAAGCGCAAAGTCTATGCTGCGGTAACTTCCGGCGATGGGCATTGCCGCAATCGCTCTTTTCTGTGATAACTCTCTCATTTTATTGTTATTGCCGCCGGCAAGAATAATACCTATTGCTCTCATGCTGTCTCACCTTCCTTATTCAATGTTTCGCCGCTCTCCAGTATGCCGTCCGGATAGTCTTCGCCGGTTGTCTCGCCAACAATGGCTGTATTCTTGCCGATCTTCACATCAGACGGAATTACTGTGTTCTCTCCCACAGTTACAAGGCCAAAGGAGTAAACGCCCGGTTTTTCCTTGTTCGGAACCTCCTCGCCGATACCCATGACTACATTGTCCCCCACTGTGACATTCTCAGCAATGATGGCCTTGTCTATCACACAGTTTTCACCGATAAAGGACTGTTTCATGATAATGGAATCGCGCACAACTGCGCCCTTTTTAATAACGACGCCTGCACCAATAACGGAATTATGTACCTCGCCGTATATCTCAGTTCCCTCTCCCACTATACTTCTCTCCACCACAGCGTCAGCGGAAATATACTGCGGAGGAATAATATCACTCTTGGTATAAATCTTCCAGAACTCTTCATATAAATTAAATTCAGGAATGATATCGATCAGCTCCATATTGGCTTCCCAATAGGACCCCAGTGTTCCGACATCTTTCCAGTATCCGTTGTACTCATAGGCAAAGAGGCGCTGGCCTTTTTCCTTGCAGTACGGAAGGATATGTTTGCCAAAGTCACATCCGGGCTGGTCTTTCAGTGCGAGAAGGGCTTCCTTCAGTACCGGCCAGCTGAAAATGTAAATACCCATGGATGCCAGATTGCTCTTCGGATGCTCCGGTTTCTCCTCAAAATCCGTAACGCGTCCTGACTCATCTGTGATAGCAAGACCAAAGCGGCTTGCCTCCTCCCACGGAACAGGCATACATGCCAGTGTGACATCAGCTTTGTTTGCTTTGTGGTAATCCAACATTACCTCATAGTCCATTTTATAAATGTGGTCGCCGCCCAGGATCAGCACATAATCGGGATTGAACTCCTCCATATATGCCATGTTCTGGTAGATAGCGTTTGCAGTTCCTGTATACCATTCCGTATCCGTCTTCTTCTCGTATGGCGGAAGAATGGATACGCCCCCAACATTCTTATCGAGATCCCACGGAATACCGATGCCGATATGAGTATTCAGGCGAAGCGGCTGGTACTGCGTCAGTACACCTACGGTATCAACTCCTGAATTAATGCAGTTACTCAGCGGGAAATCAATTATTCTGTATTTTCCCCCGAATGTTACTGCGGGTTTTGCGACTTTTGCAGTCAGTACGCCCAATCTGCTGCCTTGTCCACCTGCGAGCAACATTGCAATCATCTCTTTCTTAATCATGCAATCACCTCTTGTATATTCTATGATTTTTTTATTATACCACATTAAATCATAATTGTGAACAATTTTAACAATTTTTTTTCGACTTTACATTAGTTTTTGTGACATTTTACCTGTCTGTAACCATTTCTATAACTGGGGGTTTCATTTTGTACTCTTTTTAGGTATAATAAACGCAAACAGTGTCCCATTGACACTGCCCCATATAATAATAAAGAAGAGAAAGGAAGCACAACCTTATGTATCAGATAGATTTTAATAAGCCGCTGCACATTCACTTCATCGGCATCGGCGGCATCAGCATGAGTGGCCTGGCTGAAATTCTTTTAAAAGAAGGTTTCCCCATATCAGGTTCAGACTCCAGAAAGTCGGAACTGACTGCCCATCTGGAGAGCCTTGGCGCCACTGTCCGCATTGGCCAGCGCGCTTCCAATATCACAGATGACATTGAACTGGTTGTCTATACAGCCGCCATCCACGAGGACAATCCGGAGTTTGCATGTGCCCGCCAAAAAGGGCTCCCTATGCTCACAAGAGCGGAGCTTCTGGGACAGATTATGAAGAACTATGAAATACCTGTGGCTGTATCAGGCACACACGGCAAAACCACCACCACTTCCATGATTTCACACATCCTTCTGGAGGCTGATGCCGACCCTACGATCTCTGTGGGCGGAATACTGCCTGCCATTCACGGCAATATCCGTGTGGGCCGGTCCGAGACCTTTGTCACAGAGGCCTGTGAGTACACCAACAGCTTTCTGAGCTTTTTCCCCAAGATCAGCATCATCCTGAATATTGACGCGGACCATCTGGATTTCTTCAAGGACCTGGACGATATCCGCCATTCCTTTAAGCTGTTTGCAGAGAAGCTGCCCGCTGACGGAACCCTGATCATCAGCAGCGATATTCCGGATTATGAGGAGATCACCAAAGACCTTTCCTGTGAGATCATCACCTGCGGACTGGAGCACACGGCTGATTACATGGCCAAAAACATTACCTTTGATGAATTTGCCCACGCTTCCTTTGACTGCGTAAAAGGTGATGAGGTGCTTGGCCGGTTCTCTCTGTCTGTTCCCGGAGTCCACAACGCTGCCAATGCCCTGTCTGCCATAGCCCTTGGTGAGAAGCTCGGCCTTTCCATGGAGGATATTCAGAAAGGACTTCTGCACTTCGGCGGTACTGACAGGCGTTTCCAGTACAAGGGCAAAGTGGGCGGCGTCACCATCATCGACGACTATGCCCATCATCCGACAGAAATCGCCGCCACACTGCGCACAGCCAAGAATTATCCGCACAGAACAACCTGGTGTGTCTTCCAGCCGCATACGTATACCAGGACAAAAGCCCTGATGCACGAGTTTGCGGAGGCCCTGACACTGGCCGACAAAGTGGTTCTGGCTGACATATACGCTGCGCGGGAAACCAACAACCTGGGAATCTCATCCCAAAATCTGCGGGATCTGGTGGCCTCCCTTGGTACAGATGCGTATTATTTTTCCACATTTGATGAGATAGAAGAATTTTTATTAAAAAATTGTATCCACGACGATTTGTTGATAACTATGGGTGCCGGAGATGTGTATAAAATCGGCGAAAACCTGTTAGGAATGTAAAGTTATCCACATTATCCACATGCTTATACACATTTACTCCAGAATAAGCATGTGGATTTTTTTGGGTATAAGCCAGTTAACATAATAATGTTACATAATTTGATGTAAACCTTTAAAATCCCTATCTTTTCGACATTTTTCGGTTGCCAATAAAAATACTCCACTTTTTTATCCACATTATCCACATTTCCCACAAAGTTTTCAACACATCTAAGCAGACGCCTCTCCTAAAAAATGCATATTCTCTTTTCAAAAATTATATGTTATACTTACAAAAGACGGGGAAACACTTGCTTGGGCGGACCTTTTTTACATGTCTGCGCTGGGCGTACATGAAAAGTTGTTTTCCTGTTTGTCGTGCCGGAATCTTTTCGGCTAACTGGATTTCAGGATAGAAAAGGATGTTAGACATGGGACAGTTCATCATACATAATGATTTTCCCGGAGACTTTACTTTTGTCTCCAACTATTTTCTGGATACTTATATGCCGCAGGCCAACGGAGAATTTGTCAAAATATATCTCTGGCTTCTGCGCAGTGCTTCTGTATCCGGCACCGCTCTGGAGCTGTCATCTATTGCCGATATCTTTAACTGTACGGAAAATGATGTGCTCCGCGCATTAAAATACTGGAAAAATACAGGCGTCCTTGATGTGACCTTCGACGGACGCGGTAATTTAAAAGAACTCCGGCTGTGTTCCCTCACAGGCGGAGCTAAAGCTGCGCCGGCCAGGCCTAATACGGCTCCAAAGGCCAAAGCTCTGCCTCCGGCTGTGCCCGAGGCGGCAGCCTCCAGGGAAAAAGTACAGCCTTCCGGGCAGAAGGCCCTGTCTCCCGACAAAGTAAAAGAACTGTCCGGCCGGGAAGACGTGATTGAACTTCTGTTTATTGCGGAACAATATCTGGGGAAGACCCTGACTCCCACAGAGATCAACAAGCTCCTGTACTTTTATGAAGAGCTGCATTTCTCAAAGGATCTGATGGAGTATCTGATCGAATACTGTGTCTCCAAGGGAAGCCGCAGTATCCGCTATATCGAAACCGTGGCTCTTGCCTGGGCAGAGCAGAAGATCACTACTGTAGAACAGGCCAAGCAGGAGACCAATACCTATAACAGGAATTTCTTTGCTATCCTCAAGGCTTTCGGCATCAAGAACCGGAACCCCGTGGACGAGGAGATCCGTTATATGAACCTCTGGCTCAATGAGTACGCCTTTACGCTGGATGTCATATCCGCGGCCTGCAGCCGTACTGTCATTGCCACAGGACAGCCCAATTTTGCCTACGCGGATTCCATTCTGCACAACTGGCAGAAAAAAGGCGTCAGACATCTGTCTGATATAGACAAGCTGGACGAGGACCGCCGTCAGCAGAAGGCCGCCAAGGCCGAGAACAGCGCTGCACGTCCGAAACCGGCACCATCCAAAAATAAATTCAACAACTTCCACCAACGCACCTACAATGTGGACGAACTGGAAAAGCAATTACTGAAATAGCGGAGTAACGATTCAGCAGGCAGGTCTGCGCATTTACTACGCTGGCTGTAAGAATACTGAACAGTTACACAACGGAACGCAATTAAGGAGAGTACTGTGTCGCTGAATAATTTCCAATACGATGCGCTGATGCGCGCATACAACGAGAAACAACTGAATCACAAGCATGAGCAGGATGAACACATCCGGCAGGCTTATGATAAGATTCCACGTCTCCAGGAAATCGACGGAGAGATCGCATCCCTGAGTCTGAAAAAGGCAAGGGCTCTGCTGCTCCCCTCACCCAAGGATGACTTTGACCTCTCCGCCGCCATTGCGGAGCTGTCCGAAGAGCGGACCGCCCTTCTGCAGATCCACGGCTATCCGCCTGACTATCTGGAACTGAAGTATGACTGCCCGTTCTGTAAGGACACCGGCTATGTAGAGAATCAGAAATGTTCCTGTTTTAAGAAAGCCGCTGTAGATTTACTGTATATACAGTCCAATATCAGGGAAATACTTGAAACAGAGAACTTTGAGAACTTTTCCTTTGAATATTATCCTCAGGACATCACCAACCCTGCCACCGGCCTCAGTGCACTGGAGACGGCTCAGGACGCAGTGGATAAGGCCTGGGATTTTATTGACCGTTTTCAGGAGCATCCGTGCGGCCTGTTCTTCTACGGCGACACAGGTGTGGGAAAGACCTACCTCTCCCACTGTATTGCCAAGGAACTCATTGACAGGGCGTATTTTGTGCTGTATTTTTCATCCTTTGACCTCTTCGACCTGTTGGCGAAGAATACCTTCCAGAAGGATGCAGCCGCCTCTGATGTGGCCGGGTTCATCTATGACTGCGACCTGCTCATCATTGACGATCTGGGAACCGAGCTTACCAATAATTTCGTGGCAAGCCAGCTTTTCTGCTGCATCAATGAACGCATCATGAACCATAAATCTACTATCATTTCCACCAACCTTGCCATGGATGATTTTCTGGAGACATATTCCGAGCGTATCTTCTCCAGGATTTCCAGCAATTACACCATGCTGAAGCTGGTCGGAAATGATATAAGAATCCAAAAAAAACTTTTAGGAGGAAAGTAAAACATGTCACCAAAAGATGCAACTCCCTTAGATTCCCTTCCCGTAGGCCGCCTTGGCATCATACCGCTGAAAAGCTGTGAAAAACTGGGCTCCAGGGTCGATGACTACATTGTAAAATGGCGCAGGGACCGTGAACATCAGGAGCAAAAGAACCTGGAGTTTGAAGGCTATGAACGGGACTCTTACCTGGTCAAAGCACAGACCCCCCGCTTTGGAAGCGGAGAGGCAAAGGGCATTCTGGGCGAGTCCGTACGCGGCGATGATATCTATGTCATGGTGGATGTGTGCAACCACAGCCTCACCTATTCCCTCTGCGGCCACACAAACCACATGTCACCGGATGATCACTTCCAGGACCTCAAGCGCGTCATTGCTGCCATCGGCGGAAAGGCCAGACGTATCAATGTCATTATGCCCTTTCTCTACGAGAGCCGCCAGCACAAGCGCTCAGGCAGGGAATCCCTGGACTGTGCCATTGCTCTGCAGGAGTTAGTGAACATGGGTGTGGACAATATCATTACCTTTGATGCCCATGACCCCCGCGTGCAGAATTCCATCCCTCTGCACGGCTTTGAGACGGTACAGCCGTCCTACCAGTTTATCAAAGGTCTTTTCAAGGCAGAACCTGACCTTGAGATAACCAGTGACAACACCATGGTGATCAGCCCCGATGCCGGCGGTACCGGACGTGCCATCTATCTGGCCAACGTACTGGGCGTGGATATGGGTATGTTCTACAAACGCCGTGATTACTCCACTATCATTGACGGCCGCAATCCTATCGTTGCCCATGAGTTTCTGGGAACCGATGTTGCGGGCAAGAATATGATCATTATTGATGACATGATCTCCTCCGGCGACAGCATGCTGGAAGTTGCCGCACTTCTGAAGAACAAAGGAGCAGGTAAGATCTTCATGTGCTCCACCTTCGGACTCTTCACAAATGGAATGGAAAAATTCGACAAAGCCTTCGCGAGAGGTGATTTCGACAGACTGCTCACCACCAATCTGGTGTACCAGTCTGATGAGCTTCTGCAGAAAGAATATTATGTAAACTGCGATATGAGCAAATATATTGCTCTGCTCATTGATACCCTGAACCACGATGCCTCTATCAGCAAGCTGCTGAATCCGGTTGAGAGGATCAATAAGCTGATGGTAAAGCATAAAAAACAACTGGAAAACAAAGAAGCATGAAAAGAAACAGGGATGGGGCCGCAAGATGCGGTTTCCATCCCTGTTCTCTTTATCCCTTACTGCTATTACGATAAGGTAATCTTCGTCTCTGCCTCCGAAAAACTTTTCACAGAAGAAGCATACTCCGAGGGAGTCATTCGGGTAAATTTCTTAAATTGTAAAGAAAAATATTGATAGGAAGAGTATCCCAGAATATCAGAAATCTGAGTGTAATTGTATCTTTTTTCCCTAATCAGTTTTCGAGCAGTCTCAATTTTTAGCTGACAGAAATAGTTGATAACACCACAACCCAGTTTTTCGTGAAACAGTTTCTGAAGCTGTGAACGCCCCACAGAATTATCTTTACAGATTTGGACAACTGTTAAATGTTCAAATATATTCCGCTTTAAATATTGAATAATCTCCTGAAACAGTTCGTCTCTGTCCCTATGGAGCATTGGATGGTCTGAGAGCGACTGCAGAGGGATTGGAGGAGCAGTGGGAGTATCGTATCTTCGCCGCAGGCTAATCAACAGAAGTTCCAGAGACAGAGCAATCATCTGTTCGCTACCGAATTCTTGAATGGAGTTCCTCTCTAACAAACAGATATACGGATTATTCAGTGGTGTATAAAAGGTTCGCCGCGTCTCTGAAATAATCTGTCCCAGATAGAAACGTTCGTTCTGATTCAGAGATACGATACGATCTTCAAAAAATCTCATACATGGATCCTTACATTCAAAAGATATGACTATCAAGTTGGGTGAAGATACACCATCCCCACGTAATGCATGAAATTCATTAGGCTTGTGAAAAATCATTTCATTGGGAGCCAGCAACAGCTCTTTATCACCGGCAGTGACATAGATACTTCCGCTGTCTACACAGACCAGTTCCCAGAAATCATGGGATTCTCCTTCAAACACATAATCTTTCATATATTCAAAGTAATGTATGGAATAAATCTTACGGATATGAAGATTCTCTTTTAATGTAATACTTTCATAACTTGCCATAACAAATCACTCCAGATGTCAATTGATTTCATACTTATGGCCGCCGGCGGCCATAACCCTTAAACGGATACGAAACAATCCACATCTATTGTACCATGTTGCTAGCGCGACGGCTAGCCCCAGTTACAATTTTATTTTGCTGCCTTTATTCCCTGATTGTAACAATAGACTATGGAACGCTTTTTTGTGGCGTTCCATAGTCTATGAGGTATTCAACTGAATCAATTGTTTTTATCTGCAGTATTTTGCAATTTCTTGATTGATCCTCTTTCTCATTCCTGTCAGATAGGAGATACTTCTCGGATACGATTTAAATTCAACCTTTTCTCCCCCTTCCGGTTCGATGCATTTCATAACCGCGTCTCTTCCTGCCAGTTCTTCCAAGCATTTCATGGCACATAGATCACTCATGGCCTCATCCATCAGCATCATACGGATAGACTCTTCCGGATTACCATCTTTACCCGGATATACCAGGAATGGATCCCCCGATGGAAATGCTCCTGCTGCATCCGTACAACGATAAGGATCAATGGGGAAAATGGAATGTTCTGCATTATAGAAGTTATATCCCCAATGTAAAAATCCATTCAGCTGATACTTGTACATCTGAGCCCCCAAAATCCTGGTTCGATATCCCGGCTGTACAATAAATCGGTTAGACACATCCAGATACTGTGCCGTGCAGTAATATCCCCATAATTTTTCTGGACGTTTCTCAAGAAATGGCTGAATATGATCCAGTGCACACACCGGCTGAGAAACTACACCTTTCTCATAAAAGCTGTAATCTGACAGAGCATCGATCATCTCATATCCTTCCAAATCTTTCTCCATCAGTTCTTTTGCTGCCTTATAGGATTCAAACTGACTTTCGTTTGGTTCATCTGATACATGGAAATATGTTACCTTGCTGATATCCATTTTTTCCAGTTCTGCTTTAAAAGCAATCAGGAACTGATGCATAAATTCTCCATACTCTGCCCCTATCGCATCGGTATCCCATCCAAACAACTGTATCTGTTTGCCATCTTTATTCCCCATAATCTTAGGTGCCATGGCAGCGCCCCACTGGCTAAACAGGTGAGATATCTCATAATATCGGATTCCGCAACGCCTGCACATCTCAACCCAACGCTCAAATCTGTCAAATCCAAACTGATATCCATCTGTAGTTACAGTCACATCCACTAACTGTACCGTACGGCGCTGGCCTCCTATCTCAGTATCCAGCGGCGGCGTGAACACAGGTGTCAGCAGCATATTACATTTTCTTTTCACTGCAGTACGAACAAAGTTTTCTACAATCTGCCAGTATTTCTCGCTGAACACTTCCACATCATAATAATTGGCCAGACAATCTGTGTGAAGCCACTCTGTATGAGGTACTGGCATTTTGGAAAGCCGCATGGGAAGCACCTGTACAATCACCACTGCAGATCCCTGCACTGTTCCTTCCACTACCATATCCACACGAATCTGATAGTCACCAGCCTCCAGACCATCAGTATCCAGATCTACCCACAGGCTTTTCCACTGACCACTGATCAGTTCCACCCCCCAGGGCTGTACCTCTCTCAGAAGATCCGGATACAGGCCCGGCTCTCTAGTCAAATAGTCATCATCAGCAGCTATATGTGTTGGATATTCACAAGGCACAAGCCCTACACTTCTCACCATCACATGCTCTTTTACTGGAGATGTGGCCTGAATCTGGGCTCTTCCCTTTCTGTTGCCACCCCAATGGTATGCCATCTGGAAAGAAACAGTTTCTCCTTTCAGAGCAGTCAGTACATCTTCCATCCCCTCCCCGGTTGGTTCGCTGAAGGGAAATACTTTCTCCAATGATGTAATCTTCTTTACTTTCAACTTTTCCATAAGACTCCAATTCCGCCGCCCTCCCACCGCGGCCTTCTCATTATTTTCGAATAGATGCTAACCTTTGATTCCGCTGAGTGCAATACCTTCCACAAACTGCTTCTGCAGGAACACATACATAACGAACGGGAACAGGAAAGAAACCGTTGCACCTGCCATGATTAAGCCATAGTTTGTCTGATACTGTGTTTTCAGCAGAGACAGTGCTACAGTCAGTGTATACATACTGGAATCAGAAGTAGATACCAATGGCCACAAAAAATCATTCCAGGATGTTACAAAAGTAAATACAACCAAGGAAATCAGTACCGGCTTAATCAATGGAATAACAATCTGAATAAAAATTCTGTATTCCGGGCATCCATCTACCTTTGCTGCCTCCAACAATTCATCTGGAACACTGTCCATAAACTGACGGATCAGGAACACACCAAACGCATTCAGAATAATTACAATCAGTGCAAAATATGTATTGGTCAATCCTGCTTTGTTCATCATGATAAATACAGGAATCATGGTTACCTGACCCGGAATCATCAGAGTCAGCAGATAGATACGGAAAATCACTTCGCGTCCGGGAAATTTCTTTTTTGTAAATCCATAAGCTGCCATAGATGCAATAATGCAGTTAAAAAGACAGGAACAGAATACTACAATAATGCTGTTAATCAACGCTCTTATAAAACCACTTTTTCCTAATACATACTGAAAGTTTGTAAAATCAGTAAAATTGATGTCTTTCATATGAAGCATCAATGTTGTAGACTTTGTAAAGGACATGATTGCCATGTAAATAAAAGGTGCGATACAGATTGCTGCAAACAGAATCAGAAGCAGCAAACCAAGGATGGAAAATACGGTCCATTTCTGTTTTTTCTCGTTCATCTCTTACTTCGCCTCCCTTTTCTCTTTGAAGAACAGGTCTTCGATTACATTGATGATAATAATCATGATCAACAGGAACATTGCCATTGCGCAGGCATAACCCATCTTGTACTGTTTAAATGCAGCATTATAAATTCCCATAACCAGGGTTACGCTGGAATGCCCGGGACCGCCTCCTGTCATCAGATAAGCAAGGTCAAATACCTGGAAAGACCAGATGATGCCCAATGTTACTACTAAATAAGTGATTGGCTTTAGTATAGGCAATGTAATTTTGGTAAACTGCTGTATGGAAGTTGCTCCGTCTACTTTGGCTGCTTCATACAGTTCTTTCTGAATTCCCATGATACCTGCATAATAGATAACCAGGAAATATCCCACATTTTTCCATACCGCCACGATACAGATACTCAACAGAGAAGTCTGTGTGCTTCCCAGCCAGTTTACGGAACTGATATGGAAGAAATTCAGAATATTATTCAGAAATCCCCCATCTGTATTCAGGATGATTCTCCAGATGGTACCTGCCGTTACTGCGGAAGCAATAACGGGAATAAACATAACGCTTCTCAAAAATCCTCCGGTTTTGTTTCTCATCTTCTCAGCCAGAAATGCTGCCAAAGTCAGTGCCAGGAGGGTCTGGACCGGAACCGTCATTACTACATACAGCAGTGTATTTTTGGCTGCGTCTCTGACATAGGAATCCTGGAACATTTTTTTATAGTTATCAAGCCCTACAAACTCTGGAGCATTCATAATATTATAATCTGTAAAACTGAAAAATCCAGACATGAAAATAGGCACAATACAAAAAATCAGAATCAATACAAAACTGGGAAGAATGTAAATCACTCCCTGTACTGCCTCTTTCGTTTTTCTCGACATATTGTTCTCCTCATTTGAATTACTTCAGATTTGTGTTATAGTAATCGGTGGTGTTCTTCAGAACTTCCTCTGGAGTCAATTCTCCCAGCATCATAGACTGCAGGTTCTTAAACAGGGTATCATACAGAGAACTTGCCCCCTTGAATACAGGCAGTGACTGGAATTCATCTCCATGGTTAGTAAATAAATCTGAGAATCTTTCATCTCCTGTATAAGTATCATCTGAAGTAATCGGTGGCTGCTCAGATACTCTTGTATGGAAATCAGACATTACATCTTTGCTTGTTACATATTTCATCAGTTTTGCAGCAAGCTCTTTATTCTCACACTTCTTAAACATTACCAGACTGTCAGATGCCACAAACGTCTTAGTATTTTCTGGTCCTGAAAGAATGGAATAATCCCAGTTGATATCTGTTACCTGCAGTGCATTACTGGATGCATTAAAAATCATAGCAGCTTCACCATTTTTGAACGGCTCCAGTGCATCATCGTTGGAGGTACTGGAATCCGGCAAAAGCCCCTCTTCTTTCAGGCTGTAAATATATTTGGTAGCTTCCAGACCAGCTTCAGTATCAATGGTAAGATTTCCTTCCTCATCTACGATTTCTCCGCCAGCGCCCCAGAAAATGGGCCAGTAGATTGAATTCAGAGATCCATAATGCGAATTTCCCCAATCTTCCATAAGAGGTGCTACATCCGGTACATTTTTTTTCACTGCCTGACATGCCTCTTTCAGTTCATCCCATGTGGCAGGAACCCTCTCAATGCCAGCCTGCTTCAAAATGTCCATATTGGCAGTCAATATCCTTGGGTTTCCTACTATAACTGGTAGTGCATACTGTTTGCCTTGGATATTTCCCAGATCATAGTATAGATAATTGTCTTTCTCTTCATCTGTGAAATACTTATCTATATCAGACAGTGCTCCCATATCAATGTAATCATAGAACATTTCCATGTACAAATATCCCACATCCGGACTATCGTTGGAATTTACTCCTGTCAGGTATTTCTCTTCGTAATTATCCCACGGAATAATTTCCACTTTTACCTCACAGTTGTTTTCCTCTTCAAATACATCCATTTTTTCGTTCCAGAATTCCTCATCTGTCACTTCACCATCTGCAGCCGCAAAAGTCGGGAACCAGAATGTAAGTTTTTCCTTTCCAGATGCGGATGAACCAGATTTTCCACAACCACTTAACATTCCCATTAACATGGTTGCTGCCAACAGACACATTGTAACTTTCTTTTTCATCATTATTGTTTCCTCCCTTTCTTGTTATATCTCACAAAAAGCAGTGGTTCTGCTCCCGTTTGCTAATGACAATTATACCATTTTTTCTTTTTCCGGATTACATAGAATTGTCCAATTCTCACATAAAATCATCCCTTTTATCCGAAAAGGCCAGCAAAGTGAGGCATTCCCCCTTTATAGGTGCAGATATACTATATGGAAGGGAATGCCTGCTCTTTTCAGAACCTCCGTCTCCCTTCTGTTACAGGTAAAAATAATGACCTGTTCTTTCTCTTTGTACAGCCATCCAAGCGTCTCTTTCATGCGCTCCTCATCGTACATGGCAAATACCTCATCGAGCAGAAGCGGCATAGTCTCCTCACAGCAGAAAATATCTCCCACAGCAATGCGCAGAGCCAGATATACCTGTTCTATGGTTCCCTGGCTTGCCATAAAAAGAGGCACATGGCGCTCTTCTGTAAACAGGTCGATCTTCAGCTCCTCATCTATGGATACCTTCTTATATTTTCCTCCGGTCATGGTGCAGAAAATATCTGAGATGCGGTTCTTCAAAGCTTCCCCCACAGACTCCTGTGCGGATACCGACAGACTCTGTATGGTCTCTGCCGCAAGTTCTAAGCTGCGTATCTCCTCCATCTCCGGCCGGTCAGCGATTCCTGTCATCTGAAGCTCTGAGAGTTCTTCCTGCAGATTGGACAACCTGGTCCTTTTTTCCAGTATCTGGGCCGTAAGCAGGCGGATACTGTCACCGGTGATCTTTCTTTTCGGAAGACTGCCGGAAGTATTGTCCGGCATGGACTGTCCGGCATGTTTTGTTTCCTCTTTTTTCCCTGCTTTCTTTAAGGCAGTTGAGGTATATGCCATGAACAGGAACTCCGCTATGAGTATACATACAGCGGATATACATGCCGCTTTCCACCCGGCTGTAAAGAAAAGGATTCCCCAGACGATAACATCGCCCACAAGGAGTGCCGAAATCACCTTTTTCCAGTTCAGTGTTCCTCCTGTTCCCGGCATGTTTTCCTGATGCAGTTCTTTTCGTCTCGATTCTTCCCGTCTCTGTTCTTCCCGCCTCAGCTCTTCCTGTCTCTGTTCTTCCCGCCTCAGTTCTTCCTCTCCTGCCTTCTCCCGCTTTTGCTCCTCCAAAAGCTTTTGATGCAGTTCTTCTGTCTCCCGCTCCAGATAAGCGATTTCAAACTTTATCTTCTTCTCCTCTGCTTCCTGCTGCTGTTCCCTTATCTGCATACGGCTCTGCCACTCTTTCTTTTTCTCCTTCAGAAGCAAAAGCGCCCTGTCAAGATTCAGCTTCCCGTCGCCGCTCTCCTGATAGCTGCTCAGATAATTCCGCAGTTCCAAAAGCAGGGCGTCCCCGGTACGGCTCTTCATCTGTCCTATGGATACTGTATTTTCATATACAGCTTCACTTATGCCGCCCAGCAGCATCTCCAGGTCACCGTCCTTTACAGACAAAAGTTCCCCGTCGCTTTCGCAGACCAGTTTTGTCCCCTCTTCCCCTCTCCTGAAATCCCGCTCCAGCCTGAATTCTTTGCCGCCGCAGGAAAAGCGCAGACTTCCTTCATACCAGGATGGATTGTCCCAGGGAGTATAGCGGGTGTAGGCGTCTGTCCTGGCTGCCCTGCCCCTCATTTTTCTGAGGCCGAATAACATGCCCTGGATAAACGCGTGGAGCGTACTCTTCCCGCTTTCATTTTCCCCGTATATAATATTGATGCCTTCCTCCAGCCGTATGGAACGGTTCCGGAATCTGCCGAAATTTTTTAAAATAAGTTCACGGATGATCATAGAACGCTATTCCTCCCTTGACGCCATCAGAGCCTCCATGCCATACACAAAGGCCTTCTCTTCCGTGGCTGAAAGCTCCCTGCCGTCAAACCGCTTTACATAGGATTCGATCAGGCTGCCGCGGTACTGGCGCATAAGAGATTCCCTGTCATAGACGGTATGGCTTTGGTCCACTGCCTCACGCACATTTCCCAGCTTCATGATCCGAACCATATCAAACTCTGTGCCCATGGCGTGTTCGCCCTTTATCAGGATCCGGTACAGGTTGTTCCTGCCCTTCTCCTCCATGAGTCTGACCAGTGCCTGTTCAAGAGAAAACTGTGTGGTACTCTCCTTTACCTTTACAGGCAGAGGGATATAAGAACGGACGGCTGCGGGGACGAATTCTATTCTGATCCCCCCGTTTCCATATACGCCTTTTATATAGCCATGGGGTCCCAGATCGTTTTTATCTATGGGTTCCAATGCCCCGGCATAGGCTATTTTATCCTTTGCCAGAACCTCCGGTTTGTGTATATGCCCCAGGGCAATGTAAGAAAATCCGGACCGTTCCAGTACGGATCTGTCAAAGGGTATATGTGTCCTGTCCCCCCCATGTGCCAGCAGGATTTCCAGGGGCTGGCGTCTCTGGGGCCTGATATGGTGATATAAGGGGTCAGTGATCTCTTTCCTGTCATAACTTATCCCGTAAACCGCAGCCCCAAGATCCGGAAATTCCACACATGGCTCCTGCTCTCCCCACAGACAGAACACATTCTCTGCCCACGAAAAGCGCCGATAACAGGATTCCCGCTTCAGATAGTCATGGTTTCCCGCTATCAGTACCACCTTGGTATCCGGTATCGTTGAAAACAGATAATTTACTTCCTTTAATTCTTTCATCAGAGGCTGTCTGTGAAACAAGTCCCCTGCAATCAGAAACAGGCCGGCTTTTTCTTCGCCGACCTGTCTTATCAATCTTCGGAAACTGTCCCATATCTCACGGCCTCTTTCTTTACTCCAGGGAAAACCTTTGTCAGGTTCTGCGCCCAGATGTATGTCAGCGGCATGAAAAAATTTCATGGGTTCTCCTTTTTATAAATCACAGTTGTTTACAGTTCTCGGGAACGGAAGGACGTCACGGATGTTCTGCATACCTGTCAGATACATGACGCAGCGCTCAAATCCCAGGCCGAATCCGGAATGACGGGTGGAACCGTATTTGCGCAGGTCCAGATAGAAGTCATAATCCGCCTCATTCAGGTTCAGTTCCGCCATGCGGGCTTTCAGCTTGTCATAGGAATCCTCCCTCTGGCTTCCGCCGATGATCTCGCCGATGCCGGGAACCAGGCAGTCCATAGCTGCCACTGTCTTGTTGTCATCGTTCTGTTTCATATAGAAGGCTTTGATCTCCTTCGGGTAATCTGTAACAAATACAGGGCGTTTGTACACCTGCTCTGTCAGATAACGCTCATGCTCGGTCTGCAGATCACAGCCCCAGAACACTTTGTACTCAAACTTGTCATTTACCTTCTCCAGGATTTCAATTGCCTCTGTATAGGTAACATGTCCGAATTCAGAGTTCAGTACATGTTTCAGGCGGTCCAGCAGTCCTTTGTCGATAAAGGAGTTGAAAAACGCCATCTCCTCGGGAGCATTCTCGAGCACATACTGGATGATATATTTCAGCATGGACTCAGCCAGTGCCATGTTGTCATCCAGGTCAGCAAATGCCATCTCCGGCTCGATCATCCAGAATTCTGCCGCATGGCGTGTGGTGTTGGAATTCTCCGCGCGGAAGGTAGGTCCGAATGTATAAATATTGCGGAATGCCTGGGCATAGGTCTCACCGTTGAGCTGACCGCTTACTGTCAGGCTGGTCTCTTTTTTGAAGAAATCCTTGCTGTAATCCACTTTTCCCTCCGGGGTTCTCGGAAGTTTTTCCATATCCAGAGTGGTGACGCGGAACATTTCACCGGCACCTTCACAGTCGCTGCCTGTGATCAATGGGGTGTGCACATAGACAAAACCCCTCTCCTGGAAGAACTGATGAATGGCATACGCGATCATGGAGCGCACACGGAACACTGCCTGGAAGGTATTGGTTCTCGGACGCAGATGGGAAATGGTGCGCAGGTATTCCATGGAGTGGCGCTTTTTCTGCAGCGGATAGTCTGCAGCGGAATCCCCTTCCACAGTGATCTCCTCTGCCTGGATCTCAAAAGGCTGCTTTGCCTGGGGTGTTGCAACCAGGGTACCTTTTACGATAATGGCAGCGCCTACATTTAACTTGCTGATATCCTGGAAATTATCCATACTGTCATGGTAAACTACCTGAAGTGTCTCGAAAAAGCTTCCGTCATGGAGTACAATAAAGCCGAATGTCTTGGAATCGCGGACACTTCTTACCCATCCGCCCACACTCACCTGTTTGTCCAGGTACTGCTCTTTGTCCCTGTAAATTTCTTTTACTGTTGTAAGCTGCATATTTATTCTCCTTTATTTGCCGGTCCGGTGACCGTAAAGTATCAATTTATAAAAAGCGGAGTGGATTTTTTATCCACTCCACATTAGTATATCTCATTGTTTCCTGCTATGCAAGGGGTATTTGGCGCTCTACCACTCCAGATTTCCGCAGTTTTCGTACTCTTTTTCCCGGTCAAAAGCACTGATTCCGCTGCTGCCGCACAGGTAGAATGTATTGCCGATATAAATACCGCGCACACACGCCAGTTCGTCCCCGGAACTGTCCATCCATTTGCTTATGCTCTGATACAAAAGCTTCTGGAATCCCTCCTCCGGATTATAGGTGAAGACTCCGTAATATCCCTGCAGTTCATAGTAATTTCTGTCATATACTCCCGCACTGAACCCCAGAATATTCTCTTCAGGGTCAATGAGAATTGACCTGTAGTCCTCCATAGCCTGGCAGAAATCCACATTTTTCAGCACCATCTTGTCAATCTCCTTAACGTCTGCCGGATTGGAAATATCGAACATGGAGAGCTTCAGCCCTTTCCGTTCTCCTGTATCCGGGTCCGTCTCCCAGCCGATTCCCAGCAGCTTATTCTCCCCGTAAAAGTGCAGGTATTCGGAGAATCCCGTGATCTTCAGCTCACCCAGGATCTTCGGATCTGCCGGGTCTGAAAGGTCAACGGAAAACAGGGGGTCCATCTGCCGGTATGTGACAAAGTAGCCGGTGTTCCCCATAAACCTGGCAGAATATATCTGCTCCCCTTTTGCCAGGTCTTCCACTTTGCCTGTCATCTTCAGCTTATCATCCAGCACATACAGGCTGTTGCTCATGCTGCCTCCCCACCATCCGTCCTTGTATCTGGTAGCCACCACCCTAAGATAGCCGTCATATTCATCCATAGAAAATGTATCGTTAATACTCCCGTTCACTTCGCCTGCTGCCCTTGCCTGTATCTCACCGTCTTTATAGGAGAACCGCACGATTCGGGTCCGCATCTCCTCACCCCTGTAATCCTCCCCGAAAATGTAAATGCTCTCCCTGCTCACATAACACCTGCCTGATGCCCCGATCAGGGATTTGCTCTCCTGTATCTTATCCGGTTTCTCCAGGTTCACAGAGGAGATCACCAATTGTCCGTTCTCCATCTGCGGCACAGCCGGATAGAGCACATCACTGCTGTCCAGAAGTTCATTGTTCACGGAAGGCACATAGAGCCTGGGCTGCGCTTCCTCCGCGTCCTCTCTGTACACAGGATAGAACTGGGAGAGGAGATACACATAATTCCCCACCTTTCTGGTGGAATAATATCCTCCCTCCTGCTCCACCATGCCCTTCAGGGTTATTTTGCTCTTATCCGTGATATCATATGTATACAGACGGATAAAATCCCTGCTGTTCACCATATACGTCTCATCCCCCTGCCATTCCAGGCCCGAATCATATCCGCTGGTGACTACACAGAGGGTATTGCCGTCCACATACATCTCCTGTATGGAATCCGTCAGGTCATCCAGTGATGTCTGGCCTGCGACTGACATACTGCCCCCATCGGCAGATACAATGCGAAGGGTACCGGAACCGGTCAGTGTATAGATATAGGAGCCGTCCGTCTTCACAATATCCCCCTCGTCCACGCCTTCTGTGCGGACGTTGGTGGAAGAGAAATCCGTCTCCCCGCCTGCTGCGTAGCCCGCTGCAGTGCCTGCGGTATCCTCCGCGACAGCCGCCTCCGTACTTGCTGCTGCATCATTTTTTGAAGCACTGCTGCCGCCAGACTCTTCCACATAACCTCCGGTGTCCGCCATCCGCTTCTGCTCCCATTCCTTCCTGGCATTTTCTGTCTCCGTATATATTTGTTCATACAGCTCTTCGTAGCTGCTCCCGGCAATATATCCCTCTGCCGTCTCTTTGTCCTCTGATTTCTTCTCCGGAGCCGCCTCAT
This sequence comes from Blautia caccae, assembly GCF_040095955.1. Lineage (NCBI taxonomy): Bacteria > Bacillati > Bacillota > Clostridia > Lachnospirales > Lachnospiraceae > Blautia > Blautia caccae. The sequence goes on along the minus strand of NZ_JBBMFP010000021.1, from coordinate 54,896 downwards.
CTGCTTTTGCCATATCTTTGGAGTCTTTTGGTTCTGCTCCCATATCCCCGCCGGAAGCAGCGCTGTCTTCTGCCCCGGTATCTTGTTTCGCTGCCTCAGAAGAAGTATCCATGGACTGGGCACTATCCGCTTTGTTCTCGCTTCTGTAGTTCAGATTCATAAGGGGCATAAGGTTTACCGCGGCGACCACCAGGATCATGCAGGCTGCGGCCACCCCGGCAGTCTTCCGGTAACGGAACGCAAAGTCCGCGGCGGCATCTCTCCATTTCCCGTTTCTGCCCTTCGAGTTTTTCCCCTGCTCCAGCAAGCGGTCCAGGTTCTCAGGGTTCAGGCTCTCGGGTATTTTCTCCTTGTCCGCAGACTCCCTGATCTTCTGTATGATTTCATGCCGGTTATTCTCGTCCTGCATCTGATTGTCATTGAAATTCTCATCCTTCATATTCTTCGCCTCCCTTCTCACTGTAATATCTCTTCCATCTTCTTCAGCGCTCTGTTAAGCCTTGAGCGCACGGTATTGTGGTTTTTATGTAGGATAAGGCCGATCTCCTTACTCTTATACCCTCCGAAGACCTGCATGGCCACAATGAACCGCTCCTCATCGCTGAGGGAGAAAAATGCCTCCCGCACCTGCATGTCCCGGTCCAAATCTCCCCGCACGCTCCCCTCCTGTTCGTACAGCGGCTCCGTCTTCCTGGTATACTCCTTCAATTTCCGTTTGCATTTGTTTGACAGGATCTTAAAGATCCAGCCCTTAAAGGCCTCACTGTCCCTCAGCTTCGTGATCTCCGCATAGGCATCTGCCACTGTCTCGGCCACCGCATCCTGGGCATCCTCCGGGTTCTTAAGTACATATAACGCAAAACGGTACAAATCCTGGTAAACTGCCTGATATAACTGGGCAAACGCTTCTTTGCTTCCCTGCCTTGCCTCATACGCCAACTGCTTACAGTCCGTCATGCCGCCACCTCTCTTTCTCTTTCCTATGTTCCTTCTTATCCGTACACGGCATCCCTCATGCCGGTTGTTCCCTTTTATTATATAAATATTAGTGTTCCCTTTGCACCTTTTTGTTGCATTTTACCGCAAAAAATATTATTCATCTTTTTTTGCAAAGTTCACTTGACATTTTATACAAAGCAAGCTATACTAAAATTGCAAAGTTAACTATGCAAAAGCAATTCCATCCGTTTTGCGCGCCCCTGCGCTGACTGTACACACGTTATGCATTCCAGACAAAGGAGCTGATACTGAAATTGGAGACCAAGATACGTGAACTGCGGAAAGCCCGCAAACTCTCCCAGGAAGAGCTTGCCTTCGCAGTCGGAACCACAAGACAGACTATCACATCCATCGAGGTGGGCAAATATACCGCCTCCCTGGTCCTGGCCTATAAAATAGCACATTACTTCGGCCTGACCATTGAAGAAGTTTTTGACTTTTCAGATGTGGAAGCCGCTGATAAATAAGGAGGAGTAAAGATTATGGAAAAATATAAAAAGACATTAAGAATCAGGATCGCCCTGTTTGGCTCTGTGATTCTCTTAAACGCTGTCCTGTCCATATGCCAGCGTATTATGGATGACAGGGGAAAAATCCCCGCTGATGTAAGCAGTATCACTGACTTCCAGTCCGGCTTCCTGATGGGCCTTGCCATTTTATCTCTGTTCATGCTTATAAAATACCGCAAACTTCTCCGTGACGAGCGAAGTCTGCGGGAATCCTACAACAGGGAAACCGATGAACGGATGGTTCTCATACGCTCCAAAGCCGGGATGCCGGCTCTGCTCATAACATCCATAGTTATGATTTTTGCAGGCATCTTCGGAGGGTATTACAATATCATTATTTTCTATACCCTTTTAGCCGCCGGCTTATGCCAGATCCTTCTCGGTGTCTGCCTGAAGTTTTATTATATGCATAAACTTTAATATACGAAAAGAGGAAGAGTGCGGTCACTCTTCCTCTTTTTCGTCTGCCGCAGCGTTCCCATTACGGGCACCGGCACTGTTGTCCATAATCCTGACTGCTTTCACTGATGTACCGTCCGCGATGAAATCCCAGGCAATCTGTTCCCCTTCCGAGTAATATGCCTTTATCCCATATTTCTTAAGCCGCCGGGCAGTTTTACTGTTCACGGAATCCGGATTTTCTTCCTCATTTCCTGTTATGATCCCATAGGCAGGCATAACGGCATTTAAAAGAGATTTGGATGTAGCGTCCTTTTCTCCATGATGCCCCAGCTTCAGGACATCTGCCCTGCAGTCCCGAAAGGATTCCAGGAACTGCTTCTCTTCCCCTTTTTCCATGTCCCCTGTCATAAGAAATGAGGTATCTTTAAAGGACCAGCGCGCCACCATGGAGTTGTTGTTCTCATTTTCCGGGTCCTTGTCCGGAGGAATCCATACCTGTACCCTGGCCCCTCCAAGTTCCAGCACTTCACCGCCCTGCATCTTTACAATCTCTGTCTGATATTCTGCGGCGGTCTGCTCCACATCTGTTTTTTTATAGGTCATGTCATCTTTTCCAGAGAGATAGATTTTATCTGTGGGATACTTCTTTAGTATCAGCTTCAGCCCGCCCGCATGGTCCTTATGTCCGTGGGAGAGAAAAATCCCGTCAAGATGCTCCACCTTCTTCATTTCCAGGAAACGGTCCATGACTGCATAGTCCTCTTTTTTCCCCGTATCGCACATATAATATCCGCCTCCGGGCACCCGGATCAGGAAAGCATCTCCTTTTCCAATGTTGATAAAAGACAGCACCATCTGCTCTTTGCTGCCGCAGCCCGCGATCAGAAACATGGCTGCCATCATCAGGACCGGTATAAGAAACTTTTTCTTCATCATTCCCTACTGAAGGTTTTCCGGATTCAGCACTTCCAGTTCAGGAACCACGAAGCGCCCGTCTTTCCGTATGAGCACATCGTCAAAATAGATCTCTCCGCCGCCGTACTCCGGTCTCTGGATCAGTACCAGATCCCAGTGGATAGCCGATACATTTCCGTTCCAGGCATCATCATAACAGCTTCCAGGAGTAAAATGAATGGAGCCCTGAATCTTTTCATCAAACAGGATGTCCTTCATGGGGTGCAGGATATAGGGATTCACCCCTATGGCAAATTCCCCCACATAACGGGCTCCCTCATCCATATCAAAAATTCCGTTAATCCTCTCCGTGTCGTTGGCCTCCGCCTTCACGATCTTTCCGTTCTCAAAAGTAAGAGTTACATTCTCAAATACGAATCCCTGGTAGGAGGACGCCGCATTGTAGCGTATGGTTCCATTGACGGAATCCCGGACCGGAGCTGTGAACACTTCACCGTCCGGGATATTGCTCTCACCGCTGCAGGGAACCACGGGAATATCCTTGATGGAAAAAGTCAGATCCGTGCCGTGTGCTGTGATCCTGACCCGGTCTGTGCGCTGCATGTACTCCACCAGGCTCTCCATGGCCTTACCCATTTTCCGGTAATCCAGGGTGCATACATCGAAATAAAAATCCTCAAAAGCTTCTGTGCTGGTGCCGGACAACTGTGCCATGGCATCATTTGGGTAGCGGAGGACTACCCATCTTGTCTTAGCCACCCTCACCTCATGGTGTACCGGGGTGTTATAATATTTATCATAGACAGCCATATTCTCCGCCGGAACATCGGACAGTTCTGTAATGTTGTCCGCGCCTCTCACGCCGATATAACAGTCCATGGCCTCCATCTCTTCTCTGTCCACCCTGGCCATAAGTTCAACCTGCTCCCTGGTACAGTGAAGAAGCATTTCCCTCTGCACTCTGGGGTCGGTAAAATGCGGGAAGGGAACTCCCCCTGCCTGATATACCTCCCGGATAAGCTGCTTTGCCAGCTCTGTGGTGGAATATCCTGTGTAATGGATATAGACCTTATCTCCCTTCTGCACATCGCAGGAGTGATTCACAAGCCCGTATGCCAGTTTCCTGATTCTCTCATCCATAAGTTGTCCTGCCTTCCATTCTTATTCCCTGCCGGGCACTGCCGCTTATTCCGGCAGTGTCTCAATATAGCTGATAAATACATTTCCTGCCGCTTCAAAGGCTTTGGTGCTGTCACCAAGCCCCATATACTTTGTCTCACCGCTTGCCGGATCATACAGCAGGGTGTTATAACCGTCATATCCTACAATGACCCTGTTATCATTTTCCCCCAGTGATACGATCACCGGCCTCTGAGCGCTCACCTGATAGAGTACCTCTTCCAGTGTACATCCCGTTAAGTTCAGCACAGTCCCCGTATCCCCAAGACTCTCCTGCAGGGCGGCAGTGTCAAGGGAGGCTGACCGGAAGCCTTCCGGTATGTCATCCAGGTTCAGGGTCACCTTTGTCTTCTGGTTTCCTCTCTCCCACACATACTGCTGGTTACGGTTTAAGACTACCCCCATCATTTCATCCGCTGCTCTGATGGCCTGGGCCGGGCTGCTGTAGATACCCGCCAGGCTGCCTTTTGCATAGACAAAATATCCGTCCAGCGCTTTTTCCTTTATATCCATGTTCAGCACGGTATCGTTCTCATTCACCATGAGCTTTGTCTCCATCCTGAGGGGATTCTTGTTCCTGCTGTCCTCGGAGAAGATCAGTCTTGTGATATTTGCCTGCCGCACGGTTGTGGCGGTGGCAATGGAGATCACTTCATCCTCCGCATTCTTCACATTGTTCATAATGTGCTCACTTGGGATCTCTGTATACCGGTCCACATTCCACTGCGCCTGCTTCAGCTCCAGAAGTCCCTGCTGGATATCCACATCCATAATATATACGCCGTCCTGCTGGTAATCCTTCACAAGCTTGCCTGAGAATTTCTGGATCTTTACTTCATGCATGGCATAGCGCAGACTTCCTGTGGCATCCACCACAATATCCCCGTCTCTGGCTACGCCGTAGACCAGGTCCTCATTGATGAAGCCGAAGGCCCTTATCTTTGTACCCTCATCCGCGGTAATGCGCTTCTGCTCTCCGGTCTCCAGGTCCATAAAGATAATGTTCATGGTCTGCAGCGGGTCCATTTCCTCCATCCACGCCACATGCCGGTTGGTATTGGACGCCACAAAACAATTCTCCGCGATCTCTTCCTTTACAACCTTGTATGTCTTGTCCTGCATATTGATCTGATACAGGCTGTTGTCCAGCATGAGGTACAGCAGATCATCCGTGCTCACATAAGAAAGGATTTCCACATCCCGCTTCATAAATTCATAAGATTTGGTGGTCGGAAGGAAAAATTTTTCTTCCAGCACATTCTGTTCACTGTAATAGTGGTATACACAGGTCCCGGTGTATCCCTCATGTTCTCCCCGGTTCATATAACCATAGAACACAAAATCCATATCTCCGTTCTCCTCCACACGCACGATTTTAAAGTCATGCATGGAGTAATCGTATCTGTCATCCGTGTCCCGGCCTTCCCGGAAGCTGAAAATCTGCGTCATCTTATTGGTACTGGTATTGTAGGACCACAAGTCCCCCTGCTGTACAAAGGCCAGAACACTTCCCGCCTGGCTGGCTGCAAACTGGACATTCTTCGGTGTGACACCCAGATTGATCTTGCCCGAGGACACTGACATTTCATTTCCCGTAAAAATCTGCTTTGCAGAACGGTTAAAATCCAGAAGCATGACTCTGGTATCCCCATACCGCATGCGGTAGAACTCATCCACCTGATAGTATTCCTCATATCCCTCCTCATCCTTTGCGGTAATGTAGTAGGTTAAGGTCAGGCTTCCTGTAGTCTCGTTGATATCCTTGATTGTCGGAACGCCCTTTCTGCTGATGGCTGGGGCAAGGCTTCCCCAGGTGACCATATCCGCGCTTGAGTGGATGTTCACATTGGTAAAGCTGTTGTTCACAGCGGTATCATCTGACTCCAGATACGTCCTCAGCTCCCCCACGTTGTCTTTGCTGAAGGTTTTGGAGGAAAAACTCTGCACAAACTCCAGGTATTTGTCAACGTTCAGACCTGTACGCTGAATCACCCTGGTGTAATAATGCCAGGAACCCTTGTCCGTATTCAGGGTAAAGACCAGGGTATACTCCTGGTTCATCAAAATGGAATTCTCCAGAGCAAACGTGGCAGTCTGCGCACTGCCGTTCTCCTCAAAGTTCTTGATCTTGGCATTTTCCACCACTTTGCTGCCGTCCGAGGTCCTGACCTCATAGACAAGGTTTTTTATTTTATGGTCGTATGGCAGAATGCTGACAGTCATCTTCTTGTCTGTTCCCACAGGAGTCAGGCTGTCTCTCATGAAATCCACCTGCATTTCCTGTGCGTAACCGTACATACGGTTCATCTCCTGGCCTTCGTACATCATGGAAAGCACGGGAAGGGACGCCTCCTCCATGTCCATCTTGTTCTCTGTTGTCTCCTTATTCATAAAACTGGAGAATCCGATAACACCCAGGATAAATATGAGCAGCAGGACTCCCAGCTTTGTCAATACTTTTTTCATCTATCGTTCCCTTCTAAGAACAACAGTGATGCAAGGGTGGGTTCTGCCTGAAACTCCCGGGCGCATCTTACCCATGCTTCTCTCTGCTGTCTGCTGACTGTTTTGTTTTCATTTTTCACTGCACGTATGAGCAGATTCTTGGGCGTGTGCTCCACATCAATAAACTCCAGGATCTGCGTGTCGTACCCTGCGCTTTCCAGCATCTGCGCCCTGAGCCCGTCTGTGAGGATGGCCGCAAAACGCTCCTTTAATATGCCGTACCCAAGTACAGGGGCCAATGTGTCATTGGAGATCTGCCTGTTCAGCTCATGCTGACAGCAGGGCACAGACAGGATGACAGAGGCACCCCATCTCACTGCTTTTGCCAGGGCATGGTCCGTAGCGGTATCGCAGGCATGAAGTGTCACAACCATATCCACATGGCTGCACCCTTCATAGGATGCGATATCTCCCTGATAAAAATGCAGTTTTTCGTAATGATATTTTTCTGCCAGACGGCTGCATGTCTCAATGACGTCCGCCTTCAGATCCAGACCGATCACCTGGATATCATAGCCTTTCAGCTCATGCAGATAGTGGTACATGGCAAATGTGAGATAGGATTTGCCGCACCCGAAGTCAATAATATTCACTTCTCTGTCTTTCGGGAGCCTTGGCAGGATGTCCTCAATAAACTCCAGAAAGCGGTTGAGCTGCTTAAATTTATCATAACGGGCATGTTTCACCTTACCCGCCTCATTCATGATTCCCAAATCTATCAGATAGGGCACCGGCACCCCTTCCTGCAGCAGATATTTCTTCTGCCGGTTGTGGGTCAGCATAGGGACAAAATCCTCCCTGCCCTGTATTTTCTTAGTCTTGATGGTCAGTCTGCCCTTCTTGCTGGCAAGCACTGTCCCCTGAACGCCTTTTGCCTCCAGCTGAAGCTGGCGGAACTCCTGCTGCATCCAGTTGTCTGTGAGACAGAGGACTTCATCCCTCTGATGGTTTTCATGAAGCTCCTTCTGTCCCACAGTCCTTGTAACCTGATACATAACCTGGCCCTTTAAAAGCAGAGGGCGTATCTGTATTTTAGACGGCCCCTCTTTTTGGCGGGGGCCGCTGATGATAATTCTGATCAAATCTTCATTTATATATAAATCCAGAAATTTTTCCAGTTCTGTCATATTTTCTCTCCTAAATAAAATGCTTTCCTCAGCATCATTACTATTGTAAAAGTTTTATGACAAAACCGCAAGCCCCAAGTGCAGTTTTCTTGAGACTCTTCTTACTTTTGCTGACACTCAGCGGTATAATCTTCTGCAGCGCCTGCGCCGGCATCTGCGTCTGTACACTTCGTTGAAGAACAGGACCTCTATCAGATCCTGCAGCGCTTCGTCCGGAAGGTTGCCGCATCTTCTGCAGAAACCGGATTCCACTCCCATCCTTCCGCTATCTCTGCGTATCTGGCTGTGGATGGAATCACAGACTTTGCGCATCATGTATTTGTCCGGATGTTCATCGTACATCCTGCTGCCCTCATAATCCATACGGTCACATGCATCCTCCACATAACACTGGATGTATGCGGCGTTTTCCGGGTAATTGGCGCGCAGGCGCCGCATATCCTGCTGCATCACCCGCTCCTGCCCCAGTATCTCTTCCCTGGGGTCCGCTTTCTTAACTGCCATAAAAAACCTCACTGATTCTTCTCATAGTCAGTATATGCAAAAAAGAAACCCGCGTCACTGTTCCACAGCGGTCCTGGGCGTGTAGGGCGGTACCTGCCCCCCGGGTTCTATGGTGTTGGACACATAGGTGAAACCATCCCCGTCCTCTGCCCCGCGTATGGTGACCTGATGGGTAAAGAGCCTGTCATTTTTAAGCTGTGGACTGACCGCATCAACTGTCAGGGTCAGGGTTCCATCCCCGTTATCCTGTAAATCCACCACCTCCGGAATCCTCTCTGTCCAGTCAGCAGTGTTGCTGCCCGCGATCTGTATCCAGGGATATGTCCCTGTTCCGCTGTTATATCCTGCCTGCACCCTTAACTGCTCCACAGGTATACTGAAATATTTCTCGATCAGATCTTCAAATTCGCTGCTGCCGATCCCCTCCGGATACTGGGCACTGTCCGGCAGGCTCCCCTGGTCAATTCGGTAGAGCACATCATACAGGTCGTTGAAGTTCACCTGCCGGAAGTTGGACTCATCCCATTCCACAAGGAACAGATTGTTTCCCTCATAACCGATGGGCTCTATGTACTGCTCACACATTTTGCGCAGCTCTTCGTCCAGGGGGAGCACGCGTATGGCATCGGTACCGTCTGCCTCCATCCCCTCCGGAATATATCTCTCATAGAAAAGGTAGCCTTTCTTTGTATACGCCCATTTCCAGGCTTTGTACCGCACCATATCCACCACATATGGCTCCTGCTTTTTATTCCAGTCCACGATCGTGGAGGTGATGGTCACTGCTCCTGTTTTGTCTGAGGTAAAATCTATCTTTTCCATTCCTCCGTCATCGTGAATGCGGTAGATGGAAACAGCTGCATCCTCTTTTTTCTCCTGACCTGCCAAAAACTTCTCCGCAAGCTGGTAGTTCTCCATGTTCTCCCTGTTCCTGTTATCCAGGGCAGCATACCCCTGGCTTCCCATCTTCTTTACCAGGGCTGCCACAGTGTCCATGGAAAGCACCTCCTCCTTGCCGCTGTTCTTCTTTGCCTGAACTAAAAGGTCCTGATAGCTCTTTGCAGCCTGGACAGCGGCCTCTGTCAGGGTTTCTGACTCATCGGCAGGTATTTCCATCTCATAATAGCTGTTTTCCTCTTTTACAGCCTCCCGGTCCTCCTCTTTGGCGGTATCGGCACTGACAGTCACCTCTTCCTTCTGCTGTACCTTGTCTCCGCATCCGCCCAGGATCAGGCTTACTGCTGTCACACATATCATAACCCCTTTTAATCTCACACCACGTCACTCCTTTGCCAGCATTTCATCCAACAGTGGTCTGTCCAGATCCACCACATAACCGCTTCCTCCGCGGTCTTTCACATCCTCCACCATGTTGAGCATCAGGAAACTGTTTGTCTTGTCCCCGTCCGTATTGAATACGGCAAACCATCCAAGCTCCGTACCATTTTCATCATCCTGGGATGCTTTGATCTCCGCGGTTCCCGTCTTGCCGGCCAGGTTCGCTCCTTCTGTATAGGCACCGTGGCCGGTCCCGTTCTCATCCTCGATGACTGCCGTCAGATCCTCTTTTATCACAGCGGCAGCCTCCTTGGAAAAGGCACCTGCGATCCAGTATTCCGGTGTTTTATTGTCTGTCATCTCCAGATATGGCTTTATCATATTTCCGTCGCCTATAAACGCGGAGTAAATACAGGCCAGATGGAGGGGATTCATCAGAATCTGTCCCTGGCCGTATCCGCTGTCCGCAAGCTGGATCTCCGAAGTGATTCCGTCTTCATTGGAATACTGGGATTTGCTCATACCGATCTCAAATGGTATCTCCTGCCCGAATCCCAGTTTTTTCAGTTGTTCCGTCAGTGTATCTGCCCCGATTTTCAGCGCTGCCTTGGCAAAATAAATGTTGTCTGAGTAGACAAGGGCATTCCGCAGAACCGCCTCATCCCCGTACTCATGCAGCGTTGTGATCCGGTAATCCCCCCAGCTCTCATCCTTCTGCCAGGAAAGGCCGCTGGCTCCCAGGTTCTCGTCCGCCGAAAGGGTTCCCGTTGTAAGGCCCACCGCACCGATGACAGGTTTGAAGGAGGAACCGGGCACCCAGCTTTCCCTTGTCCTGTTGTACAGGGGCTTATCCTCATCGTTGTTCAGGGAATCCCATTTCTCCTGAGACATTCCCAGTACAAAGTCCATGCTGTTGAAGGTGGGTGTGGATACCATTGCCAGCACCTCACCTGTCTTAGGGTTCATGACAATGGAACTGCTCTTGTCGTTCTTATACTGCTCATACACACTCTGCTGCAGGTGGCCGTCAATGGTCAGGGTAATATTCTCCCCGTCCTTCGGGGCTGCCATGGCAAGTGCCTCCTTTTCGCTGCCCTCTGCGTCCACAATGGAAATCTTATAGCCTTTCCGGGCCTTCAGCCTGTCCTCGAATAATTTCTCCAGACCGCTTTTTCCCAGAATGCTCTGTTCGTCATAGCCTTTGTCCCTTAATTCTTCCAGTTCCTCTGCGTTTATCTCCTGGACATAGCCCAGAAGATGAGATGTGCACTCCCCATAGGGATAAACCCTGCTTTCCGCATCAGAGATCATCACACCGGGAAGTTCCAGCAGTTTATCCTTCAGGGTGGCCTCCCCCTCACCCACAGGGGTCTCCAGCTGGCTGCTGCTCATCTTCTTCACAGGGACAAAGGAATCATCCTTCACCCAGGAAGCATCCAGCTTTTCGGAAATACTGCCGGCTGTGGTCCCCAGAAGCGCTGCCATGGTTTCCAGCTCCTCCTGGGGCTGGACCGCCATTTTGCCCGGAACAAGCCCTACATTGGCAACCGTCCCCTGGCCTGCCAGAAGCTCACCGTTTCTGTCATATATCTCTCCCCGCTTTGCGTCTATGCTGACAACACTCACCTTGTCCGCTGCCTTCAGATTGGGGAATATCATGGAATCACTCCACTTAATGTGCCATTTTCCGCTCTCCTTCTCAAAAAAAGCGTCATTGTCGAAGGAGATTTCCCCTGCCACGGTATCCATGGTGACTTTATAGGATATGGGCTGGCTTTTCTCCTGCTCCTCGGAAATGTCCAGACGGATATTCTCTGCCTCTATGCCCTCATATATTTTCTGGTTCCTGACGACAAAGTCCTCTGCATTCACGGTATTTCTGCTGGCCTCGTCAAGCAGTGCGTACATTTTGTCATATCTTCCCTTCTCGATATAACCCATGTACTCCTTCAGCACATCCTCACGCTTCTCCTCAAACTTTACCTTGTACAGAACCAGGCCCGCCGCACACACGGCGATGGCCGCCGCGATGCCTATCACTGCCGCTGCTTTCTTTCGCTTCATAAAATAACCTCCTTCATGTAAATACACTCCCTATACAAAAATCCTACAAATGTAAGATATAGTTTCACCCAATATATTACACCTGTAGGACTTATTGTCAAGTATTTTCTTTATTCGGTTTTCGCGTCCCCGTCACCGGTGTTCTGCGCATCTGCAGGCACATCGGTCACCTTTGCAGTCTCCTGGAGGATCTCACAGGATTTGCTCCAGAGTACATTGGCCTTCACCATGGTCTCATCGCTGTACGCGCTCTTGAGGGCCTCAGCATCCTTAAAGCCATAGTCTTTGGCAAACTTCTCAAGCTCTGCCTCATAGTCTTCCACAGAGATCTCTACTTTCTCCGCATCGAAGATAGCCTGCACGATCAGAGACTGCTGCAGGATGTTCTGTGCCATCTGTGTCATGGTCTCCTCTGCCTGTTCTGTGGAAATGCTCTGGGATTCCCAGTATTCCTCCAGAGTCATGCCGCTTGGGCTGGCATACTGCTCCTGGATCTTGTTCTTTACATAATCCATGGTCTCGGACATGGGTTTCTCCGGATATTCCGTGATCTCTGAGCTTTCCACAACTTTCTGGAACAGGTCGGATTTGAGCTGACTCATATAGTTCAGGTCAGCATTCTCCTTCAGGGAATTTTTGATCTCCTCTTTATACTCATCCACGGTCTGCTTGTCTGTATTGTTCTTTACCCACTCATCTGTCAGCTCCGGCGCTGCCTTGATGGCATTGATCTTCACCTTGAACTGCACCGGCTTGCCGGCCAGGTCAGGATTGTTGCTGTACGGGTCCGGGAAGGTCAGGTCAAGGGTGACTTCCTCCCCTTTGCTCTTACCGATCAGGCCGCTCTCAAATCCGTCGATAAAGGAATTAGAGCCGATGAGCAGATCTGAATCCGTGGCGGAACCGCCGTCAAATGCCTCTCCGTCCAGGTATCCTGTGTAATCAATATTGACGGTATCGTTCTCCTGTACCGGTCTGTCCTCTGTGATCTCCTCTGCCTTGTAGGTGAGCTGCTGGCTGATGTAATCCTCCACATCAGCGTCCGTAATCTCTGTCTTTGTCTCTGTGACTTCCAGGTTCTTATAATCTCCCAGTTTCACATATTTGCTGATATCATCCACATCGACAGCCACCACCTTGCCCTTGCTGTTGGTATCTACTGCCGTATCCTCCGCGGATGTCTCAGTCTTTTTATCATCGTCTTTGCTCTTGTCACTCTTCTTGTCACCGCATCCTGCTGCCATCACTGCAATACTGAGAGCCAATAGCGCCATGATCAGTTTTTTCTTCATATACAATTCCTTTCGTCTGTGGTTTCTGGTTTCCGCATAAGGAAGTTATACCACACATGACCTGAAAAAGGAACCCTTTCTTTCACATTTTTATTGCCTTTTCACAGAAACAATGCTAAAATAATAGTTGCGTTATCAGTCCAGATTTTAGGAGGTCTAACACAAATGGTGTGGAAAGTTCTACTGATTATTTTAATCGTTTTGGTAGTCGTTCTTGCCGTTTTATATTTTCTTGGCAAGAGGGCACAGAAAAAGCAGGAAGCACAGCAGGAGCAGATAGAAGCAGCAAAGCAGTCCGTCTCTATGCTGGTTATCGATAAAAAGAGGCTTCCCATTAAACAGTCCGGTCTTCCCCAGATGGTGATCGACCAGACACCGAAGCTTATGAGACGTTCCAAACTCCCCATCGTAAAGGCAAAAATCGGTCCCAGGATCGTTACCCTGGTGGCGGACGAGCAGGTATTTGAGATCATCCCCGTAAAGAAGGAAGTCAAAGCAGAAGTAAGCGGTATCTATATCACCGGTGTCCGCGGACTGCGCGGTGCTTTGGAAGCTCCCCAGAAGAAAAAAGGGTTCTTCAAGAGAATGCGCCTCAAAGCGGAAAACATTGCCAAGGGAAACAAAACAGAGAGTAAGGATACGAAAAAGAAAAAGTAAAAAACTGCCGCCCGGGAAACGAAACCCGGACGGCTTTTTTATGATGCCAGGTGGAAATTGCCTGCGGCCTGGGGCTTCACATTTACACAAATCTGGCAGTCCGCTGTATGTATATCGTTGATCTCCAATGCGTAGTCGATGAGGATATCAATGTTCTCCTCCTGCTCCTGCACATCTATCCTGGTTGCTGAGATTCCCATCTGCATATCTCCGAAAGGAGTTGCATAATAGGTCAGGTTCTTCTTGGCCTCCTCAAAGATCATGTGCGTGTTGGTGAGGCCCTTTTTCTGCACCTCCACATAGCCCTGCATCACTTTGATCATATTTTTTGTGATAGTGTCATATCCTTCCTGCACTTCCTCATAGCAGATGAAATGATGGCCGTTCCTGTAGTAATAATCTCCCTTTGCCACCACTTCCACTTCTTCCGGCTTCTCCCCGGCTTCAATCGCCTGCATCCCTTTTACTGTTATCAGTACATCTTTTGTCATGTTCAATACTCCTCAATATTAATCTGCTTGGTCATCCTCACATCGTAGGGCAGGATAGAACCTGCAAACTCCTGGAAACGTTCCTCCGCGTCACTGACATAGAAGCGGTAGGGGAACTCCTCCTCCTCGTGTCCGTCATTCTCAATCCCATGTTCCTTTAACAGCTCCCGAAGTGCCCTGGCAGTCTCATAGGCGGGGTTTACCAGGGTAACGCTTTCCCCTGCCACCTGACGCATCAGGGAACGCAGCAGCGGATAGTGGGTGCAGCCCAGGATCAGGGTGTCCACGCCCTGTTCCAGAAGGGGGTCCAGATAGCGTTTTGTCACTTCAACCGTCACTTCATCCTTCAGCCATCCCTCCTCCACCAGGGGGACCAGCAGGGGACAGGCCTGGCCGATTACCTGGATCCGGGGATCATATTCATGTATAATGGCAGGGTACAGCTCGGAATTCACCGTTCCTCTTGTACCAATCAGGCCGATCTTCTTATTTCTGGTAGTCCGGGCAGCCACTTTTGCTCCCGGTTTCACCACACCGATAATGGGAATATCTATCTCCTCCCGTATGGTTTCCAATGCCATGGCACTGGCGGTGTTGCACGCTACTACAATGGCCTTTACCTCCTGTGTCTGCAGGAAACGTACAATCTGACGGGAATATTTCAACACGATCTCTTTTGACTTGCTTCCATAGGGCACTCTTGCAGTGTCCCCAAAGTATACTATCCTCTCACTGGGCAGATTGCGCATGATCTCTCTGGCAACTGTAAGTCCGCCCACGCCGGAATCGAAAACACCGATCGGCGCCTGTTTATTCTGGTTCATATGAAAACCCTCTTAAAATTTATTTTCTATTTTAACCGTGTTTCCATTTTACCCTCATTGAGGCCAGAATGCAAGCCGCAACCTTTAAAACCACTTAAATCCTATTTTCACCTGATCCCTTTTTTCCGGATCATTCAGAATTGTCAGGAATTCCTCCTCTGTGAGGACTTCTCTCAAATCTTCTTTTTTCTCCTCAGAAACAATTCCGTGGGACTCATCGAGAAAGCACAGGCTCGGATAGAGGACGCACCACCAGTTGTGCCCTTCTGCCTTCCCGATCTTCACATTCAGGGCCTCATACTCTCCTGCAGGAAAGGTACAGTCCCCGTAGGTCTTGTCAGGGAAATACGTCTTTTCCACGGCGGCAGCAACAGGGTAATCATACCCTTCATCCGCGATCACCTGTCCGGCAGCCTCCTCAATCTCATCCAGATGCGTTTTGACAGCCTCTCTGGTCGCTTCCAGGGATCTGTCTTCCCCCAAAATTCCTTCCAGATAATCCACAATCTTGGTCTTAACGTGAAGCTTCAGGTTCTGGTCCTCCTCCGTATCGCTGTTGGCAACCACGTGCAGGCGGAAGATTTCCTTTGCGATCCCCTGCTGTACTTCATTTTCCAGACGTGTCTGAACGGTTTCTTTTTCTCTCTTCAGTGTATGTATACGCACAGCGCCGACCAGCACAGTGGCAAGCAGGCCTATGATTGTAGCGGCGATCCAGATATTTCTCTGTATTCTTCTTCTCACAGCAAATCCCTCCGTCTTATCCGGCATACCGGCGCGGAAAACTTTATGCCTCCGCACCGTATGACCGGTATTTACTTCTGTTCACTGCGTGCCCAGCAACACGCTTCGCGATGCACAGATATGGAGCATTCTGCTCCATATCGCGCTGGCTGCCTCGGGATTTTCATGCCTTCAGCCTGAAAACACCTCGCGGGACAGTGGCGTGTGAACAGTAACCATTTATTTTCTATAGACAGAGTATTGCCGCATCTTTACAGGCCTATTCCTGATTCAGCATAATTTTATCATCCAATGCGCTTACCTCTCCGAGAACGGGCCGCTCTTCCCCGTTGTGCCATGCGTTATATAAGTCCTGAAGGTCTGTCTGATCCTGTGCCCGGCTGTCGGGCCGGTTCTCCACAATGCCGGTGAGATAATCCCCAAGGGAATCCATCTGCTGCCCGTCCATGCTCATAACATCCCCCAGCTCACTGCAGGAGAACACGTAAATATTTCCCGCCACCGAAGGTTTTTCCTCCAGATAGTGGAGCAGGTTCTTATATGCCTCCTCATGGTCAAGCAGGCCCTTTCCCAGAAGCAGAACCTTCAGGTGTCCTGTATCCAGGTAGTCCTCCTGGCTGTTCTGAAAGTCTTTTTCCGCGTCCTCCATGGTCTTTCCCTGATAAAAATCCGCCTTTTCCCCGGCTTTCTGGTTCTCCCCGTCCTTATTCTGTCCGGTCACACCGGACAGGTCGGGAAGGCCGTAATAGACCTGGTATGCACCGTCCTTAAAATCCACACCCATGGAGAGGGGAAAGCTGCGG
The DNA here is from genome assembly GCF_040095955.1 of Blautia caccae. Classification (NCBI taxonomy): domain Bacteria; kingdom Bacillati; phylum Bacillota; class Clostridia; order Lachnospirales; family Lachnospiraceae; genus Blautia; species Blautia caccae. Next base: position 38,603 of record NZ_JBBMFP010000021.1, on the reverse strand, counting down.
TTCTCCAGGGCCACCCCGCAGGCCGTCAGATTACAGGCCAGGATAACAGCCAGGAGCACTGTCTTACTTTTCTTCCTTATCATGATGTTTCCCCCTTCCGTACGCGATTCCCGCCCAGAGTGCCAGCAGAAGGAACAGGGGCGCGTAAATATTCTGCAGAACCTCCCGGTACCATTCCAGGGAAATACCTGCCTTTTCACATCCCAAAGCACACACCAGAATCCCTGCAGCAAGATAAGGCGCCCCCTTTTCCATATGGCCGCGTTTTAACAGTTCATGGTTATAGAAAAAAATGCTGCCCACAGCAAAAAAGATGCAGAACATAACTGCAGCGATGAAAAAGATGTCCACGCGCTCCAGAAAATCACCGGGCAGGTCCACGCCTGCCATCATATCAAACAGCGGGTAGGATTTCTGCACATAGCCTCCGGCGCCGAATGCCCCCTGCAGAAGTATGAGGGCTGCAGAGAGAATGCCAAGCAGCAGAAACACGGAACCGTTAAGCGCCTTTCCCGCGTTGCCCGCCCGGTCCACATTCCCCAGGGTAAAGGGAAGGAAAAATACAGGCAGGAAAGTACAGAATACCCGGTAACATCCCTGTATAAGCCCCTGCAGTGACAGAGACCCGGTCTTCTCCAGATAGATACCTTCGACTCTTGTCACAGACAGCAGAAACATGGCCGCCAGGACAAATAAAATGATGGGAAAGCATATCTCAGCCATACGCGCCCTGCGCTCCAGCCCCTGGTGGCTTCCCAGATAGCATACCACAGCCGTAACGGTGATGATCACAAAGGGCTTGCTGCTCTCAATGAAAAAACGGCCCGTGATCCTGCTGGTCACAAGAAGCAGGAAAACACCGGTGATAAAGAGATAGGAAAGATGCAGAAGACAGAAAATCTTTCCCGCGTATTTTCCCATATACCGTTCAGGACATAAATAGCAGGGCTTCATGCGGATAAAAAATATGCTGGCTGCAAAGAAGAGAACCCCCATCAAAAGAAGGGAGAGCACCCCCTGCCTGCCCTCCAGATATGAGGTGACAGGGATGGTGACCAGATAGATGCCGAGCTGCCCGAGAACAAGCTGTCTGAAAAGCTGTCTGTGGGAAATCCGTTGATTGTCAGCGAACATGCTTCTGTCCTCCTTTTGTTTTCAGGCGTACCTGTTGTTCCCTTCTGGCATAGAGGGGTCTCCTGGTCATAAACCGGAGCGGCGCCAGGACAATGCCGTCTGACTCTCCCCTGTATCCCGCATTTCTCTGTGCGGCAAATGGGGTCAGATAAGGGATACCAAAACTTTTCAGGCCTGCCAGATGGCTGATGACCAGGTAAAGGCCCAGAAGCATGCCGAAGACGCCCATAGTGCCTCCTAAAAGGATAAAACCGAATTTCAAAAGCCGGAACGGGGCGGTAAACTCCTCATTTGGAATGGCAAGGGTAGCCAGCGCAGTCACTGCCACCACAACCACCACGATAGGACTGACCAGATTGGCTTCCACAGCCGCCTGTCCGATGATCAGGCCTCCCACAATACCGATGGTTCCGCCCAAAGGCCCGGGCGCGCGGACCCCCGCCTCCCGGATACTCTCAAATGCCACTTCCATGAAGAAGACTTCCAGGATTCCCGGAAAAGGAACACCTTTTCTGGCCTCCGCAAAGGAGAGAATCAGGTTTGTGGGCAGTACCTGTGTGTGGAAATTCGTCACCGCCAGATAAGCACCTGAAAAGAGCATGGCAAATGCAGCGGCTATATAACGGATAATCCGCAAAAAGGACGCCAGCTCAAAATGGTTGTACTCATCCTCACTCACCTGCAGAAAATCATTGAAGGCAGCCGGGAGCAGGATACCCATAGGGGAGTTGTCCACCAATACCAGGACTCTGCCGTTTAAGATTTCCATGGCGCACTTGTCAGGGCGCTCAGAGGTCTGGAACTGCGGAAATGGGGAGAGCCAGTTTTCCTCTGCCAGATGCTCCACTATGCCGCTGTCCATGACGCCGTCGATCTCAAAGCTCTCCAGCCGTCTGTCCAGTTCATCCAAAAGCTCCGGACGCACCAGCTCTTCCATGTACAGAATCTGCACCAGGGTCTGGCTTCTGACACCCAGGGTCTTTTCCTTGACTTTCAGCTTCGCATTCCTGATCCTTTTCCGCACAAGGGCAGAGTTGGTCTTGACTACATCGGAAAACCCTTCCTTGGAACCGCGCAGCACCTTTTCCCTGGATGCCTCCTGTACGCCCATGTTGGGATACCCTTTGCTGGATACCTTGATGGAATGGGGATAGCCGTCAAAGAAGAAAATAGCATTTCCCGCAAACATAGCTGCCAGGGCTTCTGACATGGTGTCCAGTGTTTTAACGTCGGAGATTCCCAGGCCGTTTTCATCCACGAACTCCAGGATCTCATCCTTCGGCATTTCCCACATATGGTTTACCAGCTTGCCGATGACGGAGTCCTCCAGCATCATATTGCTGACTGCCACCTCAATATAGACTACAAGACAGCGTATCTTCGGTTCCTGTCCCAGAATCATGGGACGGATAATGATGTCAGCACAGTCTTTCAGTGTATTTCTGATGTAGTCTTCATTTTCCTGTATATGAATGGATATCTCGTCATTATTTTTCATTTGAAAGGCCCCTTTCCGCTCTCGTGATGCTGTGGTATATGCGGTATCAGACCGCATTTGCAGCACAAAAAAGAGAGACGTAATTTTTACATCTCTCTTAGAATATCCATTTCTTCTATTATTATTCCTGCTCATTCAGGCTTCGGATGATGGCCTTCTGCTGGTTGTCCACATGGACATAGACGTATTTCAGTGCGGACTCCTTGTCCTTCTTGCGCAGTGCCTCGCAGATGGCCCTGTGCTCCTGGGCAAGGGTACGGCGCACGGCAATATCCTTCAGATATTCGATGCGGTAGCGGTACATCTGTTCCCTTAAGTTGCTCAGCAACTGTACCAGCCGTTTGTTATTGGTGGCCTTATAAATGATATCGTGAAACGCCACGTCCATCTCCGCAAGCTCAGTCAGATCCCCGTTCTCGGTCAGGCTCAGGAACCTCTGCTCCACCTTATCAAGCTCCTCCAGCTCCTCAGGGGTGATCCGCTCACAAGCCAGACGGATGGCCAGCTCCTCCATACCTTTTCTGACTTCCAGCACATCATTCAGGTCACGCTCTGTGATAGAAGCCACTTTTGCCCCTTTTCTGGGAGCCATGACTACCAGGCCCTCCAGCTCCAGCTTCCGGATAGCCTCCCGGATGGGGGTTCTACTCACACCCAGTTTCTCAGCCAGGGCAATCTCCATAAGACGCTCACCGGGTTTTAAATCACCTTTTAATATTGCCCTCCGCAGAGTATTGAAAACCACATCCCGCAGCGGAAGGTATTCATCCATATGCATTTCCAAATCCGTTGTCATCTGTGTCTTCCTCCATTATTGAATACTGTAGTCAAGAAAACGGTTCTGGCGATCTTGCTCTCGCGCAGTGCCTCACAGGCCTGCTCTGCTGTCGCCTTGTCATCAAAGAGTCCGAAGACCGTAGGACCGCTGCCGCTCATCATGGCATTGACTGCGCCGTGGTCCTTCATATGTTGTTTGATCTCCTCGATCACAGGGTATGCCGGAATTGTCACGCTCTCAAGAACATTTCCCATATGTTCGGCAATCCTGTTCAAATTGTGCCATTGGAGCCCCTCCAGCATTCTGTCTATCTCCGGATGCTGCACGATCTCCGATGCATCCAGCTTCTCATAGACAAATTTCGTGGACACGCTGACAGGCGGCTTCCCAATGAGCACGTAGCAGTCCGGACAGGGCGGCAGAGCACGCAGCTTCTCTCCGATTCCCTCTGCAAGCGCAGTGCCCCGAAGCAGGCAGTACGGAACATCCGCACCGACTTTCACGCTCCGCTCCATAAGCTCCCGCACAGTAAGCCCCAGTCCGAACAGTCGGTTCACTCCGATCATGGCAGCGGCGGCATCCGAACTCCCGCCTGCCATGCCGGCAGCGACCGGTATGAATTTCTGCAGATCCACAGTTATCCCCTTCTTCACTTTGAACTCATCCATCAAAAGCTGCGCTGCTTTATAGACCAGATTGTTCTCGTTTGTGGGAATAAACGGCAGATTTGTAGTAATGGAAATCCCCGGTTCCTCTTTGATATCAATTTCTAACTGGTCATACATGTTGATAGTCTGCATGATCATGCGGACCTCATGATAACCGTCTTCACGTTTTCTGACTACATCCAATCCCAGATTAATTTTCGCCAGTGCCCTTAATCTCATCTTTATCTCCTGTGTTTCCTTCCATGCGCCCAAAGGCGAATCGTTAAATGTTTATTGTATATTGTATTCGTTTTTATACACTTTATTCTATACGATATGCCTCCTTTTTTCAACACCTAAAAATATTATGATTGCACTTTCACCTGTTACGATTCCACTTTCTTTGTTAAAATCAAGGTATCATACGGTCTTACCTCATCACTTTCCAGATTATTGAGCTGCACAATGGTTTCGATCGTCGTGTAGAATTTCTTGGCGATGTCCCAGAGTGTATCCTGGGGCTGTACCTGATAGCCCACAATTCCGGGCATGCTCTGGAGCTTCTCCCTGTCCAGCTCCCGCTCTTCTATCTCCCGGATAATGCCTGTGTCTGTCTGCTTTAACACAAGGGCATTTAGATTCATAACGATCTTTACTTCTATCTCATCGCTGTCAATCATGGTGGTTGACAGTTGTTCCAGATCCGTCCGCAGGTGATAGGTGCAGTTTTTCCCTATTCCCGGAGCTTCCACCACATGGGAGAAGGGGATCATGGCATCCATGGAATAGAACGGCATATCATCATCCCCTATAATATAGAGGATTCTCACCTGCACAATGCCCTCCACCTCTATGCCGTTTTCCACAGGATGGGTGTCGTCTACTTTCACATTCCCGTCGCTGTGGCAGATTTGGAGGATTTTTCCCTGGTTCTGTTCCATTTTAATGCGGTCGCCTACCCGGCATTTGGAATTATTTTTTACCAGCAGGCTTTCCAGCTTTCTGTTCTCACGTATGGGGACGCATTCTTTTACCGGGGTGTATACGTCCAGAAGAAGGGACATTTCCTCTTCCTCATAGATCTTCATCTCCAGTTCCAGAACAGCGTCCACGCCTATAAGGCGTTCCTCCCCGTCACTGTCTGTTTTTACCTCCAGCTTGCTCTGAGGCATTGTCACATCTATGTTTGGCACCATATCCACAGTGCAGCCCACGCACTCCAGCTCCTGGTAGAAGGGGACAGAGTGCTCCAGCCACTGCAGGGAATTATTGTCATCATCACCCCGGTACAGGGCAAATATGAAGAGTTCGCCTTTTACGCCTATCTTATCATTTTCAGCCCGGATATCCATGCCGCGGACCTCCACGGTGTTCCACAGCAGTTCGTGGATATTGGGCTTGTTGGATGCAAGGGCAATATCCTCTTTTACCCGCATGGTATCCTTTTTATGCACCGCGATCCCCATGACGGAGATGTCCCTTTTTTTCTGGGAAATGCCCTCCGCATCCACACCTGCGGGCAAGTCTGTCTCCTGCATTTCCTCCACGGATGCGGTAAAGGTGACCAGGGCTTTGATGTTCAGCTTTCTGGAATTGATAAGCTGGACACTCAGGTCCTCAATGTCCCACTTTACCCGGACCTTGTCACCGTTTTCCAGGCCCTCCAGATGCATGGTCTCCCCAATGGGCAGAGTACCCAGGAGACTTTGGATCTTACGCTCCTCGCTGTCACTGACATAGAGGAGATAGACCATCAATGCGCCTGTCAGGAAAGCGTGACCCTCGGATATCTGGACATCATCTATATGGATCTCACCTTTTTTCTGGATCATCCGGCCTACGTCCGGCTTGATATCCGGCACATTTAAATCTTCGTCAAAGGTAATCTGGCTGACAGCTTCACATTTTGTATGCATCATACGCATCTGTTTTGTTATTAATTCCACAATAAGCCCTCTTTTCTATTCAAAGATTACCGGTTCTTCCCGATATTTCATTTTCACCACCAGATATGGATAGGATGGCTCGTCTTTTAGGTCTTTGTCCTCCTCCGGCCCTATTAGGGTGGTCTGTAGATGGATGGCATTGTCCCACAGGGACAAGTCCTCAATTTGGATACTGTATCCTCCTGTCTCTTGTTTGCCATAGCCTTTGAGAAGGTATAGATAGGAACCGTCCTGATATGTAAGCTGGAATTCTGATTCTTTGTTTTCTTCTATCAGTTCCTTGACTTTATCAGGAAAATCCTCTTCCTTCATCACTGTGTACTCTGGCTTGACTCCGTCCTGGGCTTTGACTTTTTCTATGCTGCAGGATGTCAGAGGGAGGGTCAGGAGGCAGATGAAACATAGTGTTAGGATTAATTTTTTCAATGTTGGGGGGACCGCCTTTGGTTTTGGGTGCTCTTAGCAATAGTGTATGTGGAGGAAAAGGGGAATATGACAAGGAATTTTTTCTGTGGACAGCGTAGTGTGATACTGCTTTTATAGAAGATAGAAAAAAAGTATGCCCGGTTTTTGTGGAGATACAGGAAACCGGGCATGCTTTGGTATTTGGAATGATACTTTGTCAGAAGGTTATTGATATACTTTTACGCCGTAGGGCGGAAGCGTTATCGTTCCCTGGGCATACGTTTGAGTGAAAAGGTCTTTCTTTTGGTGAGGAAGGCAGATGACGGCAGGGGTGTTGGAGTAGTTGAGGATGAAGTAGTAGGTTGTACCGTCTTTGGTACGGGGGGCTATTTCACATTGTGGGGGGAGAGTGAAATGGGCCTCATAGGGAGTCTTCAGGTCTAGTTTTTCAAGGAAAACTTCCGCTGCCTGCTCGTTGAAAGCGGCACCATAGTGGTATACTGTGCCTTTTTGGATGGTATTCTTTATGAGGGCAGGAGTGCCTTCGTAGTAGCAGTTTTCATAGAGCGCCAGGACCTGGGCGTTGGGGAGGACCGGAGTTAACTGATCGTTGAAAACAGCGGCTTCCAAAAGTTGGCCGTCCCAATTGATAAGAGGCGGTGTATCCTCAGGGGAGACCAGGGTGTACTCCGGGATGTCAGTACCGGTCAGGGGTTTTAAAAGACCCGGAAGACAATCCGTGGTGCACCGGCCATTCATGTCTTTATATGCGCTTCGGCATCCTATGATAAGAGTGCCGCCCTGAGCTGTGTATTGTTCCAGAAGGGATGCTCTTTCGGGGGACATGAGGACCGGGTGGGGATAGAACAGGACTTTGTATTTTTGAAGCTGTTCTATGGTGGTGGTTTCTCTTAAATATACATAATCAAGAGGGGTGTGAGTCTTCTGGGCGGCCCGGAAAATAGACAGCTGACTCTGCCACTCTACAGCATTGTGCCAGGTATCAAGCTGGCTGTCCCATATATTGTCATAGTCACGGATTACAGCTGCTTCAGCTTTATAGACAGAACCGGCCAGTTCACTTAAGCACTGGGTTTTCTTGTGAATCTCTTTTAACTCAGCGATTCTTCTGTTGTCGCGGCCTGAATAGTCCAGAAGGCCGTGCCAGTAGATTTCCGTTCCTACGGTGCAGGTACGCCAGCGGAAATAGCTGATGTAGTCAGCTCCGTGAGCTATGCTCTGCATGGTCCACAGGGTCATCTGTCCGGGTTTGGGAGTAGGGGCCGCCATACCGGTATTCCAGCCGTTGGCGCCTGACTGCTGCTCCATGATACCAAAATTCGATGAGATGGAGCGGACTTCCATCAGGTTGCGGCTCCACATTCTGTCGCGCAGTGAATCTTCCTTCTGATCAAAGCGGTCACGGCAGTAAGCAAAGTTTGGGTAGGAGTCATAGGTAATGAAATCCAGGCTTTCCTCTCTCATACGGTGATTGTCCAGATTGGAAAAAATTCCGTTTGTAGTAATAAAATCTTCCGGTTTTTTGTATTTTCGGATGACACTGCTTTGGAGGGCAGCAAATCTGCAGGCACTGTCTGAGATGAAGCGGGTATAGTCCAAAACCTGATGAGGGTTGTTGCTGCTGCTGGGAGTTGGACGGGGGACGTAAATCTGGCTCCAGTCCGTGTAGGTCTGGTTCCAGAAGACAGTTCCCCAGGCTTCGTTCAGAGTATCCAGAGTATTGTACTTTTCCCGGAGCCAGATGCGGAATGCCGCGGTATCGCTCTCGGAATAAAATTCACTTTTCTCACAATTGATCTCGTTGTCTATCTGCCAGCCGATAATAGCAGGATGCGGACCGTAATGGGATGCGGATTTTTCTACAATCCTCTTGGCCAGTTCCCGGTACTTTGGGGAATTGTAATTGTAATGCCTGCGGCCGCCATGTCGGTAGAGGGTGCCGTCTATGGCTGCATTGAGTGTCTCCGGATATTTTTCCGTGAGCCAGGCAGGGGGTGTTGCTGTCGGGGTGCAGAAAATGACTTTAACGTTCATCTCATATGCCAGGTCCAGAAATTTATTAAAAAATTCATAAGTGAACTCACCTTCACGCGGTTCGATTTTGCTCCAGGCAAATTCTGCTATGCGGACAACTTCAATACCGCATTCTTTCATTCTTTCCAGGTCCTCTCTCCAGAGATTTTTATCCCAGTGCTCCGGATAGTAGCAGGTTCCCAGTGTTATTTTTTGTCCGTTTATCAGTTCCATTATTTATCCTCCAATTTTATATTTGTTATTCTTTCACAGCTCCGGCGGTCAGACCTGACATAAAGAATTTAGATGCGCACAGAAATGCGATGAGCAGGGGAAGTACCGCGCAGGTACTGGCCAGCATCAGGGCGCCGTAGTCTGTGCCTCTGTCTCCCACCATGGTCTTCAGCATCAGGGGAAGAGTCATTTTGGCGGGTTCTCTTAAGATCATGAGAGGCTGCATAAAGTCATTCCATACATTGACAAACTGCATGATTCCCAGAGACGCGTATGCCGGCTTCAGGATGGGGGCTACCACACGGAAAAATATAGTCCACTCGCTGCAGCCGTCTATTCTTGCGGCTTCTGTCAGGGATACAGGTACATTGTTCTGACAATACTGACGCATCCAGAAAATGCCGAAGGCGTTGGCACAGCTGGGGATGATCAATGCCTGAAATGTGTTCAGCCATCCCAGTTTTGACATCATGAGAAACCAGGGAATGATTCCCGCTGTCCAGGGAACCATCATAGTTGCAAGTAAAACAGCAAACAATGCTTTTCTGCCCGGAAAATCATACACGGCAAAAGCGTAGCCTCCCACAGAGCAGAACAGCAGTACAAGAATGGTATTCAGGCCGGTTACAATACAGCTATTGAGGAAGGACTTCGGAAAATCCACCAGCAGGTTCATGTTTGCCAGATTCTCTGACAGACTGCCGCCGAACCACATGGCAGGCGGAAAGGAAAAGATTTCACTGGTAGTGTGTGTGGCCATGACAAACATCATGAAGAAAGGAAGAAGCATGATGAGTGCGATCAGACCCAGAACGATATACAGAGATATCTTTTTGCCGGCAGGGTGTACTTTTGCTATTATAATAAGTACAAGTGCAACTGCCATAATAAGAAAAAGCAGCATTTTCATAAGTGTTTCCTCCTTCCGTTTGGTTTGTCTTCTGTCAGTTGGTTGACACCTACAGAAATGATCACAATGATAATGGTGATGACATAAGCACACGCGGAGGCATAGCCATATGAGTTTCCTCCCTGAGGTGCTTTATTCAGCAAATACATCATAAGTGTCAGTCCGCCGTTATTGACACCGCCTGTCCAGCTTGAATTTGTAAGGATGAAGGGTTCTGTGAACAGGTTGAACATACCTATGCTGGACTGAATGATAGTAAAGATGATAATAGGTTTCAGCAGCGGAATGACAATGCTGAACATAACGCGGCTGTTGCTGGCTCCGTCTATTTTTGCCGCCTCGTATATGTCCGCGTTGATGCCCTGCATACCGGCCAGATAGATCACCATGTTCCAGCCCACCCATTTCCATGCAAACATTGCGATGACCGCAACTTTGATCAGGCTGCCGTCTCCACCCAGCCAGTTGATGGGTTCCTGCCCGAAAAGACCTAAAAACCAGTTGATGATTCCGTAGTTGTTGCCAAATAAGTTCTGAAAAATAATGGAAATGGCAACAGAGCTGGTTACCATGGGCATAAAATAGATAGTCTTGAAAATGTTTTCCCCTTTGACCAGTTTGGAATTTAATATGTACGCCAGTGCAAGGCCGCCCAGAAGAATGGGTATATGGGCAATGATTCCGATAAACAAGGTGTTTCCCATGGCCTTCCAGAATAACGTATCCTTAAAGAGGTTGATATAGTTATCAAGTCCCATAAAATGCATGGCTGAGATACCGTCCCACCTGAAAAAGCTGATGCCGAATCCTGCCACTATGGGGAAGAGGCCAAAGATGGCAAAGAGAATGTAAAAAGGCGCAATATAGGCATAAGCAACCTTATTTTTCTTCAGAGTATAAAGGAAACCAGTCTTTTTTTTCACAGTATTCACAATCGTTCTCCTTTCCTGTCTGTTTAAAGCAGCCGCTGTGCGGCACCGGCCGTACAGCGGCTGACTGGATCTTATTATTTGTCCCAGACACCGGCATCCTTTAATGTCTGTATCTGTTGTTCTTTTACTTCTGCCGTTGCCTTCTCAATATCTGATTTAACCAAATCCCTGATTTCCTCCGCACCAAGTCCTTTTTCCAGTCCTGCATTGACTGAACTGTAAATGCACCCCTCCGCTGTGGTGTCCATCATAGTCGTGGTGACGGGTTTCAGTTCATTTGCCAATTCCACCCACAGTTCTTTTGTCTTCTGGCTGCAGAAATACGGGTCTTCTTTACCGTAAATGTCTGCATCATCATAGGCAGGTTTGTATGCAGGGAAATAGTCCACTGCCTCAAACATTTCATTCTGTGCCTGTGCGGTTGCCAGCATGTATTTTACAAACGCCCATGCTGCTGTTTTATTTTTAGACTGTTCCGGGATCACAAGGAAGGAGCCCCCCCAGTTGGATGCCTTCACGCCGCCCGGCATGGTGGTCACACCCCATTTTCCACTTGCATCAGGTGCATAATCTGTCTTCAGGAATCCGCCGAACCAGCTTCCTGTGCATACTGACGCCAGGGTCCCGTCTCCAAAGGCAGCTGTAGCTTCAGTACCCCACATATCAACATTCATGTCCAATTTTTCTTCACGCATTTTTATTACAGCGTTTAAGCAGTCCAGGTCTCCCTCTCTTTCAATTTTAAGGTTCAGATCTTCATCGTAATAATCCCTGTTGCAGAAAAGTTCAAAGTAGAGATAGGAAGCATCCGGCAAGAGCCAGCGCTCTCCCGGTATGTAAACTTTCCGTGCCACTTCCAGAACGCCGTCCCAGGTACTCATAAGCTCTGCCACTTCTTTTGGGTCCGTTGGAAGTCCGCACTCCTCAAAAATATCCGTACGGTAGAAGTAGCTGCATGGACCAACATCCCATGGGATTGCGCGGACAGCATTTCCATCCGCAGAAATGCACTGGTCCCATTTAAACTCTACGAAATCATCCTTTAATTCATCTGCATTGTACGGCTTTTCCTTTAAATTCGTAAGCGCCGCAGAATCCCTGTACTGAGCAACATAAGCTCCTTCTATCATCGCCACATCCGGTGCGCCTGAACCGGCGGAAAGTGCTGTCTGCAGAGCCTGATGATGAGCAGTTGTATCTGTAAACTGGAATTTCACTTCCACGTTGGGGTATTCTTTGTGAAACCCCTCCAGAGCAGCCTTAAATGCATCATCGCCGGATGGCCAGCCGCCTACTGTGATGGTTCCTTTTACGGATTCCGGGTCTGAGATATCTCCAGTATCCTCGGCTTCCGCGCCGGAACCTCCGCAGGCGGTAAGCCCTGCTGCCATGGTAGCGGTCAGCATCCAAATGGCTGCTTTTTTCATCATTTTCATTCTCTTCATATCTTTTCCTCCTGATATCATTAACGTCTGCTTCTCAAATCCTTAACACTTTCTCCTTCCAGAAGCCTTACTGATTGATGAACAATATATTTTGTATTCTTCTTTTCAATCATGTCTATAAGAATTTTTGCACACTCGCCGCCCTGCCTCTGTGGATTTGCATCCACGGTTGTCAAAAGAGGTGTAACATATCTCCTTGCTCTTGTGCCGTCTATACCCACTATGGAAATGTCCTGGGGCACTTTCACCCCCATTCTCTGTAACTCCCTCATCATACCCAGAGCAAACTCATCATTGAAACAGATGACCGCCGTGGCATCCATTTTTCTCTCCTGAAAGAGCTGCGCTGCGATCTCGCCTTTTGCAAAAAAGTCCTCCTCCATTTTCAGAGAATTATCCTCCATATCCTCCTTGAAGGCCATAAGCCGGATGTCATCCCGTTTATCCAGCCAATGTACACTGACGACCCAGTCCTGCCATCTTCTGTCAGACTTCAGGCTGATCTGCTCCTTGAATGCAAGAAGCCTGGAGTTAGGGTTTGTAGTGGAATATGGGAACCCAAAGGCGATCCGCTTATGTCCCATATGGAACAGATACTGCATACCAACCTCCATAGCCCGGTACATGTCTATCTCCACCAAAGGAACTGATTTTGGAAGGTTCACCGGATTGCAATAGGACGCACTCACAACGGGAAGATAATAATTCTTTCCCACCTGTTCCAGATAATATTCCGTCAGGTTCTCATTGGGCATTATGATTCCGTCAATCATTGTGTCACGAATCCTGGCAAAAGACAGAACACCATTCATCACGACCATATACCCCCGCTCATTAGCGGTTTTGCACATACCCCGGTACATTTCCAGATTAAATTCATTATTGAGGTCCTTGCAGTAAAAAAGAATCTGCTTTGTACGTCTCTCCTGCAGGCTCATGGCCACAGGCTGCGGAACATATCCCAGCTCTTCTGCTGTCCTTATAATCTTCTGTCTCTTTTTTTCTTCCACATACCCGCTGTTGTTCAGAGCTCTTGATACAACTGATACAGATACGCCAAGTAATTCTGCTATGTCTTTTCTTGTTATAGGCTTTTCTGTGTTTCTGGACGGCATGTCTTTACTCCTTATTATTGTGATGATAGTTCCATTAACTGAACTTTTGCTTATTGTGCACAATTTTCTCAATAAGGCCTGTAAAAATTCCTATCTTTATGACTTCTGATAGGATAATCATATTTCTTTCGCCATGTTTTATCAATATCGCTATATGTGGTCACACGTCCACACAGGATTCCCTGTCATATTTGACGCACATGAAAAAGGAACAGGATATGCCTAGCCGCATTTCCTGTTCCTCTTTTCAGACTGCCTTTTATTCTGCCGGGCAGTCCCTGTATTTAATTTTCTAATCCGCCACAATATTCTGCAGCCATACTCCCTTTTTCACCAATATAAATCCAATGAGACATTTTATCATATCTCCCATCTGCACCAGTATATAGATTGCCACTACGGGCAGCAGGGTAAAATGGCTCAGAGAGAAGGCTATGGTCACACTCACTGCCCAGATGAACACACTGTCAAACAGGAAGGTGACAATTGTCTTTCCTCCTGAACGCAGGGTGAAGTAAGCGGCGTGAAGGAAGGCATTCTGCGGCATGAACACCGCGGTTGCCATGATAAAGTATTTCGCCAGCTCCCTGGCCTCCTGGTTGGTGTTATAAAGCATGGGGAAAAGCGGCGCAAGGAGGAGCATCAGCAGAGCCACACCGGTACAGCAGAATACGGAGAAGGCTATCATCTTCGTATCTGTATCCCGGGCCTCCTTCATCTTGCCCGCACCCAGAAGCTGTCCCACCACAATGGCCACGGAATCTCCCAGGGCTATAAATACTATGTTGAATACATTATTGATGGTATTGGCAATGTTCAGGGCAGCCACCACGTTTAATCCCCTGATGGAATAACACTGGGTCAGCATAGCCATCCCGGCCGCCCAGAGAGCTTCGTTCAGAAGAAGAGGCGTACCCTTAATCAGTATCTTCTTCGTCAGCAGTGCCGGGACCTTCAGCGTGCGGTACAGCCCTTCAATATATTGGTTGACCTCTTTATGCTTGTGTGTCCAGTGAATGACAATGGCAGCCTCCACATATCTGGAAAGAACGGTCGCTATGGCTGCACCCCGCACTCCCAGTACCGGAAATCCGAATTTTCCGTAGATCAATATGTAGTTGAACACCAGGTTAATGACAACGGCCGTGATACCGGCCTTCATAGGTGTAACCGTCTCCCCGCACTCACGCAGAGTGCTGGCGTATACCTGAACCATCATAAACGGCGGAAGCCCTATCAGCATAATGTAAAGGTACTGTTTCCCATAAGCAAGTGTAGCAGCCAGATTCTCCGCGCTGCCCTCCCCGTGAAGATACATGCTGATAAGCTGTTCCCCTCCAATGAGGAAAACGATGACAGTGCCCACTGTCAGGATCAGAGCCATCCACAATTTATACCGAAAGGTATTGCGGATACCCTCATTATCCTTCTGTCCAAAATACTGTGCCGTAAATATACCGGCACCCGACACACCTCCGAAAATACAGAGGTTATAAACAAAGATAAGCTGGTTTACGATCGCAGCACCTGACATCTGCTCCGTACCGATTCTTCCTACCATGATATTATCCAGAAGACTGACAAAATTGGTGATGCCGTTCTGTATCATAATAGGTATGGCAATAGCCAGGATCATCTTATAAAATTTTTTATCTCCGATGAATTTCTTCATCACTCCGGTCTTTCCCATTTTTCTCTAAGCCCCCCTAAAATCAGCGATATACTACATAACTTACTACAGGAAATCTTCTTTGTAAAGAAAATAATTTGGAATATAATGACGATTTTTAGCGGGGATTTTCGTTAGAATAACAGGATTTGTTAAAAACTTCTGTATATGGAGAGATGCTTTTGGCCGGAGTTGTGTATTTTCTGTATATTAGGGCTAAATATGGCTTGCATCCCTTTCCTGTTTTCCGTATAATATAAGAAGTTCCAAGTATTGGATACGTCACATCATATATAAAATTTCCGGCCAGGTATGCCTACGGCATATCTGGTTTCTTATCCAATAACATATACCATAAATGGCATCCCGTAATTTATGGCACAGCAAGTGTGCCCCGTAAGGTATACCAAACGGTATAGAAAGGTGAGTGTTATGTTCCGCTTTATTCTTGTATGCATTGTAGTTGTAGGATTTCTTATTTTATCCATTCCGATCCTGCTGGTTGAATGGGTGATCGGTAAATTTAACCGGAGGGCAAAGGACATCAGCTCCCTGCGCATTGTCCAGGCAGTTTTCAGATGTGTCCTTAAGATTACAGGGTCTGATATCCAAATCATCGGCCATGAAAATGTCCCCCATGACACGGCAGTCCTTTACATAGGAAACCACAGAAGTTTCTTTGACATTCTTCTCACCTATGTCCTGTGCCCGGATCTGACCGGATATGTTGCAAAAAAAGAAATGGAGCCGATTCCCCTTTTGTCCAGCTGGATGAAATACCTGCACTGTCTGTTTCTGGACAGAAAGGATATCAAAGCGGGTATGAAGACCATTCTGACTGCCATTGATGAGGCGAAAAACGGCGTTTCCATCTGCATCTTCCCCGAGGGAACCAGAAATAAAAATGAAAGTGAACTGGATATGCTTCCCTTCCATGAAGGCAGCTTTAAGATAGCCACCAAATCAGGATGTCCTATTATCCCTATGGCGATCACCAATTCCGCTGAAATTTTTGAGGCACATTTTCCTAAGATCAAACCTGCTAAAGTGATCGTGGAGTATGGAAAACCCATTTATCCGGACCAGCTTTCAAAGGAAGATAAAAAACGTCTGGGGGCGTATACACAGGAAACTATTTTGAATATGCTGAAGAAACACAGGGAAGACTTCTGAAGGTAAAATTTTATAGTTTATACTGCAGTTTATCGTAAAAAACGCTGTTTCGGTTATTCTATTATTATAGAAGGAATACCGAGGCAGCGTTTCTGGATTAAACAGAAGAAAAATGCCGCAGAAGAGAGGGACAAAAGAATGATGAAGAAGAAAACATACAATATGCTGACAGACCCGCCCGGGCGCTCGCTGCTGTTTTTTGCGCTGCCTATGATTTTAGGGAATCTTTTTCAGCAGTTTTATAATATCGCAGATTCTGTGATCGTTGGAAATTTTGTTGGGGAACGGGCGCTGGCCGCTGTAGGTGCCTCTTATGCGATTACAAATGTATTTATTGCCATTGCTATCGGCGGAGGGATTGGAAGTTCTGTGATCATCTCCCAATGTCTCGGCGCAGGAAAGAAAGGCAAAATGAAGACAGCCGTATTCACCACGCTTATCAACTTCCTTGTGGTGAGTATTTGCCTGGGAGCGCTGGGACTTTTCCTGAATCACCGGATTCTGGGATGGGTGAATACGCCCAGAGAGGTTTTTTCGGACGCAGCGCTTTATCTGGCTGTATATTTTGCCGGGCTGCCGTTTTTGTTTATGTATAATGTGGAGGCGTCCATTTTCAATGCGCTGGGAGATTCCAGGACGCCGCTGTATCTGCTGATATTTTCCTCTCTGCTGAATATTTTCCTGGATATGTTGTTTGTCATACGGTTTCAGCAGGGGGTGAGAGGGGTTGCTGTGGGTACTCTGATTGCTCAGGGAGTGTCTGCTGTAATTTCGTTTGGGCTGCTTCTGCGGAAGCTGAAGGGGTATGAAACAGATGAACACTGGCGTGTATATGATGCCGGGCTTATGTTTTCCATGGTAAGGATTGCGGTTCCCTCTATTATCCAGCAGTCTATTGTGCAGATTGGGATTCTTCTGGTTCAGTCGGTTGTCAACAGCTTCGGAGCTTCTGTGCTGGCCGGTTATTCCGCGGGAATGCGAATCGAGTCTATCAGCATTGTGCCTATGCTGGCTATGGGAAATGCCATGTCCACCTTCACTGCCCAAAATGTGGGTGCCGGACAATTGGAACGGGTGAATAAGGGATATCGGATGTGTTATGCAGCGGTGCTGAGTGCCGGGGCATTTCTGTGTATTCTCTATCAGTTGTTTGGGAATGTGTTCGTCTCAGCGTTTTTGGACGCCGGAAACGGAAGTGCCGCTTTTCAGACGGGACTGGATTATGTGAAGTTTCTTTCGTTCTTTTACGCTTTTATCGGGCTGAAAGCATCCACAGACGGACTGCTGCGCGGGGCCGGGGATGTGAAGGCTTTTACAGTGGCTAATCTTGTGAATCTCTCTATCCGGGTGATCGTGACAAATGTGTTCGCGCCGGTGTATGGCATTCAAGTGGCATGGATGGCTGTGCCTATGGGGTGGGCGGCCAATTATGTGATATCGTTTGGGTGGTATTTGACGGGGAAATGGAGGAGGAGATGGGAGACTGTTGGGGTAAGATGAAGTTTTGCTGAATGCGGGCATATATGATATAAATGAAAGACCTGGGTTTATGTGGGATTATGTCAGTGGGGATGCAGGTATTTCTCGGGTCTGCACTGCTGTTAAGATTGGTTTGAGGATTCCCTTCCGCTATGGGGGTGAGGGAATCCTCGTTTATTTTGATGGAACTATCTCCAGTGGTTATGGTACTTGATTATCTTTACGTGAGCTTTAAGACAGTCTAAAATATTGATCATTCTTCTATGTTATTCAGAGACAGCATAAATAAAAGTACCGGAGGTTCATTCCACCATAACTTTGCAGCGCTTTTTGCAGCATGCTATTCCAAATTTTAATATGTGATTTAGCCCGATTGCTTTTAGCTCTTCTGTATAGTTTTTCTCCTCAATTTGCCGCAGTGCCTGTCTGCATCCTGCCTCAAGGTTGGAGTCCTCAGAATATTTTAACTCTACCACAATGCCTAAATCTTTTTCTTCAATTTCTACAAGTATATCGCTGTAACCATCTCCGGATTCACGATTGGACCATACACCCCAGCTATCCTTAAATCCAAGCAGTCCCAGCAAAATCCCATGATAAAAATTCTCTTTTCTATATTTTCCCACAAAAGTATCTCTGATACTGATAGTTTTTCTAAGATAGGCATTAAAGTACATTTCCACTCCTGCTGCATCACCATTTTCAAATGCATCGCAGAACATATTTAATGTATCTCCATCTCTCTTCGTCATATCCTGGAACCATTCCATAATCTGTCTCGTAAATATCTTTCTCACTTCCTGGTTAGGAATTACCAGGTTAAATATATCATCATCAGATTTTCCCTGCTGTGTCAGATACCCTGTAGTAAACAGAACACTCCATATATTATCTGTATCGCTGTACAATTCACGATAGGTTAATTCCTGCCGGATTTCTTTTCTAACTGCTTCCCCCTCAACCAGGCGCTCAATCTCACGTTTTGTTGTATTGCTTTCCGCATTTTCTATAAAGTATCTGACAGACTGATTGCTACTGGTATTGGACCAGTAATCCTTTGGCTGTACTTTGGGATCAAATCTGAGTTCATCACAATAGCATATCACATCCCAGGGACAATAAACATGAACATCACCAAAACGATAACCGTCATACCAATCCTTTATAGTTTCATAGGACGCAGTAAGTCCATAGTATTCCAAAAGTTCTCTTACTTCTTTATCTGTAAATCCAAAGTATTCATCAAACCGGACATCCGTGATGGAAAGCACTTTCATATTATTCAGCCCGGTAAAAATGCTTTCCTTTGACACCCGCAGACAGCCTGTTAACACAGCAAACTGCAGGCTGTCGTTAGTTTTTAATACCTGCTCAAACAGATTGCGTATCAGCATAATCATCTCTTCATAATAGCCATTATCAAAGGCCTTTGCCAGGGGGACATCATACTCGTCAATCAGTATAATGACTTTTTTGCCATAATGTTTCTGCAGCAGCATGGATAACGTCTTCAGACTTCCCATCAGCAGCGTGTCTGACATAGTAAAACCCTGCCTGTTGCTTTCATCCACTGCAGTCAACTGATTGTACTGCATTTTTTCTTTCTCGTTCAGGTTATTGCTTTCGGATAAAAAATAGAACCTCAGCGCTTCATTCCCAATAATGGAACGCATCATATCCCGCGCAGCTGCAAAATCTATGCCGTTTACGCCTTTCAAGCTAATTGAAATAACTGGAAATGCGCCCATATATTCTTTGCAAAGGCTTGTTTCTTTTGAAATTTCCAATCCATTAAATAACTTTTCTGTATATGTTATGTCACCCTCAATGTCCAAAAAGCTTTTCAACATACTCATGTTAAGGGATTTGCCAAAACGTCTGGGGCGTGTAAAGAGATTTACTTCTCCCCAATTATATAGAAGGTCTTTGATCAGACCTGTTTTATCAATATAATAAAAATCTTCTGTCCGAATTTTTTCAAAGTTCTCTATTCCAATTGGGAGTTTCTTTTTTATTGCTGTATTCATCTTTATGCTCACCTCTTTCTGCAAGGTCTGGCCACTAAATTTGAATTCACGCTATTGCGCAGGTGATGACAAAATTCAAACTTTTCTTTGATAGAGGCAAGACATTTCAATCCACACCACCACGTAGATGGCGACGTAGTAATATATGCCAGAATCATGACCGATTCCTATTTCAATCCACACCACTGTGAAGGTGGTGACTTATGCTGTTTAATATATTCTGTCCACCTATAATATTTCAATCCACACCACCGCGAAGGTGGTGACATATTCCACGGGAAGAAGGTATAATATGGCCGAATTTCAATCCACACCACCGCGAAGGTGGTGACTATGGCAAACCCTCCTCGTTGTAATTGGCACATTATTTCAATCCACACCACCGCGAAGGTGGTGACTTTCATCTGGCAGTCTGCCGTTGACTGGACCTGATTTCAATCCACACCACCGCGAAGATGGTGACATAATCCTATTGATTATATCCTAATTTTAGGGAGATTTCAATCCCCTCCACCGCGAAGGTGGTGACTTTGTTTTGCAGTGTTAAAGTCTGGTATCCAATATTTCAATCCACACCACCGCGAAGGTGGTGACCATGGAGCCGGGCAATTCTTTTAATATCCAGTTCTATTTCAATCCACACCACCGCGAAGGTGGTGACAGAAAAAGCCGATCAGCTTTTGTCTTACTTCCGATTTCAATCCACACCACCGCGAAGGTGGTGACTGAGTATGGACATACCGATAAGATTTTGGTTCAATTTCAATCCACACCACCGCGAAGGTGGTGACGCTGCCGGATACCAGGTCGGTATCTATGCCAACGAATTTCAATCCACACCACCGCGAAGGTGGTGACTGGAGTATTGCCGGACATCGCACTTCCTGTAATACCGATTTCAATCCACACCACCGCGAAGGTGGTGACCGGAACTGCAAGGGCTGCTTGGTGCGTTTGGCGTCATTTCAATCCACACCACCGCGAAGGTGGTGACGACAGGCATATTTTTTGTGTTACACTCCCGCATAAATTTCAATCCACACCACCGCGAAGGTGGTGACGTCCTGTCGACGGACAATAACAACGTCACCCTCGATTTCAATCCACACCACCGCGAAGGTGGTGACAGTTCCGGTACTCTCGGTCTCTCATAGTTCCGCATATTTCAATCCACACCACCGCGAAGGTGGTGACCCGTAGTATTAAGCATAACGTGTGTTCTGTCAATTTCAATCCACACCACCGCGAAGGTGGTGACAGCGTCTATCAAATCGAACGGGATGCAGAATGGATTTCAATCCACACCACCGCGAAGGTGGTGACTCAAAACTTTTCCATGCTGTTTTACCCATTCCTTATTTCAATCCACACCACCGCGAAGGTGGTGACCTATATCAATGGTGTGGTGCATGTGCATACCACTATTTCAATCCACACCACCGCGAAGGTGGTGACTGAGCAGTATAGCGATTTACAAAGAGCACAAATGATTTCAATCCACACCACCGCGAAGGTGGTGACAAAAAAGGAAGTGCGTTTTTAAAGATGATTTCTCATTTCAATCCACACCACCGCGAAGGTGGTGACTGCAGATATCCTTGCAGCGGCGTCCAGTAATGCATTTCAATCCACACCACCGCGAAGGTGGTGACCAAATCAGAAAGTGATTTGAATGTCCAGCCATCAATTTCAATCCACACCACCGCGAAGGTGGTGACCCCTCCCAGCAGCCCCACAAGCACACTGGCGAATATTTCAATCCACACCACCGCGAAGGTGGTGACCAGGGAACCGATACCTTACAGCTTTCCTGCACAATTTCAATCCACACCACCGCGAAGGTGGTGACCCTGGCTCTCTCCGGTATAAATTGGGTGCAGGCGATTTCAATCCACACCACCGCGAAGGTGGTGACACATCAAAACCTGCAAGTTTATATCCCATTGAGATTTCAATCCACACCACCGCGAAGGTGGTGACGTAGCAGACAAAGAGACACTTGACAAAACTCTTGCATTTCAATCCACACCACCGCGAAGGTGGTGACATTTCACAATCAATTTATGAACGAATTGACAGAGATTTCAATCCACACCACCGCGAAGGTGGTGACAAAGCAAAAACATGAGCCGTCATATGATGATGTTATTTCAATCCACACCACCGCGAAGGTGGTGACCCGGAACCCGAACCAGACCCAGCACCTGATCCAATTTCAATCCACACCACCGCGAAGGTGGTGACAGTAAAGGAAAGCGAAATCACGTTATTCATAGATATTTCAATCCACACCACCGCGAAGGTGGTGACATTGACATCATC
Organism: Blautia caccae; assembly: GCF_040095955.1. Lineage (NCBI taxonomy): Bacteria > Bacillati > Bacillota > Clostridia > Lachnospirales > Lachnospiraceae > Blautia > Blautia caccae. The sequence continues at coordinate 16,855 of NZ_JBBMFP010000021.1, read as the reverse complement.
CTCATTCGGTTCTCTGTGCAGATTTCAATCCACACCACCGCGAAGGTGGTGACTCGCTCTGTATAAAAACTGGGATAAAGTCAAAGAATTTCAATCCACACCACCGCGAAGGTGGTGACCCTGCCGCCTCCGTATATTTCTTTCAGCAGCATGATTTCAATCCACACCACCGCGAAGGTGGTGACGTAATAAAAGCGGATTCGCGTTTACCAATGCAGATTTCAATCCACACCACCGCGAAGGTGGTGACATACTACTCCTCTTTGACTACAGTATCTGCCCCTTATTTCAATCCACACCACCGCGAAGGTGGTGACAATTTGATAACATATATTATCTGGTTAATAGTTATTTCAATCCACACCACCGCGAAGGTGGTGACATGTATACAGCGTATCCGCTTTTCATTAATGCATATTTCAATCCACACCACCGCGAAGGTGGTGACTGTAGAGGCTGAGGGTTTTGTTTATGTGTAAAGGAATTTCAATCCACACCACCGCGAAGGTGGTGACTTCATCTTCTTCGGATTTCTTTTCCTGGACACGGAATTTCAATCCACACCACCGCGAAGGTGGTGACGTACCTACACTCCAGTAACTCTCCCATTTGTGCATTTCAATCCACACCACCGCGAAGGTGGTGACTCATGGTCAACCGCCACAGTAGCAAATATACTGATTTCAATCCACACCACCGCGAAGGTGGTGACGTACCGGTGGTTATGCCAGTATATCCTGCGACGCAATTTCAATCCACACCACCGCGAAGGTGGTGACGATATGAGCAAGACGGGCAGATTGGGGTGCTGCATTTCAATCCACACCACCGCGAAGGTGGTGACATAGCATTTGTTCTCAAATATTCTTTCACATCTTCATTTCAATCCACACCACCGCGAAGGTGGTGACTCACATGGGCTTCATTGTTGAAGGCGGCAATGAATTTCAATCCACACCACCGCGAAGGTGGTGACAAAGGCGCTGTGGAGGCTGCCAAGTTCCTGAAGGATTTCAATCCACACCACCGCGAAGGTGGTGACGAGCAAAGACCGCTTCTCCCACCTCTTTCGGGAGATTTCAATCCACACCACCGCGAAGGTGGTGACAGGCGCAGAGCCATATTTTCTCTTGCCAGATCCAATTTCAATCCACACCACCGCGAAGGTGGTGACACCCTCAATGATAGAGAGTCTTCGCAGCCTGGAATATTTCAATCCACACCACCGCGAAGGTGGTGACGTTATACCATTTCTTACATCGGTTCCTATGAAGATTTCAATCCACACCACCGCGAAGGTGGTGACCCATTATCTGTATCCATTTTGAGCTCTTCTTCCATTTCAATCCACACCACCGCGAAGGTGGTGACGCGGCGGCAAAACGCAGGTAACGGACAGTGAGGATTTCAATCCACACCACCGCGAAGGTGGTGACCTTAAAAAAGTAAAAGGCTCTGACCGTCCGGACATTTCAATCCACACCACCGCGAAGGTGGTGACGCGCATGGATATGGGCGCTGTCTGTGTGTACGGTATTTCAATCCACACCACCGCGAAGGTGGTGACTTTCCTCTCATGTCAGCGCTGCCTGTCATGGAACAGATTTCAATCCACACCACCGCGAAGGTGGTGACGATCGTCCAGGATGATATAGACCGCCTGATAAAAATTTCAATCCACACCACCGCGAAGGTGGTGACTGCTTCCGGCTCTGCCTGCTCCTTTAGGATGTCACGATTTCAATCCACACCACCGCGAAGGTGGTGACAATAATTACATAATATGCTATACTGAGAGTATTATTTCAATCCACACCACCGCGAAGGTGGTGACCAAGCAGGCGGCTCCAACCTGCATAAGCAGACGTATTTCAATCCACACCACCGCGAAGGTGGTGACGTGCTGCCGCATACCGGACCTTTTAATTATTGCTATTTCAATCCACACCACCGCGAAGGTGGTGACAGCACCTTAGACATCAGGCCCATGGCCTTTAACATTTCAATCCACACCACCGCGAAGGTGGTGACAGAAAGTACACACTGTGAACCCGCTATTGTCATATTTCAATCCACACCACCGCGAAGGTGGTGACTGCTGCTGATCTCCATCTTTGATTACGTCTGGTATATTTCAATCCACACCACCGCGAAGGTGGTGACAGCAAAAATGCCCAAATTTCATAGCTATTTTTGTATAAAACTCCTAATTAATAGACTCTTTCACACTAATCTCACCACCCCTTTCCCTTCTATTCCTCCTTTTTCCATCACCCAACACCCCAAAATATGGTGCGAATCTCCCAATGTTTTTCTGTTCACTTCCTATTCGCACTAGAAAATCAAAGTCGAGTCCGCTGCTATCCCCCTGTCAACTCCCATATGCTCCACTTTAGTCTTATAGTTATTCCCCAAATAATAAAACCTGAGGCTGTCAACTTCCTTATCAATAATATCCCCCAATACAGCCTTCAATGAAACACACTGTGTGTTATCAAGAATGCATTCAAAAACAGAATTCTGCACCCGTCTTCCATAATTAACACATTGTTTTGCAACCTTTCTTAGACGTCTTTTCCCGGCATCTGTCTCAGTATTTACATCATATGTAATCAAAACCAGCATCCTCTCACCTACTTCCAGAAAAATGGCGGGTACTCATCTAAATCTTCCCTCAGATAACGAGCCAAAAGCATTGCCTGGGCATATGGTATCATTCCCCACTCCACTTTATCACCCAAATACGGATGTGTGATAACATCTTTCTTTTTATTCTGCCACTCTGTCAGCAGCAGCTTCCTGCATTTATCACTGATCAATACCGCGCCATCTTCCTTAACAGAAAAATCCTTCTTATTCACCATCTTTCTATTGATCATGGTGAGCACAAAACGATCCACTAAGACAGGCCGCAGTTCCTCCATCATATCAAGTGCCAGCGAAACCCTTCCGGGCCTGTCTGTATGCATGAATCCCACATACGGATCCAATCCCACGCATTCCAGTGCCGAAGCGCACATGTTCGTCAGCAAGGTATAAAAGAATGAAAGCATTGCATTTACATTATCTAATGGCGGTCTCCTGTTTCTGCCTTCAAACTTAAAGTCTTTTTTCTGCTGTAAAATCAGTTCATTAAACACACCAAAATAAACGCTTGCCGCTTCCCCTTCATATCCTCTCAACTGTTCCATACTTGTACAGCTCTTCACATAATTTAAGGACTGCTGCAAATTGACAGAGGCACGTTTTACCTCCTCAACATCAACCTGAAGTGCATGATCCCTTATTGCTCTTTCAAGAACCCACCGGGAATTATATATTTTCCCTAAAATGCAATTACGGGCAATCACAAGACTTGCCTCATCTTCTTCGGAAACCTTGTACTGCTTCTTTCTCAAAACAACATTTCCTCTAACATTACCAGTCACTCTTGCCAGGAATCTGCCCTGGGGTGTCATGAAACAAAGTGAAATATTTCTTTCCGCACATCCTCCCATAAGTGCCGGGCTTGCACCTCTGTAGCCAAAAGAAACAATGGCTTCCAGATTATGCAGCGGAACCCTTCCCACTTCCTTTTCCTTATCAAGCACCACTACATTTTCTCCATCCAGGGAAAGGTATCCGTCGGGAGAGGTGATATATAACGTATTCAGCAATTTCTTCATTTGTCATCCTCCCCAATGGCAGATTTTATATATTCTTTTACTGAAGCCGCTTTTCCTAATTTCGGCAGACAGATGTCTTTCAGGGAACATGCGTTACAGCTTTTCGACCATTTAACCTTTGGGGTATATTTTCTGTCAAAATACTGATGCATTTCTGAAAACATGGTTCTCACCTGTTCCTTCAACTCATCGGTAAATTCTATTCTTTCCCGCCTCTTTATCTCTCCATAGAAAACGGCTCCCTCAGCGATCGTACACGACAGCATTTCCTCCAGACACATAGCCTGGGCTGTCAACTGGAGAATATCTATCTGCGTATCTTTCGGTTTCCCCCTTTTATACTCAACGGGATAGACCTGAAAGGTCCCTCGGTGCCCGTGAAGCGTGATTCCCTCCTCAGCCCGACGGAATTCCACAATATCACATACACCGCTGACCCCCATCTCCCTGGAATGTACGGGCAGCCCTCTGCTGATTACCACATCATTCCTTTTCTCTGAAGAATATGTGTCATGTGCTCTCTTATGAAGTAATTCCCCCTCCACAGTCCGGACATTTTCCTGCCACTGCTGCTCAACATGTATTAATGCCCACTGCCTTCTGCAAAAAGCAAAATGCTGGATTCCTGAGAGCATCAGGTAATCCTCTTCTTTATATTCCTTCATATTTTTCTTGAAATCTCCACTGTTTCCGGAATCTGATCTTCATGGATTTCAACGCTGTAATCCTGATATTTTCTGGGATAAATCACATCCTCATGTTTTCTGACCTCAACTGCGTCAAATAATTTATATGCCGGACAGTCTCCGAATTCTTTGCTGTGTTTAAAAATAATAAGCTCACGCACCGCCATCTTTCCTCTGGCGGCAGAATGATCGATCTCAAACATATTGATAATGGCCTCCCAGAGAAGTTCCAGATCATCCTCTGTAAATCCGGTCACCTTTCTGGCCAGGTTCGCTGAAATATATCCTTCCATTCTGTAAAGCGCATATGGAATAATATTCTTCCTTCCCATCTCTGTGCTCTTATTTTCTGCATCCTTTTCTGTTGTGATCGCAACGCGGGTTATGGTCACTTCCTGACTCACGACCGGGTCAATACTCCTGGCAAATCCAAGCTGTACAGGGCCTCTGACCTGCCCGCAGTTGAGGGCAGCTTTTACAAATGTGGTCATGACAGCTCCAAACGTACGGATATCAAAGAAGTTGCCGCACATAAAATCGCGTATCTTTTTATCCACATCCGGATCCTTCTTCTTTAACTCCTTGATTTCCTTCTCATTTGTCTTCAAATATTCGTAGGCGGTATTATCACTCCGATTAAGCGGTACATCCTCTTTAATATAAATTTTATACCCTTCCTCTTCTTCCTTTACTGCCTCCACATAATTTCTTATCTTTCTTTTGATACACACATCTGTGACAATCCCATATCCGCTTTCCGGATCGATACGGGGCAGATTACCTGCATCCGGGTCCCCGTTTGGATTTCCGTTTTCCACATCAAATAAAATCACGAACTCATACCTGTTTTTAATTATCTCTGACATCCTGTGCTTCCTCCTTATCCTTTTTCTCATAACGTTTTTGGTTCTGATGATAATATCCCAGTATGAACATTCCCTGTTCTTCCAATGAAAGCCTTCTGGGACAGGGAACCATCTGCTCTTCTGTTACCGGCATTTTATCCTGCAGTTCGCCCAGCAATTTCTCAAAATAAACAACTTTACCATGGTTAGAAATCTTTCTGATATGGCTGTTCTTTAATTTGAATAATACAGGGAAAATGGCTGCCGGTGTGGCACAGGCTGAATTAAAATATTTGTCCTTGATAGTCGCATTGATTCCCGGGTTTGCCTCTTCCTGAATTGCTTCCAGCACCGCAAATTCCCGGCCCAGTGTATAAGCTACATTTTTGCTGTTCTCGTTCAGACTCACAGTTATCTCCTCCTCCTTATCATATCCATTACGGATCAAATACGCCTTGATAATAGATGCCCTGCCCTTTGTGATCTTATGTATATGGCTGTCTTTATCATCCTGCTCTGCCCTGATCCTGCCCATTACGCCCTGGAACAGGGATGCCGGATACTGCCCTCCGGAAATGATTGCCCGGTATACAGCTCCGGCCATATTTGCGGTTGGCTTCTTATCCCTGGATTTTTTATTTACGGTTTCCTGAAGCATACGCCAGACACCCATATAACGCATTTCATCTGCTGCCGGCCGTACAATATCCATCCTGTCATAATGTTCTTTCAAATGTCTGAGGATGTTTCCGAAACTGTCCTGGTAGAAAAAACGCACTGCAATCCTGGCCGCATTCGGAGCAAGTCCCAGGATATAAAAACGCTGATCCAAGGACAAACTTCCTTCCACTTCCTCCACGACGATAGGCTTACCCATTTCCAGACTATTAAACACACCCGCTACAATCGCCTGATTGTCAACTGTAGGTTCAACCGCTCCGCCGAATATATTTTGATATATTTCTTCACCATCCTCAGCCCAGTATACAACTGTTGTATCACCAATCTGGCTTGTATGGGACTTATCCGCAAGGAGATGGTTAAGGGCTGTGGTATATGCATATGCCGCATAGGTCCCCACAGGCGCATTGTAGCCCTGTTCTTTCCCAAAAGACTCAAACGCCGGTGCGTTAAAAGATACAAGTGCCGCACCGCTGGACTGTGCCCCCGGCACTCCTTTGATCAACCCATGGATTCTGGATATTTCTGTCTTCTGTCCGGTCACAAGGCAGATTCCTTCATTGTCCGTTTCAGCGCCGTCTCTGTAGATTTCCCAGGCTTCTTTCACATCATAATCATTCTGCACCCAGTCACCATCTACACAGAAGATCAGATTTGCCCCGGCTATCATCTCTTCCAGGCTATCTGCAAGCGCAGGATGTTCTGCGGCACCGCCCGGATTCCAGCTTTCAAAAAAATTCCGGACTGCGGCGGCAGCGTTTCCTTCCACCCCATCCAATATTTCCAAATGTTTTTTCTTTGCCGCAGCGAAACATTCTTCTGAACGCTTAGGTTTCCCTTTATTATCGATTCCCAGGAAATATCCCGAATTATCACACAAAAAGTTAGATGATACCCCGGAAGAACGTGTCACCATCTCGGGCACTCTCAACAGCTGCGGCTCCATTACCGTTTTCTTGCCCTTCTGCTTTTCTAACTTAAGAGGAATCACGCGTAAAAGCTCACCTTTTTCAGAAATATCCAGCGCAAAGGAGACTTTTGCTGTACACCATCCCGGGCTTGTAATTTTCTCTTTCTTTTCCAGTGCCTCATAATATCTAACCAATGACTGCAGGATCATCTGACCACCTCGCAATCCCGTACGTCAAGTATACCATTTTCCATGACTGCCCTAAAAAACATAGGGGTGATATCCTCCGGGTTCGAGTAGTCAAAATCATACAGCATGTACCCTAAATCCTTTACTGTATCCGGATAAGCCGTCTCTACCGCCTCTTCCTCAAAAAGCTCAAAGTTCACCGGAAATTCCCTGCATCCGAAATACGGCATATGATAACATTGCCCTCTGCGCAGACGCCTCATAATAATGTCCTTAAATTTGCCGCAGTTGTCCGTCTGATTTGCCTGGTCAGTCATGTCAAAATGCGCCTCAATCACATATTCCACATCCTGCAGCAGAATGGCAGCCCTCTGTACGATCTCTTCCTTAGTGCTCAGGTACAACGGTTTATTTGCCCCATTTATAACACTCAATACATTTCCGGCCTGCACTTTGCTTTTTACTTCATTACGTCGGATACTGGTAAACTGTATGGGTTTTCTGACGTAAATCTTGTCTATCACCCAGCGAAGGCCGGGATGCCAGTAGATGGCTTCCAGAATCCCTCTTGCAGCCGACGGTGTAATGACATCGTAACTGCAGCGCTCAACTTTCATTTCCGGCCGGGAAAACAGTGCTCTGTCCCCCCAGACTCTTACGCGCACACCATGGCTCATGTCTCTCCTCCTCCCATTTATCTGTTGAAATCTATATTCTGAGTTCTGCCCGCATACCTGGTATGGATGCTGCCGGGATCACACTGCAGAAATCTATTTTTCTGGCCGTAATCACCCAAACAATGCATCTCCTCTCTCGGCTTTGACAGTCAGACCTCTGTCTTCTGTGTAAAGCTCTTTGCTGCGCAGCACATAGAAATCCGTGTCAATATCTGTGCACAGCGCTTCCAGCATACCCGCCCCGTCCAGATTATTGAAATCATTTTCATAAACATTTACACAATACTGCCCTGCAGCCCTGAATAATTCCCTGGAATGTTCTCCCCTTCTCAACCGTTCCGCAATATCTGCGGCTTCCTCCTCCATATCCACCAGAATCGTCTTGGTTTCTGATTCAATAATATGGAATTTACCTGCCACATCTGCAAACGGAAAACTAAAAGACGGGATTCCCTTTTCAAAATCCTCAAGAATACTTTTGGTATCCAGACCTTCTCCCCGGAAATGGTAAAGTCTCTTGAAATATTCGTGGATTGCCTCCGGCGATGTGATGTCTTCATATTTTCCCGTAATTTGTTTCGCTACAGATATGGGCAGCTTCAACTGCGCAGGAATATGAATATCCTCATCCTGCTCCAGGGTGAAAACCATTGTATCACAATCCACTCTGTTCCTGTTCCCCTCCCTATTGCATCGGCCTGCTGCCTGAATCACAGAATCAATTCCGGCAAGCTCCCTGAAAACAGAGGCGAAGTCAAAATCAACACCGGCTTCTACCAGACTCGTTGCAATCAGTTTACACGCCCTTCCATCCTTCAGCCTCTCTGTTATTTCTTTTAATATCCTTCGTCTGTGCGCGGGATACATATAGGTGGATAGGTGATATACATCTTCTCCCTTCAGGGATTCAAAGACTCTCTGAACACGTTTTCTGCTATTTAGGACGCATAATACCTGATCTTTTTCTTCAAGATATGAAATCAGATCTTCCTCTGATATCTCACCAATGTTTATGACTTCTGTTCTTTTGAAGAACTCATACTGTCCCTTAACATTTGGGCATATCTCCTCTGCTTTCATAAAGTCCGGAAAAAAATCTTTCAGTGCCGGCTGTGTCGCTGTGCACAGAACCGCGGTACAGTGATAATTATAGATCAGCTCACTTATTGCCCGGATGCATGGCTTCAGGTAATTCACCGGGAGCATCTGCGCTTCGTCGAAAATGATAACGCTGTTGGAAATATTATGTATTTTACGACATTTAGAAGATTTATTTGCAAAGAGGGATTCAAAAAACTGGACGTTTGTGGTGACTACCACCGGTTTATCCCAATTTTCTGCCGCCAACTGCATGTTTTCCAATTCCTCGGTATTGTCACAGACTACACTGCAGTGGTTTTCCAGGACATTCCTGCTGCCCAGGATTTCTTTAAAGACCCGGGCGTTTTGTTCTATGATGGACGTATAGGGAATGACGTAAATAATACGTTTCAGATTATGCTCTCCTGCATGCTGCAGGGCAAATGCCAATGACGATATGGTTTTGCCTCCGCCGGTGGGAACTGTCAGCTGATAAAGCCCCTGCTGCTTTTTACCTTTTTCCAGGCACGCCCGCAGAATGGCTGAACGTCTTCCATTCACTGTATTTTCATCATAATTTGTCAGCCAGGAGGCTATATGCTCATACAGCCTGTCAAACAACTGCTCTATAGAATCATAATTTCCTCTGGTATTGCTCTCCGGCCTCATAAAATGCTCAGTATCCAGATAATCTGCATCTACCAGACAGGAAAAGAGCATACGGATAAAAAAAGCTGCGCTAAACCCGCCTCGTCCTATAGGTTTCAGCGGCAGGGCCGGAAATGCCGGTATTTCAATCTCTTCCTTAAAAGCCTGATAATCTTTCAGTTCTTTTTTCATTCTTCCATAAAATGTTGCCGGTTCTGCAGGTGTACCGCCGTCTGGCAGACCGGAATGATGACCGGCTACACAATATGCCTGCATGACATTTTTATTGCGGTATAGTTCCTGAGCACCCGCAGTTGCATGATCGACTTTCGCACCTCCGCGCAGACGCTTCTGAAATTCAGCGGAATATTTTCCGATATCATGAACCAGACCACAGCCGTACCCCCATTCTTCACTGTCAAAAGAAGCTGCAAATTCAGCGCTTAATTTAGCGACTCCCTCCAAGTGTTCTCTGATGGTCTGTTCTCTTAATTTATCATCACTTATATGGGCTAAATACATTTATCTTCCTCTATTTTATCTCTCGGTTACATTTCCATTATACACCATATATGCATTTTGCACAATATTTATTGTATTTCATTGCTGTATTGCATCATTTTTACTATATTAATCGTGTACTTATTCAAAATTGAGTGTTTGGTGGTCTTTGATATTTATTATATAAGCAGAATTGAGGAATACGCCCGGAAACAAACAGATAAATGCCCCTTCATAAAGCCAAAGACATTCTGCAGTGCCTATAAAGTCCACTGCTATTCCGAAGAAATGAAAAGATGTGATAAAGAAGTGATGAAATATGCCTGACTCAGAATGCTGTTCCATCATCCTGTTTTTGCCGTCCTGCATGGATATGTAACTTCAAGGCAAAACACAAAGAGTAAAAAACACAAATGCCAACAGATGAACCCGCCTGCAGGCCATATACGGCAGATTCATCTTTTTTTACAGACATCCATTATCTTTTTACATATCCAGCATCCTAAATATACCCCTAAGGTATTATGGATCATGTCATCCCACTCAAAAAGCCCACGTTTTAATACTAACTGTAAAAATTCAATACAAAATGACACTGACAGTCCTGCCGCGGTTATCCTCATCACCCCAACACGTCTGCCAAATGCCGCGTACAGCAGCACTCCCATGGGCATCAGCAGAAGTACATTCAAAAATATTTCCTCTGCCATGGATACGCTGCGATTCTGTATGGTAAAAACATAGGACCAAAAAGGCATCAGTTCATATTTCATTTCCGGATAAGGATCCCGTGAGAAAACAGTGGACAAAAAAACAATAAACAGCCAGACAAATACACCTGCTATACAGACTGTCTGCCCTGTCTTTATTATTTTTCTTTGTACCATGAAGATGAGGACAGCAGCCAGCAGGATACTTAGAATCAGGAACAATATAATCTGCTTCTGCGATATCTTCGGAAAATGATTATTGAATATTTCTATTAAGTCCATATATCTGACAACTGCCTTTCTTCTGCTGCTAATGCGCAGATTTTTTCCTGCTTCATGTAAATAAATCCCTGTGACAGCTTTATTCTTATTTTACTCCTGGTTTTTAGATAATAAACAAAACAACGTGGGAATAACTGCAAATTTTTCAGTTCTGGATTTTACTTTTAACCCCGCCTCTATAAATTATACGCCGGAGTGATATTTAGAAAATCTCTTCCATTTTAACGTCTGGTCATCACGATGTCAACTTTTCATAAAAGCACATCACTTTTCAGCATTGTCCGCATATAACAGTCCATCTCTTCGCACTTACACCAAAATCATATTTTATTCTGCAGTATATAACACAGCAGACAACATTACCCCCAAATGCATGAATATGCAAAAATATTTATAAGCCTTCCTTAATTTCCATCATTACACCTTACTTTTATCCACTAATCTGCAACAACAGTAGCATAAAATAGTAATAAATGGTATACTGAAACAAAATATAAAAGGAAGTGTACTCATGATTTTCCATAAAACACCCCCTATTTTGCCATTCACAGCCCGAATCCGCCAATCATGCCTTCGACAAAACCAATGGCCCCCTCCCCAAATGTAAATACCGCAGGGATATTAATACACAGCCGATAATCTACGGCCTATCATACCAAGGAGAATTTCATATGACAGAGAAATTGATCGTAAAAAATCTTGTAAAAGAATACGACGGAGAACAGGTTCTAAAATCCCTTTCCTTCGTAGTAAAGGAAGGGGAATTCCTCAGTGTCCTCGGCCCCAGCGGCTGCGGCAAAACGACACTGTTAAGAATCCTCATCGGTCTGGAATCCCAGACTGCAGGAGAAATACTGCTGAACGGAAAAGACATAAGCAAGCTTCCCGCATCCCAGAGAGGAATGGGAATCATATTCCAAAATTATGCCTTATTCCCCAATATGACCGTTCTGGAAAACGTAGAGTATGCCCTGAAGATCAAACCTGAAACAAAAGCAGACTCAAGAAAACGTGCCGAAAGAACCTTAGACATGATTGGCATGAGTGACCAATTGAACAAAAAGCCCCATCACCTCTCAGGAGGCCAGCAGCAGAGAGTCGCAATTGCCCGCACTCTCGCCTTAAACCCATCCATTGTTCTGCTCGATGAGCCGATCAGCGCACTGGATGTTGAAAATAAGGAGATCATGAAGAGGGAACTGAAAGACATTCAGAAAAAATTCCATTCCACAATGATCTATATCACCCATGACCAGGAGGAGGCCTTCTTCCTGTCCGACAGGATCATGGTAATGAGCAACGGGACGATTGAACAGCTGGACAGCCCTCTGGAAATATACAATAGCCCTGCGAATGAATACATCCGAACATTTGTGGTGAACCATTTAAACCAGAAATTTGATTCTTTATCAAAATGTATCGGCAGATTGTAGGACGGAGGAGATATGAAGAACAGAACCTTTCAGAGCCTGAAACTTTTCATAGGCATATTTTTAATTCTGCATGTTTTATGCCCGATCATCGCCTTAGCTACTCATATTTCCTATGGTGATATCAGTGAAGTCCTGTCAAGCGCACAGTTTGCCCCAATGCTTTGGAATTCATTTCTTTCATCGCTTGTGACTACTATTGTCTCTGTAAGCATTGCCCTGCTTCTGGCATGGTGTGTCAACAGGTCAAATATCCGGCATAAGGGTGTATGGTCCGTGATATTCACGCTGCCAATGCTGATCCCGTCTATTTCCCATGGTATGGGGCTGACACTGTTATTTGGTGACAATGGCTTTTTTACAAATTTAACCGGGATCAACATCCATTTATATGGATTGACGGGAATTGTGATCGGCGCAACTTTGTATTCCTGCCCGATGGCATTTTTAATGCTGACAGATATCTTTCAATATGAAGATTTTACGGTATATGAGATGGCAGATGTGTTAGGGCTTTCTAAGAAACAGCAGTTAAAGGCAATTACACTTTCAAATCTTAAAAAACCGTTAATCTCCGCTTTCTTCGCCGTGTTTACCGTCGTATTCACGGATTATGGTGTGCCGTTAATCGTAGGCGGGAAAATGATGACTCTGCCGGTCTATATGTATCGGGAAGTTATTGGGCTGCTTGATTATTCAAAGGGCGGAATCATCGGGGTTATTCTGCTGATTCCGGCAGTGATCGCCTTTATTATTGATCTGTTAAATAAAGATAACGGGACAAACAGTACAATCACGAAACCGTATGTGATTGGGAAGAACAGGAAACGAGATATTTTTTCCAGGGTTGTATGTGTTGTAACTCTTGTTTTGATCAGCCTTCCGATTATTACGTTTGTCATTTTGAGTTTTGTGAAACAGTATCCTGTAGACTTTAGTTTTACCTTTGACAATATAACGGAATCTCTGAATCTGGGGATTGGCGGGTATCTGCTGAATTCGCTGTTTATCGGGCTGACGACAGCTCTGGCCGGTACATTGATTACATATTATGCTGCATTTGTGACGGCGCGCTCAGGGAAAAACTTTTCTTCCATGGCTATTCATTTGATTTCTCTGGTTTCCCTGTCATTTCCCGGTATTGTTCTGGGTTTGTCCTATGTACTGTTCTTTCAGGGAAGCTTTGTTTATGGAACGATCGCTATTTTGATCACAGTAAATATCACTCACTTTTTTGCATCGCCGTATCTGCTGGCTTATAATTCGCTTTCTAAGTTTAACAGTAATCTGGAGGATGTCGCGTATTCTCTGGGAATCTCTAAGATGAAAATGCTGGTTGATGTGTACATGCCGTGTACAAGAGGAACGATTCTGGAAATGTTCAGTTATATTTTTGTAAACTGTATGGTGACCATTTCGGCGATTTCCTTCCTGGCAAATTTCAGAAATATGCCGCTGGCACTTCTGATTCCGCAGTTTGATTCTCAGTCACTGATTGAACCTATTGCATTTATTTCCATTATTATTTTGCTGGTTAATGTAATTGCAAAGGGCGTGATCTATTTCCTGAAAATGTATTTTGCAAGGAAGGAGAATTGAGGGATGAAGAAAATATTAGCGGGATTAGTTGTTGTGATCATGGTTTTATATTTTGCGATAAATAAGCAGGAAAGCAATACTTTAGTGATCTATTCTGCGCTGGAGCAGTACAGGAATGATGATCTGAAGGCTCATCTGGCTGAGAAATTTCCGGATTTGAATGTACAGATCATGTATATGCCCACTGCTAAGGTTGCTGCTAAGATTCAGACAGAGAAAGAACACTCCGATGCGGACATTGTGCTGGGGGTTGAGACCGGGTATATGGAGAAAATGAAGGACTCACTGGCTGATGTGGCAAAATATTCACATTTGGATTATATTGACGGTATGCTGCCGGAGCATGGGAAATATTTGATATGGGAAAGTTACGGGGGCGGATTTGCGGTAAATATGGAGATTTTGAAGAAATATGGGCTTGAGGAGCCGAAGACTTATGAGGACTTGCTGAAACCGGAATTTAAGAATAAGATATCTATTCAAAATCCAAAATCCAGTTCTACGGGGTATAATTTTTATCTGAATCTCAGGAATATATGGGGGGAGAAGAAGACGCTGGAGTATTTTGATAAGCTGAATGATAATGTGAAACAGTATTCCGAGTCAGGTTCCGGGCCGGTGAAGCTGCTGATCCAGGGGGAGTGCGCTGTGGGTACGGCGCTTACTTATCAGGTGGTGACGGAAATCAATAATGGCAATCCGCTGAAGATGATCTATCCGGAATCCGGATCGCCGTATTCGCTGGATGGGGTTAGTGTTGTGAAGGGGAAGGATGATAAGGGGGATGTAAGGGATGTGTTTGAGTATTTGGTGAATGAGTATTTGGTTTATGATAAGGACCATTATAATCCGGGGAAAATATTGAAGGGGCAGAAAAGTGAGATGGAGAATTATCCGGAGGATGTTAAGTATGCAGATATGACGGGGATTGATGATTTAGGGTTGAAGGATGAATTGCTTGGGAAGTGGAAGTATTGAGGGGATTATAAAGTGGGAAGGAGTTCAGCAGGGCGATGGCCCTGTTGAAACTGTTTTTTATGTTATTTTAAGCAACATTTTTTTCTAATCTTTAATCAATATTTAATTAGACCTAATTTTCTCATTGCTTTTTTTACGTATATTTGTTATTATTTATATGTTTAAAATCAAATATAAAGCCTTAATTTTTGTTGTTTTAAATAACATATTCATATATAAGAAAGGAATACATTCATATGAGAAAATTATCTCTTGCTCTTCTGTCTAAACAAGTAATAAACTCCAGAAAAGAAAAAAAAATCACGCAACAGCAATTGGCCGACCTTACCGGCATCAATCGCGCTATGCTCAGCCGGTTGGAATCACAGGATTATATGCCGTACATTCCACAATTAGAAAAGTTGGGGGAAGTTCTGGATTTTGAACCATACCTGCTGTTCGTAAACGAGCCTGCCGCTAAAACTCAGGAAACATGTTCTCCATTGAACATAGCTGTTGCAGGTACCGGATACGTTGGATTATCTATTGCTACTTTATTGGCACAGCATAATCATGTAACTGCTGTAGACATTATTCCGGAAAAAGTTGATTTGATCAATAATAAAAAATCTCCTATTCAGGATGATTATATCGAAAAATATCTCGCAGAGAAAGATTTGGATCTGACAGCCACTCTGGATGGAGAAGCTGCCTATAAGGATGCTGATTTTGTAGTGATCGCTGCGCCTACTAACTATGACAGTAAAAAGAATCATTTTGATACATCTGCCGTAGAGGCTGTAATTGAGTTAGTTCTCAAAGTAAATCCGGATGCAATTATGGTAATTAAATCAACAATTCCGGTAGGTTATACGGCCAGTGTCCGCAAAAAGTATAACACCCGTAATATTATCTTCAGCCCGGAATTTTTAAGAGAATCCAAGGCATTATATGACAATCTGTATCCCAGCCGTATTGTTGTATCTACTGATAAATCAGATGAAAAACTGGTAGAGGCTTCTCATACTTTTGCTGCGCTTCTTCAGGAAGGTGCTATAAAAGAAAATATTGATACTTTATTTATGGGGTTTACAGAAGCAGAGGCTGTTAAATTATTTGCCAATACTTATTTGGCTTTGAGGGTATCTTACTTTAATGAATTGGATACTTATGCGGAAATGAAAGGGTTGAATACTAAGGCTATTATTGATGGTGTTTGTCTGGATCCGCGTATTGGAACACATTATAATAATCCGAGTTTTGGATATGGAGGGTATTGTCTGCCAAAGGATACAAAACAGCTGTTGGCAAACTATGATGAAGTGCCGCAGAATATGATGAGTGCGATTGTGGAAAGTAATCGTACGAGGAAGGATTTTATTGCGGATCGGGTGCTTAATATGGCTGGTTATTATGATTATTATAATAGTGGAGATTTTTCACCTGAACAAGAAAAAGAATGTATCATTGGCGTATATAGGCTGACGATGAAAAGTAATTCTGATAATTTTCGGCAGAGCAGCATTCAGGGTGTTATGAAACGTTTAAAGGCTAAAGGGGCTACTGTTATTGTGTATGAACCTACGCTGGAAAATGGGACTACATTTTTTGGAAGTAGGGTGGTTAATGATTTAGAAACGTTTAAGGAAAAGGCACAGGCAATTATTGCTAATAGATACGATACTTGTTTAGACGATGTAAATGATAAAGTGTATACAAGGGATTTATTTCAAAGAGATTAACATCATTGGTAACTGAATATTCGTAAGTAGGTAATAATCCGTATCTACTTACAATACTACCATAAGGTATCTCATGAAGGTATCCGTGAATACGAGACTATGAAGAAAAGTCTGTAAATAAGATTCTTCTATGATAATGAGTGGTGAAAAGTCTTAAAATAGGCTTTTCGTCCTTGCTTTATATATAACAGTTACAAAAAGGCATGTCAACAGCAGGCGGTAAATCCGCCTGTTATTCGCTCATGTTCGATCA
>NZ_JBBMFP010000020.1:0-111891 GCF_040095955.1 Blautia caccae | reverse complement strand
TGTCAGTACAATTCCTTTCATAGACCTCCTCCCCGGACAAAAAGTAAAAGGCAGACCACCAGACCACAGGATATCTGCATCCCATACCAACAATATAAACCAAAACACAGTTTATATCAACTTTTACTTTGCATTATACTGCAGTTTCTGCTGTTTTTCTCTTTCATCCGACAATATACAATTTTATACTTTCTGGATTTTTCGGCAGACCTGCCGCAGATTAAATGAAATGCTCTCCAGATAAACCGATTATACCTTCCTCCCTCCGCACTGTCAATCCCGTAAAATTTCACAAATAAAAACACCCGGGCTTCTCCCTGCCCAGCAACACGCTTTCTCGATGCGCAGACAGGGAGCATTTTTTCCGTATCACGCTGGCTGCCCGGAGATTTTCTTGCTTTCGGTCTGAAAATATTACGTGGGACAGCAGCGCATGAACCATAATGTATCGTTGCATTCTGTCATTTTACGCGCTTTTTTCCTGTACCAAAATCCGATTTTGTATGGTATACTTTTTAATATGATGTGTGAAAAAACATCGGAATAAGAGGTTAGGGAAATATGGAAGATAAATACGCACTGCTGATTGACGCAGATAACGTCTCAGCCAAATACATCAAGCCAATTCTGGATGAACTCTCCAAATACGGAAATGTAACATACAAGAGAATCTACGGTGACTGGACAAGCACTTATAATTCAAGCTGGAAGGAAGTCCTGCTGGAAAATTCCATCACACCGATTCAGCAGTTCAGCTATACCCACGGAAAAAATGCCACAGACTCCGCCATGATCATTGATGCCATGGACATGCTGTACACCAGCGAATTGGAGGGCTTCTGCCTGGTTTCCAGCGACAGCGATTTTACAAAACTGGCAAGCCGCCTGAGGGAAAGCGGTAAAAATGTCATCGGTATGGGTGAAGACAAGACACCATCCTCTTTTAGAAAAGCCTGTGATATTTTTACGGTACTGGAACTTCTCCTTGAGGATAACGCCATAGAAAAAGAGGAAAAACCCACAATCCACGCAATGGAAAAAGGTGCAAAACAGATCAGTGCGGATGTAGTCTCCAAAACACAGATTGAGGAAGCTGTTGTCAAGATCATAACAGAGAATCAGAACAACGACAAGATAACAGGTCTTGGTGAGGTAGGCAGCCGCCTGGTGAAATTATATCCCGATTTTGATGTGAGACGCTACGGATACAGCCTTCTTTCCAAATTCCTGGAATCCTTTCCCAAATTAAAGCTGCAGCAGGAAGGAACTCAGGTATCAGTCACCCTCTATGAAGACAAGAGCAAAAAAGAGATGCTGGAGGAATACGCGGTCCAGCTTGTTAAAAATGCGGGCCCCCAGGGTGTCCCTCTGGGTACCCTCAGCAATAAGATCCGCAACCGATTCGGAGATTTCAAAGTGCGGGATTACGGTTTCTCCCAGTTCAAACAGTATATACAGAGTTTTCCGGAAATCCATATCCGGGAGGATGGAGAACAGAACTGGGCGGTCTATGATGCTTGAGTGCCATTCTTTTTATAAATATTTATACGGGTATATGGAGTGTAGTGCTCCACATACCCGTATTTTTTTGCAGCCCTATGTTCATATAAAATCACTGCTGTTCTTGTTCTGTAGTTCGGACAGATGTTTTAAGCGTTACCGCTCGATGAGGTTAAAATCTGTTTCCAGATATCCATGCAGAACATCCAGATAGTTCTCTCCATATCTCTCCGCAAATTTTTCATCCACATTTTTTATGATCTCTTCCCCATCTGTAAAAACTGTACGCACATATTCCCCAAATGTTTTGTAATAATGACCACAGTGGTAGTCCCAGTCCTTCTTTGCATCTCGGGAGACCGGCACGCTGTTGTCAAGAGCGGCATTTTTAAACACAAGGCGGCAGCACGGTGCATTGTGGAGCACACTTTTCTGTTCAAACAACAGCTCAGGATTAAAGCCTCTGACAATCCCCCTGTCTATCTCTTTACAGTATACAAGGCCGCATTCCGCAAGATCCATCTCCCAAAAGGTATCATGCCATGCGCAGCTGTAAACCCGTGTCTCCGCGTCAGGATACTCCCCGGCCATCTCCGTTTTGCCCGGAATGGTGGCATATATCTCCCCATATGCCATGTATGTATTATAATCCAGAGGCATTTCATCCCGCATAGCCCTGAGAGCCATACGGTGTCCCCGCTGTTCCGCTGTTTTCTGGACAGCTTTTATAAAACATTCCACCCCTGCCGGGCCTTTGGCCGCTTTCATCTCCCTATAAAACGAACCGATCAAAAACGCATGTACTTTCTCATTAAAAACACAGCCTTCCGTCATATGATAAATCCTCCCCTGTTCTTAAAAATGTTCCAATGAGGCCAGATCTTTAATCGGTATACGTGTTTTTCCATGCCTGTCAGAGGGCTGGGGCGTCTCGTCACTATAACCCACTGCAAGTATATTAACAGGTTCCAGATTCTCAGGGATACCAAATTCTTTTCGCAGGACATCCGGCTTAAAATAACAGATCCAGACACTTCCAAGCCCTAAATCCGCTGCCTGCAGCATCATGTGGTCTGTCAGGATGGAAGCGTCAATATCACAGGTCTGTTTATGATCAAAAGGACGAACCCATGCTTTGTCGTGATCTGCACAGACCACAATGACAAGCGGTGCATGGTAAACATTTGCAGCCTTTGACAATTTTTCAAGACCTTCTTCCTCCTGTATCACCAGCAGCCGGACAGGCTGCAGATTGGCTGCTGTGGGTGCCGCATGGGCAGCCTCCAATATCTTTTCTAATTTTTCCTGCTCCACCTTCTTTCCATTATAGGAGCGTACAGAGTATCTCTTTTTTGCCAGTTCTGAAAATTCCATATAATTTCTTCCTTTCTCTTTCGATTTTTTATTGTCTATGCTATAATCTTACCACTGATTTTATTTTTAGCAAGAACGCACTTTTTTGGTATATAGTACCCAAAAATAACCATCCCCCCACGCATGATCTCTGCTGTGGAAAATACGAAAAAGAAAGGAACATCAAAATGAAAGTATGCAGCGACACTTACACCTGCCCTGTGGAGGCAACCATTCATCTGATTGGCGGAAAATATAAGGCAGTCATCCTCTGGCATCTGAGGGATCAGGTGCTCAGGTTCAGCGAACTGCACCGGCTTATCCCAAAAGCTACAACCAAGATGCTGACACAGCAGCTCAGGGAACTGGAAAGCGACGGCCTGATCAGCCGTACGGTTTACCCGGTTGTGCCTCCAAAAACAGAGTACGCACTGACGGAATTCGGCAAAACGCTTCTTCCTGTGTTGGAGTCTATGTGCGACTGGGGGCGCAGAATCTGCCCCTCCTAAAACAACTCATCCCAAAAATCAAGCTGGAATTCTCTCATCTTTTCCCGCAGCAGAGACATTTCTCTGTCATTCAGCACTGCAGTTTCCCGCAGTTCATTTTCCGTACATGACAGGATGTCCGTAACATACTCAATCCTGTGGTTTTTCAGTTTATCTGTCAGCTTTCTGCCAAGCCCCATCTCTTCTACATGGTTCGGCATTCTGCTTTTGGTTTCTTTACTCTTTTTGAGGAATTTACTCCGACCTGTTTCAATCATACCCTGCTCCCTCCGGTTTTCTGTCCTTCCTGCGGCTGCTTACTTACTACATAATAAGAATTATGTGGTAAAAAAAGATTATCTTCTAAAGGAATCTTATGAGAGGTGCAGCAGAATATGCCGTCTTTTCTTTTAAGCCTGCTTTTATCTGCCTGCAGGCTTCTTTTTGATATGTTTAAGACTTGGTAATTACAGATAATTTCTATACTCCGCTGTCTAAAAAAGACAAACCGAGTATATTTTGTTGACATTTTTTACCATATGTATTAAAATTTCTATAAACCAGATGCATTAACATTTATCTCAACTACATAATTCTTATTATGTTGTGTTAATGCTTTTCCCTTATGGAACGATCAAATCCAACTGTTCTATCATTCCCTGAAATTTCTTCAGTGTATCCGCGGTATAAATCCTCGTCACTTCAAGACTGCTGTGTCCCAGAACATCCGCTAATGCGGCAAGGTTATTTGTGGCCTTATAAAAAGAGCGCGCAAAGAGATGGCGCAGATTGTGTGGGAATACTTTCTTTGGCTTGATTCCTGCCTGTTCCGCTAATACTTTCATCTCTGTCCATATGTTGCTCCTGTCCTTTGGCTTTCCGCTTCTGGTAATGAAGACAGGACCTGACTTGATACCCTGTTTTCCGGCGTAGCACAAAAGTTTCTTCCGCAGGCTCTCCGGAATCAGGACAATCCTTGTCTTTCCCTTGTTACAGACTTCCAGACGGCCGTCCTGAAGATTTTTCACTGTCAGATATTTCAGCTCGCTGACCCTGACCCCTGTGGCACAGATGGCCTCCAGTATCAAGGCAAGCTGGCTCTTCTCCTTCTTTCTTGCTGTCTCTACCAGTTTCCGGTATTCCGTCTTTGTCATTTCTTTTTCTGAATCCAGAAACATGCGCTTCTGCACTTTATAACTTTTTACTTTCAGCTCAGGAAAACACAGGTAATCCAAAAAGGAGTTGACTGCTGCCAGCATAGAATTGGCGCTGCTTACTGCGTACTGCTGTCTCAGCCACTCTTTATATTCCAGAAGACGGATTCTATGGACCTGTCTGTCCGTTCCCAGGTATCCCAAAAACGTCTTTAAATCCGTGGAATATTTTCTGATGGTTGCCGCTGTCTTTTCCTGGCTGTATAAGTGATAAGAAAATTCTTCGATCAATTCTGTCTTCATGGTAAAGGTGATTTCTTTCTGCATTGGCAGGCCTCCTGTGGGTATGGTTTTCTTCCACTATTATAGCTTTTGAGGAGAATAACGCAATCGCTGCGGAGGAATTACCATAATTTACCAGACTTCTCTCTTTCCTCTCTCATTTTCCCCATCCACACACTCACTGATTTCCTGTACTGAAGAGGCGACATCTCCATAATAGACCGGAACTGTCTCAGGAACGTATTTTCGCTTTCATACCCGCATTTTACAGCAATCTCCGCCACGCTGTCTGTACCTGTTTCCAGCAGGGAGGCTGCCCGGCAGATGCGGACCGTGTTGATGTATTTATTCAGGTTATGCCCGCAGCAGCGTCTGAATTCTTTGCTGATCGTAGTCGGATGAAGATAAAAGCGGCTGCTCAGTGTCTTAAGCGTGAGCCGCTCCTGAAAATGAGTATCAATATACTCTTTTATTTCCCGCATAGCCTTATCCGCGGCTGTCGATGCTTCCGGGTTCCTCTCCATCCGGAAGGTTCTGAATAGAAGAACGGCTGTCTGGGTCAGGATTCCCCTCTGCATCTGTGTGCGGAACTCCTTTGTCCCCCGTTCTTCCTCCGCCAGATCCTGGAGCAGGCACACAAGTTTTTCAAATGTCTTTGGATCGACACGTTTATAATTCCGAACGAATGATTCCGGTGACGGTGTGGAAAATATTTTCTGCATATCTTTATCCGGAATCATACCTTTTAGATAAGCTGGTTTTACTGTCAGCCCATATCTCTGATAAGGAGGATTCGTAATCACGCTCCTGTGGTATTCCATGGCGCCTATGACCAAAATATCATAAGGCTCCACATGATATTTTTTCCCTGAAATATAATAATCCGCTTCTCCTGTCTCCACCAAAAGGATTTCACATGTATTATGTATATGGGACATTCTGAGCCTGTCATAGCCGCAGGTTCTTGAGACATTATAACAGTCCTCACAGATAGCCCGGAAATGTTCATGCTCCTCATAATCATTTACCCGAATCTGCATCTTTTCACCTCTATTTTGCTTTCGTTTTTCACTTTACCGATAATACATTATACCCTTTATTCTAAATCTTGAAAACACCTGACTAAAAAATAGTGATTTTATACCAAATAATATCAACAATCTCCTGCAGAAAAATGTTATGCTTTCAGCAATAAATAACAAAGCACATCTGCCGGATTTTAGAAACTGCCATAGAATCCTTTTTTCATCCGGCAGAGTAAGCAAAAATATGGAGGTAATTATGAAAGACATCACAATCCGAAATATCAGAACCTTTATCACCGCACCGCAAAAGGTCAATCTCGTAGTCGTGAAGGTGGAAACTTCAGAGCCTGAATTATACGGTATCGGCTGCGCCACTTTTACCTGGCGATGCAAAGCAGTTGTCACTGCCGTAGAGGAATATTTAAAACCCATGCTGGTGGGAAAGTCTGTCCACAATATTGAAGATATCTGGCAGTCCATGATGGGCAGCTCCTACTGGCGCGGCGGCCCGGTGCTCAACAATGCGCTGTCCGGCGTGGATGAAGCACTCTGGGACATAAAGGGCAAGCTGGCGGGCATGCCCCTCTACAGCCTGTTCGGAGGCAAATGCCGGGAGGGAATCGCGGTATACCGCCACGCGGACGGAACCACCATGGATCAGGTTGAGGATAAAATAAACGAATACATGGAACAGGGCTACCGCTACATCCGCTGCCACCTGGGCCTGTACGGCGGAAACGCAGGGGGCAGTATGCAGACCATGATCCATCCAGAAAACGCACCTGCAGGCGCTTACTATCATCCGAAAACCTATATGCAGAGTGTGGTAAAGATGTTTGAGCAGATCCGAAGGGATTTCGGATGGGACCTGGAAATCATGCATGATGTGCACGAACGGCTTTCCCCGGCAGATACCCTGAACTTTGCCAAAGAATTGGAGCCTTATAAACTGTTCTTCCTTGAAGATGCCCTTCCGCCGGAACAGGCCGGTTACTTTAAAATAATCAGGGAACAGACCTCTGTACCACTGGCAATGGGAGAACTTTTCACCAGCCCCGCTGAGTGGAAAACTATCGTACAGAATCAGTGGATTGATTTTATGCGCGTTCATGTAAGCGATATCGGAGGGCTTACCCCTGCCAGAAAGCTGGCGCATTTCTGCGAAGCCTTTGGTGTGCGCACCGCCTTTCACGGCCCCAATGACCTGTCGCCTGTGGGAATGGCTGCGCAGATGCATCTGGATCTGTCCTGTACCAACTTTGGCATTCAGGAGTTCAGCGGATTCTGCGAAGCGGAAAAGGCGATTTTTCCGGGATGCCCGGAAGTCAGAAACGGATATGCCTATATCAGTGACCGCCCGGGAATCGGAATTGATTTTGATGAAAAGGAAGCCGCAAAATACCCATATACGGATATGGATTTCGGCTGGCTTTTCTCACGCCTGCCGGACGGCACTGCTGTCCGCCCATAGTCTGCTGTAAGTTTTTCCGGTTACGCCTCCAGGTCTATTTTAGATAAAACTACTTATGGGTATCACAAAGCGCAGCACTTTGTGATACCCATAGAACTATTTCTGTAACGATTCCTTTAGCTGAATCGTTGCCTACTTCTTATCATACGG
Source organism: Blautia caccae (assembly GCF_040095955.1). Taxonomy (NCBI): domain Bacteria; kingdom Bacillati; phylum Bacillota; class Clostridia; order Lachnospirales; family Lachnospiraceae; genus Blautia; species Blautia caccae. Next base: position 104,468 of record NZ_JBBMFP010000020.1, on the reverse strand, counting down.
TTTTACCTCCACAGACTTTTTATCAAAATCAATAAAAAGCTGGTACGCGTATCCATCCTCACTGGTATCCCAGATCTCCACATATCCCGGCGACACTTCTATGAGGATTTCTGTATCTTCATGACTGTATTTGTTATAGCTCTCCCACAGATATTTTTTGTATCCCTCCTCAAATCTTCTTCCCGGTTCCTCCACCACCAGGCCTTTATTTCGCGCGGTTCCCTCTACCTGAACGCCGCTCCAGCACATGGCTACCCTGGGGTTTTCCAGAAGCTGTTTTGTCTTTCTGAAATTTTTGTCCGTTTTAAAATAAATCTTGTCATCGTAAAAAAGGCAGCTTACATTCCTTACCATGACATAGTCGTTAAGACTTGAAGCCAGTGCCATGATCTTGCTGTTCCCAAGCATTTCAAACATGCGCCCTACGGCATCCTCATAACTGATGGATTTGTCCAGTGTAAATTTCATTTTTTTATCCCCCTTTATTTTTCTACAACACTTTTGATCACTCTGCTTAACCTTTTATATAACAGAAATGTCAGGACTGACGTCACTCCGTACTTTATCAAATTGAACGGCAGGATTCCTAAGACTGCCATGGAAAAAGCATTTTTCATGGCCGGGTTTACTGCACTGCACATGGAAATGATCTCATCCATGGTCATGCCAAACAACCGCACATAAAACGGAATGATCAGATACAGGTTCGTAAAGATCGCCACAACTCCAACCAGCACTGTGCTGACGCCCATACCAGCCAATGCGGTCTTCTTCGTCTTATGTCTGTGATAGATCAGCAGCGCAGGCATGACATAGCAGCAGCTTAAAATAAAATTCTGTAACTCACCGGTTCCCAGAGAAAAGCTGCCCTGCATGACAAGCTGCAGCAGTATTTTGACCACAATGATCATAAGTGCTGCCCCGGGGCCGAACATAAATCCCCCCAGCATCTCCATCAGCCCCGACAGATCAAAGGACATAAATGGCGGCATAAAGGGAAGCGGAAACCTGAGAAGCATAAGAACAGCGCTCACTGCCCCCATAAGGCCGATGAAAGCAATCTTTTTCACCCGCATTTTAGCGCCGGTCCCGGCCCTCATACCCTTGTCAAAAGCTGCATTGGTTGTTTCGTTTGTCTGGTTCATAGTTTGTATCCTCCTTCAAAAAAATGAGCCCGGAACAAAAAATATGCTCCGGGCGTAGTTTCACAGAAAATGTCTTTTCTCATCCGGACTATACCGTCGGTGCTGGAATTCCCCTCTTCTATTAAGGAGTCACCAGCTCAGCCGCCAAAAGCGGGTCATGGACTATACCATCGGTAGGGACTTACACCCTGCCACAAAGACTTCAATATTCATTTTTTGAAATCAGAAATGCAGTAAACATCATCTGTTGTATCTGATTATATACCATAGTCTTCCATATGTAAACAAAAACAGGAAATAAAATGTTTATATCTCTTCCAGACAGATTTTTCTTAACTCCTCCTCCTTTTTCCGATAAAGCAGAGCTTCACTATATTGAAAATACGCATCACTTCCATTGCTGTTTATAAATTCCATGGCTCTTTCGCTTTTGGATAGTCCGGTTACAAAGAGCACCATCTCCTGCTCCTCACCAAAAGCATCCGCCAGAAACTGAAATGCATGTTCCAGATTTTCTCCCGCCTGTTTTACGATTTTCTGCCTCTTTTTCACTTCCTGCCCGAAAAGCTCCCGTACACAGGCCATACCCTCTTCTTTATCCGCAATATGTCTCTCCTTCAGATATACAGCAAAGGACTCCAGCCGTCCCACTGCCCACGCCTGTACTGCTGCCTCTTTTCCGGTAATCTTCTCCTCCAGTATCCGCTGTTCCAGTTCTCTTCTTCTGTTCTCCGCAAAAGTCTGAAGCACCTGCATATCTGCACTGTCATGCAAAATCTTCTTAAAATCATCCAGCGCCTCGTAGAGAGCACAGACATTCCCGTCTGCCCTGATATATGTAGCAAAGGACTGATCCAAATAGGCAAGCAGAAGGCCGGCCACTGTAAATCTCTCCTCAAAAGCAGCCTGGCGGGCCATATCCCTCCGCTTATCATAGTCCTCCTTTGACAAAGTACCTGCCGCTATTTCCGGAATGGCATAATCAGTCCCGTATTTTTGGTACAACCGGTAATACACGGCAAAGTCCCTGGCGATTTCCTCTTTCTGCAGATACTGGATCACCAGTTTCTCCGTGACAGGTATCTGAAATCTCTCATAGCTTTTCAATATTTCAGATAGATCCTCCCATCCTCTTGCAGTCACAAAAAATTTACCGTCCACCGTATTTTCCACAAGATAAAAATTTTCTTTCCTGATATTCAGATAGGAAAGCACAGCCCCGTGTATCTGCTGTGACCAGGCGTATTCCATCCAGACATCACAGTCCACTTCAATATCAATTTTCCTGACCCGGTCAAGCGTGACAATGTCAAATTCTCGGACCGATTTATTGTATTCCGGAGGATTTCCCGCTGCCGCGATCAGCCAGCCTTCCGGCACTTTATGACTTCCAAATGTCTTGTTCTGCAGGAACTGCAGCATGGTGGGTGCCAGGGTTTCGGATACGCAGTTGATTTCATCAATAAACAGAATCCCCTCTTTTTTTCCCGTGCGCTCCATGCACTCATAGACAGAAGCTATGATCTCACTGAGGGTATACTCTGTTACACTCACAGACCGGCCCTGGTATATTCTGTTTTTGATACTCGGCAGCCCCACAGCACTCTGCCTCGTATGATGTGTAATGGTATAAGAGACCAGACCCACACCGCACTCCTCTGCCACCTGCTCCATGACAGCGGTCTTGCCGATGCCCGGCGGCCCCATGAGCAGTATGGGCCTCTGCCTGACCATAGGAAATACATAATTGCCCTGTTCGTCCTTCTCATGATAGGCCTTCAGTGTACTGCTGATCTCCGTCTTTGCCTCTTTGATGTTCATTTCTTCCTCCTTGTAGGGTATAAATTCATATCCGGGAATCCCCGACTCTCTTCTTTTCATGAGATACCACCAGCTTCATGGCCCATGGCGGCACTCTGTCCATACCGGCACCTTCCTCCAAAAAGACGAATGCTGTCTCATACGCAGGCCTGCACTTCGGATAAATCCCATCGCCGTCTGTAAAATAAACCAGTGCTTTTAACTGCCTGATCTCTCTCTTCTCCTTCTGCTCTGCCACATACTGAAATACAGGCCGAAAATCCGTCCCGCCCCGTCCCTGAATTTTTATCTCCCTGCTGTATGCTTTCCACTCCTCCTCCGAATGGATGACCACCGCTTCCTGTATCCTGCAGTCACACTGAACAAGGTGCACTTTCATCTTTTTGAAGAAATTCTCCCGCTCACTGAGTATACTGTAGGTCTCTGCCAGAAACTGCTGCACCGTCTCCCTGGAACATGACCCCGATGTATCCACTGCGATCACCAGCTCCTCCAGACGATTTACCTCTTTGTATTCCAAGGGTTCTATAAGCGGCATATCTCCGTAATGCTCCATCCCGAAATGATACATAATATAATCAAAACTCTCGGTATCAAGCTCCACTTCTTCCCTGGGGACAGCAAATTTTTTCAGGAATTTCCTGTAATCATAACGGCTTTTCCCGACGGTCACTGTCTCCTCCTCACCGTCACCTTCCCGGGTTCCTGTTTTTTGTTTCTTCTGATGCCTGTTTTGTCCTGTGTAGGCCAGAATCTTCTCCCACTTGCTTTTTGTCCTGGCTGTCCTCTCCGCATCCTGCTGCGCCGTCCAGAGACTGTGGTCATCAAAACAAAAGGCAGTCTGCATCTCCTCCAGACTGTCCGAAAATACGCCCTGCACCAGCATCCGGCAGATTCTCTCCGCGGAAAGGCTGCGCCCTCCCAGTTTTTCCAAACATCTCTTTCTGACCGGATGGTCCGACAGGCGAAGCCCCGGCAGCGCCTCCCTCTCAATCACTTGTTCCACGGAAATATCACAGGCCAGATTCCAGATATCCTGCCTCTGCTCCTTGTTGGAAAACAGATGCAGGTACAAACAGTGCAGCATCATGTGCAGATATCCCCTGCGGATTACCTCCGGATTATTCCCGTAGCCTGCCAGCAGAAATACAGGGTCAAAATAAAATACATTTCCCTCCGTACCGATTCCCTTTACCCCTTTACCTGCCTCATATGAAACACTGGCAAAGGCGCCGTCCAGATATGGGAAATAACTGTAAAGCTCATTTCTGCAGTTTTTCAGGATCTCCACTCCCAGAGCTGCTTTTTCTTCGTTTGATCTCATTTTCTTTACCCTATGACATATTTGTATTTTTCCGGTAATGATATCTCCGGGGTTCCCGGAATATCTACGGCCGGATGTTTTTTATTGTCATTATAATTATATAAGAAAGCTCTTTTCCGTATATCCGTACTTCTTATCTTTCAAATGCATCAGCCACACAAGAGAGGTGGTCTTTTGACGCTCTCGTGCTGTCCGGATGAAGATTTCCAACTGCTCCTCCCGAAACCAGCCCAGGCTTTCCAGATACGCCATTTTTTCCACCGCATCCTCCTCGATCAGCTCCTGCACTGCGGGCACGATCCAATCTTGTATACAGCGTCCAAAATCATCTCTCTGCTCCTTTGAAACGCCGCCTTTCAGAAAGAAGCCGCGAAGAGCCACGGCCAGACGCACGGCATCCTTTTTCGTCTCCCTGTATTTCCGGTACAGCTTTTCTCCTTCCTCCCAAGGGTCATCTCTCTTCTGTCTCTCCAGAGCCTGTACTACCACTTCCACATCTTTCCGGAAGTCACTTATCTCTCCCATGGTATTCCTCCGCGTTACGATTGCCAAATATTGTTAAACATCTATTTTAAATATACCACACCCCCTCTGTGTCAGGCAATCCAAACGCCCAAAGAATTCCCGGCGGAATCTATTTTTTCCTGAAATCCTTTTGGAAACATGACCGGACGGACTGGCGTATGTTTCTGCTCAGTGGATTTATCGGCCTGTGTATCAACGGGATAAATAACCTTTTTACCTACGAAACCGACTTTCTTCTGCAGTGTATTGTGGGAATGCTGATTGTCCTGCTCTGTGAACGCATTTTCATCTGCCGATGGAATATTGTGGAGGGACCGGGCCTGTCTGCCGTGTGTATTCTGCCGGATGACTGAATCTGATATTTCATCCTGAAACACAGGGAGGAAAAGCCTTACTATCAGATATTCGGGAAAACGCTGACCACCTATGAGAAAAAGGACTGAAGACCGCTTCGTCGAAAAAAACCACACTTTATACCAAAAACATCTTCTCATCTTCCATTCTGATATACTAAGAACACATGGTTTATAAGCTTTATGCCCCTTTTTACCACATGGAGGCATCTTACGATAAAAAGCACACATTTTACCAAAATAAAGACACCGGAAAGAAAAGAATCTCTGTTATAATATAACCACAATTTATCAGCGGACAGTATCATCCGCATGACCGTAACCGACAAAAAGAAAAAATTAGGAGGACACATTATGACAAAGTATACCCTGCACGACATCCACATTGATCCGGAAAAGACCTGGCTTATGGACTTTGATGAATACTACGGAGGGAAGAAAACCTACTCCAAATACCTGATTGAACCTTATGGGCCATACCAGCACAATGAACTGCTGGACACTGTTTACGTGGACCCCAACCATGAAATGTGCTACCACGAACATACCCGCGGTGTGGAAACTTTTCTGGTGGACGGCGGCTCTGTGCTGACGGAAATCTGCGGCAAAAAAGCAGTGTGCACCAAAGGTGATATCGTACATATCTCAGCCTATACCCCGCATAAATTTACCTGGATCGATGCGGGAACCATATGGAGGGAGCTGTTCCAGGAAACCCAGATGGGGGAAGACTGTATTGCCAATCTGCGTTTTAAAGAATATAATAAAACTGAATTCGACATGGCAAAGGACGGACAGAGCACAGACAGCCTCTACTATACCTATACCCCTGTCACAGAGGAGGTTCCAAAGGAACAGATTTACCAGATCCGCCCGTACAACAGCGGCCTGTGTATCTACAGATTCGAGGGCTGCGAGCTGAGGCAGAAGGTAGCCCGCTGGGAGACAAAGGGACACAAGGAGATCTGGCAGCTCTGCATGGAGCCCGGTTTCCAGTTGAGCTGGAGTGCCCAGAATCCTTTCTACAGTCTGTTTATTGTGCAGGAGGGATTTGTGGAGGTCCGCATTGACGGCATGGAGAAGTTTACAGCAAAAGAACGTGACGTGCTGCACATTCCTACCCACCTCTCAGGCGAGATCACAGCACCCGACGGCGCCGTACTTTTTGACTATAACTGTGAAGGCTTCGGTCTTCGTGCCATCGAGGAACTGTATTCCCTGTATGCAGCCGACCCGAAAAAGGCTGAAGCTGAAGCTGAGAATATTCTTTCCAAACATAAATGTTATGTACGCGGACGTCTCATAAAATAACAGGCAGCATAAACAGGCCGGAACCGGGAAGATTTCCCGGAGTTCCGGCCGTTTAGTTATGCTGAAAACCAAATGGAAAAAAGGAGATGGAAAAACAGGCATATGAAAATATTAGTTTACGGCAGTAGAGAATTTAAAGCAGGCTTTATGAAGGCACAAAGCCAGTGCGGTCACCAGGTTTTGTTCACCGACCGTCTTCCGTCTGCGGAAGATGCCATATCTTTCTCCCCGGATGCAGTGATCCTGATGGTCCAGAGGCCGGCATCCCGCATACAGGACTGCCTGGCTGTGCTCTATGAATCCTGCTCTGCGCGCCGTTTTCTGCTGTTTGAACCGCATCCGAACGGAAATTGCTTTTTTGCAGAAACCACGCAGCAGGATGATTCCCTGCACGATTTCTTCCGCGAAGCAGCCGGATGGAAACACACCATACCGCTGCAGTATCCGGCACAGAGCTGGCAGCTCCGCTTTCCGGATGCCTTTGAAAACCTGCAGCGCAGAGAAGCCATGAAGACGATGCTGTACGGTGTCACCCGGGAAGAATTTGAAAAATACAAGAGGCAGTACCGTCTCCACATAAACACTTCGGATTTTTATCTTTTTATGTGGGAGCTTGACAAAACCGTGTTGGTTGACTATCCGGTAAACAAATCCATCCATTATTTTCTGCACGCTCTGCGCCTGGAGGATTTCAGTATGATACTGGAAGAAAACCAGGGAGGGGAAATCGTATTTTCTGATATTTCCTTTGCCTATATCCTTGTAAATGCTTCCCATCCTTCCTGCATCCGTACAAGAAGGCAGCAGGCAGACCATTTTGCCCTGGAATTTTCCAAAGCTGCCGGACAGATTTCCTCCCACTGTTTTATCAGTGACCTTTTACTGGGACCGGAAGATATCAGCCGCGGACATCAGGATTTTAAACGGACCTGCGCATACCGCTTTTTCTGCCGGGAAGCAGTGGCAATTTCCAATGATTATATCAAATCTCATCAGCGCTGGTTTAGCAGAGATGAGATTCAGAACACTATTGATGCCATTGAACATTATCTCAGCTTTGATATCAGCAGCAAGGAGCTTCCGGAGTTGATCCGGCGTCTGTATCTCAAGATCGTAAAGCCCAGTATGAGCTATAAGCTGTATTACCTGATAAGTGAATCCATTCTGAAATCTCTAAAAAGTGAACTGTCCGTCAAACTGCTGATGGAGACTATAGACAGCCCCTGGCTTGTTCTGACCACGCAGTTAGGCACCATAGAGGAAAGCTGTACCCGTGTCCTGGACTGCATCCATACTCTGGCAAAACAGCAGGTAAAGACACACAATATCAGCAACCGTGTCGTCCGCCAGGTGCTCCGTTATATGGAAGAGCACTATGCAGAGCCCCTGTCTGTAAGCGATATTGCCAGAGACTTTAATGTAAGCCCTTCTTATTTGAGCCAGTGTTTTAAAAAAGAAACAGGCGCAAGTATGAAACATTATCTGACCATGCTGCGCATGCAGCAGGCAAAAAAGCTTCTTCTCACAACAGACGATTCCGTAAGTTCCATCGCCATAGCGGTTGGCTATGACGATTACCGCCAGTTTTCCAAAATGTTCAAAGTCTATACAGGCGTAACGCCGGTGCAGTGCAGGAAAGGGGTCATGTGATGGCATCCCCCTTACCTGCCATCTCTCATAAGAAGCCATACGGGTTCTCTGTAAACACCCCTTTATCAGCCAGGCTGACCGGCTTTATCTTCCCCTCCCCGGGCAGACCGAACTGGAGACAAATGTCCAGGTTTTCTGTCCCGAGGTCGTCCCCAAAACGGCCGTCCGATATCAAAGAGGCATGCATCTATTGTCAATTCTTTTACAACATTTTCTCCCACTGCATAGTCCGAAACATAAATTTTCTTCCCTCCGTTGAACAAAATGGTTACGGTTTCCATTAGAAACTCCAATTTTTCTCTTCTATCCTCCTCCTCGCTTTTTTCAGTACCCAGATTTGTGTCAGACCTGAAAAAACCGTCTTTATATCCCCAAGTATCCCGGAGCCAGATTGTATTCTGGCACCTGTTCAAGAAATCGGAATTTTCTCACTTCCACAGGGATATCTACATCCAGATATACTTTGAAAATATGGGATATGCTCTCACTGTTATATGGAAAGACGTTTGTCTGATATCAATCGACACTTCCGCGAAGGAAGTGACAAAACGGTTATGTAACTGGGAAGATGTAAGAAAAATTTCAATCCACACTTCCGCGAAGGAAGTGACACAAGAAAGTAATCATACTTCCGGCACAGAGCAAATTCCAATCCACACTTCCGCGAAGGAAGTGACGACCTGCTCCAGATACTGTCGAACAAAGCTAGCAGATTTCAATCCACACTTCCGCGAAGGAAGTGACCCCCGGAGGGGAATACAACCCGTACCCGTTTACAATTTCAATCCACACTTCCGCGAAGGAAGTGACATCGAGGGGGTCAAGATAACTCTTATGCTCGGGATATTTCAATCCACACTTCCGCGAAGGAAGTGACTTGAACAAGCATCAGCTTGAATTGAATGTAGGAATTTCAATCCACACTTCCGCGAAGGAAGTGACAAAAGAAATATTAGTCAATGGAAGGAACTGGAAATTTCAATCCACACTTCCGCGAAGGAAGTGACCGTATTCCAACTGCTCGATCAATCCACTATATGAATTTCAATCCACACTTCCGCGAAGGAAGTGACTTACAAGACGAAATTTAAGAAGATTCATTAAAAGATTTCAATCCACACTTCCGCGAAGGAAGTGACTGCCGTATGTATCTTTTCATACTCATTATCAGGCATTTCAATCCACACTTCCGCGAAGGAAGTGACCCTACAGCGTTTAAAACTGACTGTGCAACACTTAATTTCAATCCACACTTCCGCGAAGGAAGTGACAGGTATAAAGGCAGGACAAGCGGGAACTGCACTTAATTTCAATCCACACTTCCGCGAAGGAAGTGACAGCTTTCATCCCTGATTTCCGGGGAGTATACATTATTTCAATCCACACTTCCGCGAAGGAAGTGACGATAAATTCTCTTGCTGTATCCATAGAGCATGTGATTTCAATCCACACTTCCGCGAAGGAAGTGACAATACATGAGGAGAAAGTGTACAAATGTACATTGATTTCAATCCACACTTCCGCGAAGGAAGTGACAGTCGATGGAGAGATCATCATAGACACAGAGCGGATTTCAATCCACACTTCCGCGAAGGAAGTGACGTATCGGTTGTTTAAGCTCAATGTCAGTTTATTTATTTCAATCCACACTTCCGCGAAGGAAGTGACGGCTGCTTTGGCATAATGACATGACGGAGACAAAATTTCAATCCACACTTCCGCGAAGGAAGTGACTTATCTTCGCGTTAGAAACAAGGCCTATTATGAATTTCAATCCACACTTCCGCGAAGGAAGTGACAAATTGGATCATACGGAATAGTCGCCTTACTAGAATTTCAATCCACACTTCCGCGAAGGAAGTGACCTAACAGTTCCACTTGTGCCGCTTGCAGTAACTATTTCAATCCACACTTCCGCGAAGGAAGTGACAAATCAATTAATTCAAAGGAGGATGTACTATGAAATTTCAATCCACACTTCCGCGAAGGAAGTGACTAATGGCGGATCAGGTGCCCCATCAAATCAGACATTTCAATCCACACTTCCGCGAAGGAAGTGACGATGACAAGTCCCTTTATCGGATTTGTTACTACTATTTCAATCCACACTTCCGCGAAGGAAGTGACTGCGATAGAAGTGATACCACTCACTAAACTTGTAATTTCAATCCACACTTCCGCGAAGGAAGTGACTGGGATCTGCACTCCTGTTGTATCTCCGCCTACAATTTCAATCCACACTTCCGCGAAGGAAGTGACTACAATGACTTCCTTCAAAGATTGGACAGGAGGTATTTCAATCCACACTTCCGCGAAGGAAGTGACTGTCCTATTTGATGGGATATAATGCTGGAGGCGTAATTTCAATCCACACTTCCGCGAAGGAAGTGACATCCGATGCAATCGGCTGATCATAATCTTTGCAATATTTCAATCCACACTTCCGCGAAGGAAGTGACGAAGGTAAGATAAAAGGTAAGCTGTATGTTGGAGATTTCAATCCACACTTCCGCGAAGGAAGTGACTTTACAGAGGTTTACATAATCACAAATATCTCGCTATTTCAATCCACACTTCCGCGAAGGAAGTGACCTGGAGTAGGAGGAGAAGATGGTACACCTGATAATTTCAATCCACACTTCCGCGAAGGAAGTGACCCAGAAAACAGCCTGATTTTATCCCCGGAAACAATTTCAATCCACACTTCCGCGAAGGAAGTGACATTCCAGGGAACCCTATATCCCCTTTTCTGTCCGGATTTCAATCCACACTTCCGCGAAGGAAGTGACGGTGGCTGGTTTTTATCAAGTGATTAGGAGGACATTTCAATCCACACTTCCGCGAAGGAAGTGACCAGCATCCAGTTAAATTTCCACCAGTGCAAATACGATTTCAATCCACACTTCCGCGAAGGAAGTGACCGATTAGATCGAGGAGCGCGTCTGGATCACGGGCATTTCAATCCACACTTCCGCGAAGGAAGTGACCAGCTCGCCGTCTTTGACTGACAGCTCTGGCAGAGATTTCAATCCACACTTCCGCGAAGGAAGTGACTTGAGACATTCAACTATTTTAATGTTACTATGTCATTTCAATCCACACTTCCGCGAAGGAAGTGACAGACATAGCATTTATAACCAATCTGATGCGAGACTATTTCAATCCACACTTCCGCGAAGGAAGTGACATGGTGTGGAAGGATTCTTCAAAGAATTGCCGGATTTCAATCCACACTTCCGCGAAGGAAGTGACGGAGGGAGCCGGGTGGGCAAATCATCGGTGAACTATTTCAATCCACACTTCCGCGAAGGAAGTGACCTGAAACCGTGGAATGCGAAACGCCTGTCAAGATAATTTCAATCCACACTTCCGCGAAGGAAGTGACAGAAATGGATGGGTACTGTGACAAAACCAGTAAAATTTCAATCCACACTTCCGCGAAGGAAGTGACCTTAAATGACGAATGTCAGCGGGTGGAATAAAGATTTCAATCCACACTTCCGCGAAGGAAGTGACCCTTTCGCAGAAAGGTGGTTTATATTTATGTATAAATTTCAATCCACACTTCCGCGAAGGAAGTGACCCTGTGTCCATGTTCCCACATGGATCATCCACGGGGATTTCAATCCACACTTCCGCGAAGGAAGTGACGTGTTACTTTTACCGGATAAGTGGTCCCATCTATATTTCAATCCACACTTCCGCGAAGGAAGTGACCATGCCGCTTTCCGGTGATGCCCTGGCGGATATATTTCAATCCACACTTCCGCGAAGGAAGTGACTTTCGCAGCCAGGGAAGCCATGGCCAGCCGTGTCTATTTCAATCCACACTTCCGCGAAGGAAGTGACCTACGGCGGCCAGAACGCCATAGTAAGCAGTCTATTTCAATCCACACTTCCGCGAAGGAAGTGACTCTGTATCAACATTTGCCTCCTCAAAATCATAAATTTCAATCCACACTTCCGCGAAGGAAGTGACGGTGTAGACCCTGAAACAGGCATCAACTTTGCTATTTCAATCCACACTTCCGCGAAGGAAGTGACTTGCTGCTGTGTCATCCGGCATTGCCTTGCTCTATTTCAATCCACACTTCCGCGAAGGAAGTGACGTTTGAGTCTGAGGGGTATGACAGGGAGCATATGAATTTCAATCCACACTTCCGCGAAGGAAGTGACAGCAAACATGCACAATATTCCCAATAAATATTGTTTCTTTCTACCAAATTTTAACCCTTTTTGATTAATAATGCAACCTTTCCTACAAATATATCTTAAAAAAATCACTCCATCATCAATTTTTAACCATTTTTTCAAGTGCGAATCTCCCCGGCAAACTATGTTCACTCCACATTCGCACTTTATAAAATAAGCTTAGTAATCATCTTCTGAACAAATATTATATCATCTGCATTTTCTACAAAAAATTCAAGGCCGATTTTTATCACAATTTCTCTCAATCCAACTGTTTCCAGCCTTTTATTTCCCCATTATTTATCATAAGAAATATCATAATGTCCAAATCCAATGGTAGCACCTTTTCCTACCCGCAGATACTTACCCGCTTCCAAAATTGGCACAAAACCAGATAGATCCCCTTCATATAAAATCCAGCCAGTCCTGGATGAAAGTTTTAACTTTCCATCTTTCTGATTCATAGAATACCTGATGAACGGAACTTCTCTCCAATACTCATCTAAAGTCTTGATTTTCCTGGCCTGGTTCAGAAGTTCCTCCTCTTTCCATTCTAATTGAAAATCGGTGTAAGCCTTTGTCAACAGCGATATTCTGCGGATAAGAAACTGTATAAACGTATCAAAGGGAAGTTTATCAAATAGTTTATCCCCTGATACGATTCTAAGCGGTGTATCAAAAAAAAGGCTTGCATAAGAGGCATTTCGTCCTGTCGTCTGAAGCGGCTTTGGAGAAAGATTGCGAAACCAGCATTTTCCCCCTGCATAGATCACATTGCCCGAATCTGAGTCGATAACCTGCATCAAACGAAAGGACAGCCTTGCCGCCCCCCATCCCCTTTTCTCTGCTGCCTGCAGTGCATCCAAATATATGCCTGCTCTTTCTGTTCCACTGCCAAGCAGAGTAAGGTCAAATACACATAAATCTCCTTTCTTCCATCTTTCTCTGCCTTCTCCATGTACATATAACACATATGGATTCACTGCACCTGCTTCTCCACCCGTATTGCTAAAACATTGCACATAGAGACAATTATCCTTTTTCTCACACTGAAAACATCTTTTATCAGGAAAATCACAGCAAAAATCCCGGATGCAATGGCCTAAAATTCCTCTTATTGTAGATCCCAAATATGAAGGCAGCCTTCCTTCTTCCTGACATTCATATGTTGCACGCAATGTTAATATTTTTATGAACTCGAACATATATCCTCCCTGACCTGACTATGATTTATTTTATTACATTATATCCTATATTTTTCCAAATAAAAACCTCTTTTCATTTCATCAAGTCATAATATATTAGTCACTTCAATCATAAAAATAAAATAAATCACCATAATCTGTTGCGCGCCCTCCATTGGCTTAGATATACCAAAAGCCCTCCCTTAATCGTCCCTATACCCGGCTGCAAAAACAATCTCTTTATAATACTAAGTATCTTTCCCAAAACATAAAATAAAAAGTACCTCTCAAACCATTATTATGCTATAATTTACCTGAAAACAGGAAAGGAAACAGAAAATGAAAATAGCTGTTATACATGGTCAAAGCCATAAAGGTTCAACCTATCATATCGCTAAAATGCTAACAGAAAAATTAAATGGCGAAGTCACAGAATTTTTTCTGCCAAAGGATTTTCATTCTTTTTGTATCGGATGTACAAATTGTTTTGAAAAATCAGAAACACTATGTCCTCACTTTAAGGACTTAAAGCCTATCACAGAAGCTATCGACCGTGCCGACGTAATCATTCTGGCAAGTCCTGTATACGTTTATCATACAACAGGAGCAATGAAAGCTTTTTTAGACCATTATGGATACCGGTGGATGGTGCATCGACCGGAAGAAAAAATGTTCCGCAAACAGGCTGTCTGCATATCCACAGCCGCTGGCGGAGGCATGAAAAGTACAAATAAAGATATGGCTGACAGCACATTCTTCTGGGGTGTTGCCAGAACTTATAAATATGGCGTAGGCGTTGCCGCAGTTTCATGGGATGCCGTGAATCCTGATCTGAAAAAACGTATAGATAAAAAAATCACTGTAATAGCTGATAAAATTAATGAGAATATAGGGCACGTATCTCCTTCCATAAAAACCAGAGCATTTTTTAATATTATGCGATTGTTACAGCGGAGAGGATGGAATGAAGCGGATGTAAAATACTGGAAGGAAAAAGGATGGGCAGAAAAAGCCCGCCCATGGAAGCCTTGACTATCTCCCATAGGCAGCTCCGTTCATCTAACCTATTTTACCGATTATTTAACAAAAACTCTTTAATGACCACACTATCGGACAGATGCATCATATGATGACGAGTTATCGGCAGCAAAATAAGCCCTGCAAAAGTGTGCCGGCCCCAAAAATTTTTAAGCCATATGGACCCTTTTACTTCCAGCAAACCACCTTCGCTGACCAGCCGCGCTAAATATTCTTCTCCGGGTTTCCGTTTCAAATCAAGTGGTGACAAGGATTTTAATATTTTGCGGGTCTGACAGCCTACCGCGTTTCTGTACTTTATCAGCTCCTGTTTATTTACCTGTTCACTAAAATCAATGATCTGCATGTCCGTCATTACGTTACCGGTATCTCTTACGGACACACTCATTTTTTCCATCCATTCTTCATTGAAAATTTGGGGCTGTTCTGCTATAAGAAGATTTCCCACCAAATCTTCTATTCTCGCTATATGCCATAAATGCCAGGCTATTGTTTCGTCTTTCTCAGTCGGCATTATGCTGTAATCCTCATTCTCCAATCCCTCCAATAAATCATCACAAAATGTAGGACTGTCACTTAATGAAACCTTACCTGTGTGCGTCACTGCATGAATTTCCAATGCTAATTCAATTGCCTGGTCAAAACGCCTGGACGATTTCAGCAGCTTTCGTAATTCATCAATCTTTAAATTGTAATCCTTTTCGATATCAAACATAAATAGCCTCTCCTTACGTTAATTTTCTTACCGCTCCAAAGTCTATATTGGAATAGAACTACCTCGAACTTTTCATGATTTTGAAACAAGAAATAATTACTAAAATACTTTAGTATATCAGATATAATTCCACCCAAACTTATGACTATAGATGCGAACGGTTATTCTTTTGAAACTTTGAATCTATATTAAGATTTAGATTATAAATATTATAACATTTTAAATGTGACATATGTCTGTCATAATAAAAATTCCGTTATTACTATTTCAATCATTTCATACTGGAGTAATTATAATAACCAGTATTCCAGGTTTCACGAGGCTCTAAAAAATGGAGCTCTGTTCAAAATCATACTCTCCCTGGCTGTTCAGGCTGCAATATTCTCATATAATTTCATTTCCGTTTGACACGCTCCTCTCTGCCCCTTACAATAAAAGTAGTTACAAATTTTATCACAATGGAGGTGTTTTTATGCTGCATGAAGTAAATTTTCTGTCTTACAACAAACGTGACCAGGTGCAGGGATGGATATACGTTCCGGCTGCCAGGCCGAAAGGAATCGTACAGATTATCCACGGATTCGGTGAGCATTCCAGAAGGTATCTGCATATGATCGTAAAATTCATGGACGCCGGTTATATTGTAGCGGCTGATGACCATGTGGGGCACGGAAAAACAGCCATGGTCAGCGGTGTATGGGGTGATTGGGGCGATGCGGGATTCCACACCATGATGGAGGATGAACACAGCCTGAAAAAACTGGTCTGTGAAAAATATCCTAATCTGCCGTATTTTATTTTCGGTCACAGCATGGGGTCCTTTATAGCCAGAGATTATGCGGCAAAATATGGAGAAGACCTGGCAGGTGTCACGATCTGCGGTACAACGGGAGTCTTCCGGGGAGCGGATAAAGCCGCAGAGCTTCTCAAAAAAGCCATTGACGACGGACTGGGAATGGATTCCAATCCGGAATTTACAGGTGCCTTGATGGGATGGATGTGCGAACGGTGTGATGATGTTACCATCGGAAATGAATGGATCTGTTCAGACCCTTATGTACAGCGTGACCACGCGGAAGATCCTTTTGATGCCTTTACCAAACCAACCAGCAACCGGTCACTCTATGACTTTACCCAGATGATGCTGGCAATTGAAGGAACACAGTGGGCCGAGAGAGTTCCAAAGGACCTACCGTTTTATAATATCGGCGGTGACCAGGACCC
The DNA here is from genome assembly GCF_040095955.1 of Blautia caccae. Classification (NCBI taxonomy): domain Bacteria; kingdom Bacillati; phylum Bacillota; class Clostridia; order Lachnospirales; family Lachnospiraceae; genus Blautia; species Blautia caccae. The sequence goes on along the minus strand of NZ_JBBMFP010000020.1, from coordinate 87,987 downwards.
TGTTGGCGAATACGGAAAAGGTATCTATGAGGTCTCGAACTGGCTTTGTGATACCGGACATGACGTGAAAACCCGCGTATATTCCGGATATCGTCATGAAATACATAACTACAGTGAGATCAAGAATGATGTCGAGGAGGGAATTATCGCATTTATGGACGGAATTCTTGGAATTTAACTGCAATAGAGAACCCGCTTAAACATTGCGGGTTCTCCGTAACAGAATCACACTTCCATGAAAGTTCCCTTTCAGTAAAAATAAATTGTAAGTTTACTACACAGATGATATGATAGTGGTACAGGGACAATAGCATATCTGGATCTGTCTGAAATAGGACAGCGTATCCAGCCGGATGGCGAGTCGCCGTCCGGTATAGAAAAAGAGACCAAAAGACTTCCAGATGCTCCGAGGTACTTCAGCACACTGCCGTGTGCAGGCGGCTTACGCCTGTGTACGTCTGCGCATCTTACAGAATCACCTTCTTGTATTGTCCCTGTATACGAGGTGAAAAAGAATCATATGACAACTACTTTATCAAACTATGACAATGATTTATGGAAATATTGTACAAAAGAACAGATCAAAGACATGCTGCTGTCCTTCCGGCTTCTACAGGGAGCACCTGTACGAGAGGAAAAAGAACTTGCATGTCTCTATGCTGTCAGTAATCATATAAAGAAACACTACCATACTGCCCAGATCCCAAAGCGAAACGGCAGTGTGCGCCGTCTGCTGGTACCGGACGCGTTACTGAATACCATACAGAAAAATCTGCTTCATCATGTTCTAGACGGACTTTCCGTTTCCGTCTATGCCACTGCCTACAAAAAGAAAACCACAGTGCTGGACAATGCACTTTCCCATGTAGGACAGGAACAGGTCATGAAATTGGATATAGAAAACTTCTTTGAAAACATAACATTTCCTCTGGTTTACCAATCAGCCTTTCCGGCCATCTACTTTCCGCCTGCAGTAAGACGGATACTGGCAGAACTTTGCTGTTATGAAGATTATCTTCCGCAGGGCGCACCTACTTCTCCGACAGTTTCCAATCTGGTCATGAAGTCGTTTGACAACTATATGGGAGCATGGTGCGAGGAAAGGGGGATTCATTATACACGTTACAGTGACGATATGACATTTTCCGGTGTATTCGATGAAGTCGAACTGAAAAATAAGGTCAAAAACTACCTTTTAACCATGGGATTTGTGCTGAATGAAAAGAAAACTAAGCTGCTTGGAAAACATACCAGACAAACCGTGACGGGAATCGTTGTGAACGAGAAGGCAGATGTTGGGCGTGCGTATAAAAGAGAGGTACGGGCAGAGGTATATTACTGTAAAAAATACGGGGTAATGGAGCATTTACGGCGTTGTAACAAGAAAGAATGGATGACCGAGGGGGAGTCGGATACGGTCCGTTATCTGCGGCATCTGCTGGGGAAAATTCAGTTTATTCTGCAGATTTCGCCGGAAGATGTACAGTTTCGAGAAGCAAGGGAAGATATCCGCAGACTGCTAAGGGACATATAATACAAGCCCTTTTGCGCCTGGACCCGGTTCTGGATTGTTGTAATCCTTTTTCCCGGTCCCTAAGATTGCTAAATATAACACTTTCAGCCGTGTTTATCGCTTAGGAGGAATATGGTTCTCCGGGGTTTAGCTTTTGATAAGGCGTAATTTTCAGCACTGCATAGAATTCGGATCTTTTGCTGTCCTTTTTCTATTACCTATTCAAGTGCATCTTGAATGCCTTTATCCGTCTGAATATCATATTTTTCCCAAAATTAAAGAATTATGTTCCGGTTTCTTTCCATCATTTGCAATTCATGTACCGGTTTCTTTTGTCCGACTATAATTAAGGAGCTTTTCTATAATTTTATTGTATTATAGAAGATCTTATAAACTCTATTTTACCGAAAATGTATTATACGCTCACTAAAACCGCAAAAAACCCTTGAAACGCTGTAAATTCAACATTTTCAAGGGATTTAACCATTCTAATTTGTCGCTTTGCTAATCAACTTCACGCTTAATCACTGTTACCTGTAAATCCTTTACGTCAATCAAACTTTCTTGTCTGCACTTCGGGCAATAAAGAGGAAAGTTTTTTAGTTCTGTATCTTCCCGTATCTGTAACCTTGTTTTATTGCCACAAACAGGACAACGTACCCATTTTATTTCCTGCTTTAGAATATTACCTTTCTGCAATTAAATTTGACACGCATATTTTCATATGGCTATTCACCGTTAGAACACCCCAAGTTTTTTTGTTGGCAGGTGAAGCGGGTGGTATAAAAACAGCTTCTGCAATTATATTACTTTCGATTTTCCCTAAGTTGGTAATGCTATAACCATTTTGAGAACCATATCCAAACATATTTCTTCCTATAAATGATCCTGCTTTACTTCCGAAATCTCCCAATGTAGATATTGTAACAGCGTCAATCAGCTCCGGCTGCATATGTATATAACAGGCAAGCACAAGCATTTCTTTCCGTGGGTGATGACATATGTTTATGACTTGTGACGCTACGCGCTTTGCAAGGATAATAACATTTTCCCCGTTCTTTTTCACGGAAACACTAAAAGCAGTCGAATAATTCCCCATTGCTCCCTGTCTGTAACATTTTGCCTGATTACGAATATCGGCTGCGATAACCACCTTATTTGTATTCTCTTCCAACATCATCTTTGCAATCAGCCAGTCGTTTACAGTAACACTATGTTGTTTGCATAAAGTCAATATTTCTTCTAACTCCTGATTACAAATGGTGAAAATTTCCCGTTTCATTTTGTGTTTTTGAATATAGGCTCTTTCAAATGCGCTATATTCCTCATACATAACTTGATGCCCCTCTTTTTTCCATCTTCTGTTTGCGTCGCCTATTATCAATTTACTGATAAGAGGTAAATCGCTGTTTGAGGGAAGATCGTTTAAGCATTGAATTAAGCGTTCCGGGGCAAATTGCGGTATTACTCCGTTAGCATAATGCTCTGCAAATTCTTCTGCCAGTTGTAGAAGCCCTCTACCATCACACAAAAGATGGTGGGCGATAAAAAGTATTTGAAATTCATTTTCCTTTGGATAAACTACTACTTTTAGCAGACATTCATTCATGACATTCCACCCACGGACAGATATTTCCTCATAATCTTGTTGCCACAAAGCGGCTTCTTCTTTTACCATTACAGGAATATTCAAATAATCTTGTATTTGATAATAAAATCTGCCAGTGTCCGTTTCCTCTGCAATTAAACTTTGCAGAAACGGGTGCGCTTTTTGAAGAGTGTCTATGCTTTGTTTTAGCTGCCCTTCATCATAATTGCTTTCTATTTTTGCCATAATCCCAAAGTGCATATTAGGACACATAAAATGCGCACGTTCTGTATACACATAATTTTTAATCGATTTCATATTTTTTCTCCAATTCATTATTTTCCCGCATAGCAATATCATTCAACACCTTGTCCTGATGTGCTTCAATGGCTAACAAGATTAACAAAACAGCAAATACGGCTCCTGCCAAAAACAAAGTTATTGAAGAAAGCCAATGCCACCCTGCCGCCCAAAATAAAATACTGGTTACAAATAATACGCCGATGAGTTTCATCATAGTAAGCCCCAGTTCAAGCATATTCAGTTTATATTTATAGCGGTTATTATAGTTCATTTTCTTATGTTTCATTTGCCGAACCTCCCTTGTTTTCATTGTGATATAATTTGAAGCTGGTACATGCTTCAATAAGTAACTGCCTTATTTCTTCGGGCGCAATGTTCGTTGTGTTCGTAGAAACAATCGTTGCTATACCATGCGTAAATATCCATGTTTTCACAAACACTTCCGGTTCAATCGAAATAGGAACGTGCTTAGCCAAATCATAAAGGCTTTCAAGTCTTGTTCCGCTATCTGACATACATAGAAGATGGAACAGATTTTTTTCATTTTGAGCCAGCTCCACATACTTTAATCCCATGCTTAAAAAATAGGGAGTTTCTGTATCAAAAGGCTGTTGCAGCATAGTTTCTTCAAATAGTTTTTGCGTTTTTTTGTAAACTTCTTCCTTTAGTTCTTCCATATTATGAAAAGCATGAAACACTGGTTGAGTAGAGCATTTTAATTCACTGGCAAGCAAACGTGCGGTTACTTTTTCAAAACCATATACTTTTGTCAACTCAAATGCTTTTTCAATAATAGCTTCTCTGGGTATCTTAACTTTTGGTGGCATAACGTCCTCCTTTTGATAACTAAGATATATATCATTGTTATTATACGTTGTAAAAAGATTTTTGTCAATTCCTCCGGTTGGTAGTTCATAAAAACCATACATATCATGCTCTATTACTATCAAAGCTATGCTATGTGTAATCATATCCAAAGCAGAAAGGTGAACGGCAAAATGTAGTAGGGTGAAAAATATGAAGCAGGACAAAGTGAAGTATAATTTTAAGGCTTTCGTGCAAGCCATAAAAGAAGCAAGAAAGGCAAAGGGTATCTCGCGCAACCAGTTAGCAGACAGGCTGAATATTACGCCGCGCTATATCGCGTCCATTGAGAACAGCCGGCAGCACCCAAGCCTACAAATCTTTTATGAGCTTGTCACCTTTTTAGATGTGTCAGTAGACCAGTTCTTTTTCCCGAACGAGGAAACGGACAACTCTACCGGGCGGCGGCAGTTCGACAGTCTGCTTGCCGATATGAACACGAAGCCTCTATAATTTTAACCTTAATTTAATTGAAAAATTCGCTTAGTTGCCCATCTGCTTTGCCAACTTTTCCTTACTGTTTTCTCAAATGCCCATTTTATAAGGCTTTCTACGCTTTACTTAATTCTGCTCTTCCATTTTACCCAATTTCCCTTTGGGTAGAAACTTTTCATTCCCATTGAAAGCAATTTTCTCTTATTTTGCTATGTTGGGTACTCATTTGTGCACACTGGGTAGAGTTTTTATTTTTCTGAACTTTCTGTTTTTCACTCACACTGCCAAACTTTGCTATTTCTTCTTCAAATTTTGTTTCTGTCACATGAGTGTATATGTCAATCGTTGTACTGTAATGCTGATGTCCCATAAGCATTTGAACCACTTTAGCGTCCATTCCTTTTTCAAAACACCTACTACAAAATGTATGTCGGATTGCATGAGGATAAAGGTCTTTAAATTCTATCGGCTCTCTTTTTTCCTTTACCGCTTCTATTGCTTCTTGAAAATTGATTGCTTTTACTACTTTCTTAATTTCTTTTTCTGCTACATTCCGAATAACTGGACTTCCTAAAGAAGTAGTAAACACCAAATTATCAAATTCTCCACTTGAACGCCAACGATTTCCATAGGCTTTTTTCTGTCTGTTCTGTTTTTCTTTTTGAGATAATAGAATTTCTTCTGTTTCTGCCATAAACGGAATACTTCTGTATGAATTATGTGTTTTAGGCTTTGTTAGTCGCATAGTCTTTACTCCATTTTCATATTGACAGGATAAAGACCTTTGAATGTTAATACATTTCTTATTCCAGTCTATATCTTCCCATTTCAAACCACCAACTTCTCCAATTCGCATACCTGTCAGAAACATAATGTAAAACATTTCTTTATACCAGTTATGCTCTACTTCCTGCAAAAATCTTGTTTGCTCTGCCATTGATAAGAACCGTCTTTCTGCTGTTTTATTTTCCCAAGGTACATTGATTTCAAAACATGGATTGATGTCTATAATACGATTATTCTTTGCAGACTCCAAACACTCCCGAACTCTGCCTAAAGCATCTCGCATACTGGAAGACGCTCTCCCCTGCTTATTCATATCGTTAATAACACGCTGAATATCTAAGTTCCGTATATCCGTCACTTTCATATTCCCTATTGCTTTTCCAAACGTATTATAATATTTGCTACGCATAGGGAACACGCTTGTTTCCTTGATATTAGGAATTTTATAATTTGCAAACCATTCCTCAAACCATTCATTCAGCGTTATTTTCTGACGTTTCATATCAATATTATTTCTTGCTTCTTCTTTTGCCTTTTCAAACAATATTTTTAATTTCTTCAAATCATTATCATACAAGTTAATGTCTATTCCGTTTATCTTTGCTCTTGCTTCGTATCTACCGTCCTTTCTTTGACGCAAACCTGTTCCTAATTCTTTTCCTTTTAAATCTTTACCCATAATCTCTACCCTTTCTATCAATCAAATATCTTGATAAATAAAAAGGGAACTTCTGTGATTTTAACCATATACTACTATAAGTTCGCCTCCTTTTCAATCAGAACTTCAATAACTTTTTGCTTGTTGCTCTAGCCATGTGTCTAATAATCTTCTGTTCGCATACCACCGATACCCAATCTTCATGGAAAACGGACAGTTTCTGCTTTTCAAGAGTTCTCTTGTCTTTGTTTCCCCAATTCCAAGATACTCGCTTACTTCCTTTAAATTCAATAATGCTTTTTCTATACGATTATCTCCTTTCCTGTAATTTTCTTGCTTTTATGTAATCATCATACAACTGTTTCTGTGTGATATTCATTTCTCCATTTGCTACAAGATTACCTATATAATCTCTCTGCTCTATCTTCCCAACCTCTGCAAACAGTTTCAAAGACGGGGCAACATACTTTTCCAACCATTCCCACACCTTTTGTAAACTTTTCTTCTGTGGTTGCATGGTAAGTTTAACCTTGTCTATATCTTTCATCAGTTCCGCCCATGCTTGATAGGTTGGATAAAGCCTTTTTCGTGTTGTCATGCTCTCTGTCGGCTTTTCTAAAAATCGTATTTTGCTGTTCAATACTTCCATTGCCAGTCCTGCCACATCTCTATATCTCAATAATTCCTGTACTACACTTACTGCCATTTCCTGCCGAAATCTTAATTCATATCTATTCCAATTTTCATCTAATTCTGTTCCATACTTTTTATTCTGTTCATATCCCTTTTCATAAAATACCAATCTCAAATTACTGGCTGAACTGCCAAGATAAAGACTGCCACCCTTACTCTGAAACACTTCCTCTTTCAGTTCTCCCGAGTCGTGAAAATCTATCTCCCGTAACTTTGAAGAAAGTAATCCCTCTTTTGTCCGTACAATCAAATCGGGAATACTCAAATACGGTTTTCTGTCGTCGATCGCCAAATCAATCCGAGGAACATTGATATGATACTGGCAAACTCTGTTTAAGAAGTCAAACCATGTTTCCTCATTGAGTTGTAAAAAATTCTCATAGTTGCGACAGCCTTTCCCACTCATCAAAATCTGAAAGCCTTGATACTGTGCATTTCCTGTTGGCTTTAGCACCTTGATATTATCGAAGATTGCCACAACCTCATGTCCTGCAATCCCCTTTTCATAGCCTGTTACCGTCATAAGTTCCAAAGGTATTCTCAGTACATCTTCTATAACTGCTTCTAACGGAACTTCCTTAATGGTTATCTGACACCAGTCTATCAAGGCACTTAATGCTTCTTTCTGTCGTATTACTCCCCTGTTAGTGTAGGGGAGTTCTGGAAGAAAACTTCCGCTTCTTTCTTCCAAATTTATCAAACCTCCTTATCTGCAATGGCGTTGCCATTGCCCTGCCCTCAACCTGCCGTTTGGTACGTCAGAACGAGGACAGGAACTTTGACCGCCTACATATTTTTGTTTGCAACAGGGCGGATACCCTTACAGGTAATCTTCTCCACTAATACAGGGAAGTTTCCTCTCTGCACATAAGGGGCATATACTGGTTCTTCCAGTTCCACCACAGCATAAGGCTCAATCTTTGGAAGTTCCGTTGCTTCCAAGCGAATATCCACGCTATTCCCAAGCTTCATGCTTCCAAGATGAAGTTTTAATGCTTCCACTTCCTCTGTTTTCTTCTTACTGTCTTTATCATAGCGATAACAGTTATCCGCACCCATGAAACGAAGTTCTCCAAAGGCTTCTTTTACCTGTTCTTTTGTCAATGTAATCTGCATACACGTTCCTTTCTCCCCGTTGAACCGATAGGGCAGTTTCTCATATTTTCATTTTCCTATTACGACGCCGTTTTTAGTTCAGTTATTTCTGAACTTAATTGTATATTAGCACAGACATATTTGTTTTGCAATAGGAAGTTTAGTTTTTTATAAACTTTTTGTTTTCTTTTTTCTGAACTTGTGGTATAGTGTCCTTAGACGATAAGATATGAAAAGTTATAACAGGATATGGAAAGAGAGGGTTTTCAGATGAATACAATCGCAGAACGGATTAAATTTGCCATGAAAGCAAAAAATAAAAAACAAGTAGATATAGTCAAAGATACTGGTATCAGCAAAGGAGCGTTCAGTTCCTATCTTTCGGGACAGTACAATCCGAAAGCCGATAAACTAGAACTGATTGCCGACTCTTTAGATGTAGATTTGCGTTGGCTTTACGGGGAAAATGTACCTATGGAAAATGCTCAAAAAGATGATACTGCTCCACAATATGTCTTTTACAACAACTCCTGCTCCGAGTATCTTCTTGATGATTTAGATGATATGTATATCGCAATGAAAACACAGTATTCCGCCCTCATTCCACGCTTTTATGTTCTTGTCAACCGAAGCGGAAATGAAGTACACATACTGCCATTATTTTTAAGAGAAGATAGTTCCGAGTTCTACGAATGTCCGTCTGATTTTTTCCATGCAGACAAGCACAGCGTTTTCACAAGAGATTTTGACAGTATCAGCGTGGAACTTTCAACTGCCACCGTCTATTATTATGGAATTGATACAAAGAATTATGAACCGAAAGTTTCCACGCTGTCCTACTCACAAGCTGACGATTGCTTTTATATCGACAATGGAATACAGAGCGGTCACATAAAGGCATTTGAAAAAGAACTGATGAAAGAAGCACTTTACTTAAAACATAACGCCCAGTAACAAACAAGAGGACTTGCAAGGTTTCCGACCTTTCAAGTCCTCTGCTGTATCATGGTGCTGTTGGCTGTGTCCGTTCCGTCAAGGACTGCCCTACGGCGTATCGGCTTCGCCTTGTTCCTTGACCTCACTACGTTTTCTCTTTTTCTTGACATAACAAAAGCCTGCACGAATTTTCTTCAATCCGACAGGCTCTCATTCTTTCACATACTCTATCAATTCTTCTATTCCACAATCCAAGTAACTGCACAGTTTACAGATTAGTTGTGCGTCTAATCTTTGAAATTCATTTCTGCAATAACGATTAAAGTTAGACCTCGGTATATCCAATTCCTTACAAATGGTATTCTTACTAATTCCTTTTTCTTTCAACAGTTCCTCTATGTGAAGTTCCAAATGTCCATACTTCATTTCCTCACCTCTACATAAAAGTATATTCAATAAATCTTTATGTAGTAATTCACTATATAGTGAGGTACTATATAGTTATCCCTATAACTATATAGAAACAGAGGTATGTCAAAATGAAAAAGAAATTGTTATTTGTCGCTATTATTCTAATCTTGCTTGCAGGTATTCTCTATTACATTAGCTTGCCCGATTATCTTGTATTTAACAGTATGTCATTCAGCAATGGAGCTAATCGTGATACCGAATTGCAAGTTATCGTATATCAATACTGGAATACCGATGAAGTGGTAGCGGAAATCGAAGCAGAACATAACCAAATCAACGGAACTCCTACTACTCTTACAATCAATCTATATCACTCTAAATGGTCTTTTCACAATGGATATGAACCATTTTATACTACTACTATCAATTATGATTGAAAAGGAAAAGCAGACAGTCCTATCAAAAAACTGTCTGCTACAAACTGGAAGTTACTGTGTCAGCATATCAACCGCTTCTTCCTTTGTAGCAACAAAAAATACATCCTTGCCATTATTACTTTCATACATGAAGTCCTTTAGTGGCTTACTTGTATAGTGCGAATAATCTCCAAAAATTGCAATACGACCACCATAATTCACATATTTCTGCAAAATCTCTCCCGCAAGACCCTTACTGAGAATAAAGAAATCTTCAATAATCAGTTTTTTATCAATAATAATGTTTTCTGTTCCGACATCATATTTTGCAGTCATAAGTACATCTAAAGCAGATTGCGTGTCCGTAATAACCAAGTCATCACTATCAATAAGCGCACAAATAGTGCCATTTCTTTCAATTTTAGTAACTTTCATTTTTCTACCTCCGAAATTCTTATTTGTTTATTTCTGCCATTCTATCATATTTCCTAGTCTTTAGCATTACTTTTCTCAAAAATTTAAGGACATATTGTACTTACACAATATGCCCCCATCATTCACAGCGTTCCCTTTCTATTTTTAAACAACAAGTAAATTCCTCGTTAAGAGGTTGGGTAAATTTCTTTACCCAATACTCTACCCAATCTGTACCCAAAATAGCACGATATTTTGTGAGATTTTACAGTAGTTTATAACACTTGTCAAAATAGCTAGAAACCGCTTAAATACGCTATTTAATTCGCTTTTTATCAGTCCTACGATTGATAAATTACTGTCCCATCTGCTTCGCAAAGTTTCATAGCAAAGCACTTTATGGAAATAGCGATTTTCCTTATAAACTCTGCATTTGCAGAGATTGTCAAACTAAATAAGGTAGCATTTTCCTCATGTATTTTACTCAATTTTGTTGAGTACGAATAACCATCAAATAATCCCAAGTAGATGGTCATACTCACTCGTTTCTGTATTCTTCTTGTTTTCTAAAAAGTTCCCCACACGTTCTGCTTCCTGAATCTTAATATCGTCTAAAACGTGTGTATAAGAAACTGTAGTATTATAATTTGCGTGTCCCATAATTTCTTGTACCGTTCTCGGTTTCATACCTTTCTCAAAACATCGAGTGGCAAAGGTATGACGCAATGCGTGTGGATGCACTCTTTCAAATTTCTTTGGTATCCCCCCTGTGTATAAGGCTTCTGTTCGTAACATATCATTGATTTGATTTGTTATTTGCCTCATATCACTCTCTACACTGTATCTTCCGATAGGCGAACCCATAGAAGTCAAGAATACCAAATTGCCCAACTCTTTCGGCTGTCTCCAACGCTGTCCCAAGTCCAAGCGTTTTCTTTTCACCTTTTCAAACTGGCGTTCAAGTATGCTTTGCGTTTCTCCAAAAAACGGTACTTTTCTTACAGAATTTTCTGTTTTCGGTGATGTCAGCTTCATTGTCTTGACCCCATCCTCATACTGATAGGACAAAGTTCGTTTCACATAGATTAACCTATTGGCAAAATCTATATCCTCCCATTGAAGCCCACCCACTTCACCTACTCTCAGACCTGTGAGCAGCATAAACTTATACATCTCTTCATACCAACTCTTAGTTCTTTCAAGGTAATCAATAAATATTTCCTGCTCTTCTGCAGTCAATACTCTTCTTTCAACCTTTTCGCACTTTGGTATAACCACTCCCACGACCGGATTAAGATTCATCAATCCATTTGCAATTGCCGCTTCTATACAATTTTGAAGAACACCTGTTGCATCACGAACGGATTTTGAAGATCTTCCTGCCTCTAACATATCTGCAATGGCTGTCTGAACATGAAGCTGACGAATATCTGACAATGCCTTTGTTCCAATACGCACACCATAATAATTCACAAACTTCCGTTTATATGATGGCGAACCGCCGTCTTTCAACGTAGGTGCTTTGTATTTAGCATACCATTCTTCAAACCATTCATTTAAAGTAATTGACTTGCCATCCATACCTGGTAACAGATTACTTCTTTTGGCTTCATCAATGGCTATTGCCAACTTTTGCTTCAACTCTTTTAACTTCCAGTCATACAGGACTATAGGATGTCCTTCAACTTGCGCACGCCCCATATACCTGCCATCTGGCCGCTGAGATATACCCTTACCTAACTCTTTACCCTTAAGATTCTTACCCATAATTCTAATCCTTTCACAATTGTTTCTTCCACAATCCTGAAAAGTTCAAACTATCAGCAATCTTAAAATCACACTATGATCAATGCCTACTTTTTTTCTTTCAAATCTGAATACTTTCCCTTGCTGAATTTTATATCACTGTAAAAATCACTCATACCAGAGTTCTTCTCAAAAGTTTCTAAACTCATAATCACCATGTCTCCATATCCATTTTTAGTAATAAAAACGGGTTCATCCGTATTATGACACATTTCCGACATGGCATTGGTATCTCGCAATTCTCTAATTGGAATAATTTTCGGCATTTTCTCATCTCCTTCATGTTTTATTGTAGCACAATTATGTCACGTTTTCAAGTCTAGTTTTTATGTGATTTTAAGTTGTGAAAGAACAATCTTCTATAGATAATTACATTTTTAATTGAAATTTTGCATTTTTCTTCAATTCCTCATCGAATAATTCTTTATGAATAAAGACTCTTCGTCCAATACGGACGACATATTTGCAATTAGGGTTGGATATTAGTTCTCTTGCCTTTGTTTTCCCAATTCCTACATAATTGCAAAATTCATCAACAGTCATTAGTGTTTTTTCATATTCCAATTACATTCCTCCTGCCTTTATGCCTACCAATAAAAAAACATCTCATCATAGATGCCTTTTTATTGGCAGGCATCAAAATAAATCCTGCAAGCAGCCTCTAGGAAAGGCCCACATTGGAATCGCACCATCTTCTCCAGACCGGACTTCTGCCGGAAGTATCATTATTAAAGGCAGCATCATCGCCACAAAGTTCCTACCTCTGCCTGTAATCCAATAGATCTCGCTCGTACCTTTACTTCAATACCCGATTCAGCATTTCTTCGTTTACAATCCATGTCACTTCACGACAACTTGTCGGGAAGTACATGGACAGGTAGTCCTGGCGTATTTATTACACGGCTTAACTGCCCCATACGTCTTGCAGGATTATCCATATTCAGTTGTCAAGGTTCAATGCATAACTTCTTTTTGACTTCCTGAAAGGGGGAGGAAAGAAGCGGTATGTTATGCTACTTTAAATTCTAAAATCTTGGTAATCAGCTTAGTTTCCAAACGCCGACGCAAAGTCTCATCCACACAGTAATGTACCTGCCCGTATTCGTCGATAAATTTCCTGGTTGCCAGTTTTGCTATGTAACCTTCATAATGCTTCAGCACCATGTTGATTGCCACAACATCACCCTCCGAAGCTGCCTCTATAATATGGAAAGGCAATAAATCAGCTTCGTTTTCCAGCTTATCATTCTTCCTCATCTGTATTTCCCTCCATTATATTTTTCAGTAATTCGAGCGAGCGTTTCCTATGTTCATGGACAGTGCTGCGTACCAGGTTCATTTCTCTGGCTATCTCCGCATCACTCATTTCCATAAAATATGACAGCAGGATCACGTTTCGCTTTTTTTCTGTCAGCGACTGCAACGCTTCTGCAATTAAGGCATCTTTTACTTCAATATCGTATCCAAGCACTTGAAAACAGTAATTCTCTACATCATACTCATCCATGATAAATAGTTTGCCCAACTCCTTCTTTGACAGCTCAGACAGCATCCGTTCATGTTTCTGCAGATATTCCAAATGCTTGTAGTAATCTGCAACTTCGCCTTTCAATGCCAGTTTGCATATCCTGTCAAACTGATGCTGGATTGTTTTTTTACGGGAAGAAATTTGCTCCATTAGAGTTCACCTCCTTCCCGTCCCAATCAGTTATGAGCGAAATTCTTATTTCCCCTTTCGCCCTTATCCCGATTGGCAGACCCCGGATGTTCGGGTCTGCTGAAATATTTTTGAAAAATATTTCTGTATACAAAAAGCGTCCAGACAGGCACTTTGCCCATCGGACGCTATTTATATCTGCTATTTCATTTTTCACGTTCGCCGCAGAGGTGTATAGTTCACTAACAAGGGTGGATTTTGTTCCAGCCGGGAAGAATCTGCTTATTTGCATCTCCTCCATCCTTCTAAAAATCTCTGAACACTTTTCATATAAAAAAATCCTTTGAAGTGTGTGGAATCCATAAGCCTCCCAACGCATCCAAAGGAAAAGAAAAAATGTACACAAAAAAACCTTTGAATCATGCGTTTTTTTTAATGCATTATCCAAGGCTCTTTATTGCTATTATGAACTATACACGTTCTTTTTAGTGAGCTATACTTTCATTTCCTTTCAATCAAGTGAACTATACACTATATTTGGAGGTGAATATTATGCCCACACAAAAGAGAACCGTAAGAATTGATAAAGAAATGGGATTGCGCTTGAAGAAGGCAAGAACAGAACAACGATTGACATATGACGAATTATCAGAAAAATCCGGCGTTTCTGATCGGTACATAAAGGAAATCGAGAACCATGGAAATGTACCAAGTCTTTATAAGTTTAAACAGATAATCCGTGCATTGAATATTTCTGCTGATCCGTTTTTCTATTCGGATGCCCCTGCAGAAAACCTGGACTACAAACGCCTTCAAGTTTATTTGTCACAATGTTCCGCTGACCAAATAACCACTATTTTGGCTATCGTGGAAGCCTATCTTCGGACTTACAAAAAACCCACGCAATAGAATAACAGAGAAATCTGAATTTCTTTTCGAGAAAATCTGAATATTTCTGAATTTTAACAGGTGGTATGCCGCCGGACATACCACCTGCTTTTTCTCACTTTATTTTTTTAAGTAATTGTTCCACATTTTTACTTTCTTTGATAAGTCCAAGTCCACCTATCATCTGGATTCCATCTACGATTCCCTGGTAATACGCTCGCTGCTCCTCCATAAAATGGCTATGATCTACAATTTCCATATACCTTTCAAGGTACTCTTTATCTTTCCGTGCGAGTCGTGACAAATACCTGTGAAAATCCTCATTTGCCTCTTTTAATTCAGAATCTGCCTGCTGTATATCTTCTGAATCTACAGCGTATTCCCTCTCCATAGAATCGCATCTCAATTCCTCAAGAAATGCAGCCACTGCCTCATAAACCTCATTCATTGTTATTTCCACCTTTCTCTTTCAGTAAGTATCTGCCAATACATCCGGATTTATCATCCAAAAATATTTTGCATCACTTCATCTTTAGAAGTATGTTAACAATTTTATTCCGTAAAATCAATAACAGATACTTCATCTTTAGAAAGTGCAAGAGGAATCAAATGAAAATTTACTGGAACAAAGAAACGAACTCAAAAAACATTATAGGGAAACGTGTTAGAGAATTGAGAACAGAGCGTAACCTTTCTCAAAAGGCCCTGGCTGAACAGCTCCAGCTCTGTGGATATGATTTTAACGATTTAACTATTCTAAGAATTGAGCAAGGCACAAGATTTGTACCTGATTATGAGGTTGTTGCCATAGCAGACTTTTTCAAAGTCTCCTTGGAATATCTTGTCGGACGGACAGAAAAAAGATAAGCAGTGATCCGTTATCTTTACAGACCACTGCTTACATTTTTGTTGAACCGATAGCCCACTCCCCATACTGTCTGTATATAGACAGGTTTACTGGGATCGTCCTCTATTTTTTCCCGAATGTTGCGAATATGGCTCATAATGATGTTGTAATCACCATAATATGGTTCCTTCCAAATGGTATCGTAAATTTTCTCTTTGCTGAATACCTTGCCTGGGTGTTTTGCCAAAAGAATAAGTATCTCAAACTCCGTATATGTCAGAGCAATCTCCAATCCCCCTTTATATACCTGATGTTGTATCAAATCTATCTCCAAGTCTTGAATTTTTATCTTATAATTTATTATGTCTTTAATATTGTTATTATCTTTTGCATTATTTACTGTTTCTAAAATGTCTTTTAATACATCGTCCTCTACATCATCAAACCATAGTACCAATATTTTTCCAATAATAATCCCCCCACTCTTTTTATTCTACTTATCAACAAATTTAAGTAACTAATAATCTGTTGCAAAAATAGCCGTTATTTTCTCCTCTTATAAATCAACAAATATATCAAAAAGGACAGCAATGCATAGATTATAAATGCCATACAAGACATGATAATCCCGTATTTTGCCGTAACTGTTAGTCGGCTGGAGACAAATGTAAAGCAATAGGTCACTGGATGCCAATTCACCAGTTTCCCGTTGACCACAAAAACACTTGTCACTCCTAATAGTGCAGCTAAAATGCTTCCCCAGATATATTTACCTCTTACTTTTGAAAACCACAGTACAATCGGCAATATTCCTACACAAATACTGATTCCAAAAATCAAAAAGCAAAAAATCGTCCTAAAAAACAAAAAGATTGTTAAGTCCGGGCTTTTTAAGACCAGACAAATAATCCCGGATAGAATGGCCGACACCAGGCTAAAGTTAACAGCAAGCAGAATCAATATGAAAACCTTTGCTTTTACTATGTCACACCACCTTACTGGAATGACAAGCAAATTCTTCAGACTGTCCAATACATACTCTCTGTTTATAATATAGCCCCCAATCAAAGCTATGGTGAATGGATAAAAAAGTAATGCGTTATTATATAGGTACATGTCTGTAAAATCCGCAAATGTGACTGTCCCATCACTCATAGTAAAAGTCTGGATTGAAGTAATGACAGCTGACAAGAGAATACTGATATATCCAACATAAGTAATCCTCATCCGTTTTATCTTTTTTAATTCTGCCTTAATCAGTAATATCACCGTGATACCTCCTGTCGCTTACATATTTCTATTCCAAGCACAATGGATATGATGACTGTCATAGCCAAAATAAAAATGCCTTTACCGGTTGGGTAATATAATGCATTCAACCCCATCTGAAGATTTTCTGTATATTCCAGTATACTGATTGGATACGTAATTCTATATGCAATTAGTATTGGGAAATGTAAATTCAGGCAGTGCAGCATGGAAATCTGCCACATAAACAGAAAATTTACAAGCACAAAACAATTTACTGCAATCATTGCAATTAAATCTTTTTTTCGTAGTAAGGCAATGACCAAAACTACTGGCATTGTCCCGGCAACAGACGCTGACATAGTAATAAGCAGGATTCCAAATACCCTTAAAAAATCAGGCGTATAATTTTTAAGAAATATCCCGCCAATCATGGTATAAACCGTATTGATTACTGCAAATAAAACAACAAACGTCAAAGCCGCCACCATCTTTACAAGAAAAAGCTTATGCTGTGAGATTCCGATTGTCAGAATGTTTTTCAACGTATCATTTTGTTCTTCTAACGTAAATAAGGTAAGCAGCAAAACAGAGAAAATAAATGGAGCAATCAAAAAACTGCCAAATTCTACATTCATACTGACCAGATTCCGGAATCTATAATTGCTGTTTATGCACAGTACCGTACAAAAAGCTGGCAAAAGTATTCCAATCAGACTGATGATTCTGACCGTTTTCTGACGTTTCATTTTTTTCAATTCATTCCAGTATAGTTTAAGCAATTCCTTCTCCTCCGGTGATCTTCTTAAAATAGTCCTCCAGGGTATCGCTATGTCTGCAAACTTCGTCCACAAATACACCATTTTCTGCAAGAACCTTCACGATCTGTTTCGTCTTGATTTCAGTGTTAAAGATTTGAATTGTACCATCCTCTTTGACCTGGTATTCCTTAACCCTAAGTTTCTCATCTATGAGTTGTATTACCCTTTGTAATGGTTCTGCTTTTAATGATATAAACTGCATATTCTGTTCCTTCAGTTCCCGGTAGTTTCGCTCCTCCAGCAAAAGGCCTGCGTGAATAATGCCAATCTGGTCTGCCATTAGGTCAATTTCTGACAGGATGTGGCTGGAAATTAAGATTGTCTTCCCGTATTCCCCTGTAAGCCTTTTCAGAAAATCCCTCATCTCTGCTACACCGATAGGATCCAGGCCATTCACCGGCTCATCCAGTATCAGAAGTTCCGGATCGTGAATGATTGCAGCCGCAATCCCTACTCTTTGTTTCATGCCAAGAGAATACTCTGCATATAGTTTCCTGTCTTTGTAAGAAAGACCTACTTGTTCCAGGCTCCTTTTTACCGCATCTTTATGTATGACTCCCCGCAGGCTTGCCAAAATTTCAAGGTTCTCTGTAGCTGTCAGATTCGGATAAAAACCCGGTGTTTCAATCATAGCGCCAATCCGGTTCAAGATGCTTTTTTCTGGTTTTTCAAAAGGTTTATTAAAAAGCTGAATCGTCCCTTTTGTTGCCTTCGTCAGCCCTAGAAGCATCTTCATAATCGTTGTTTTGCCAGCTCCATTTCTTCCAAGGAGGCCATATATCTCCCCTTTTTTGACATGCAAATCAACATCTTTTATTGCAGGCGTTTCACCAAAATACTTGGTAAGCCCTTCTGTTTCAATCAGAAATCCATCCATAGTCTATGTTCCTTTCTAAACCAGTATCTTTTCACTCATCTTTCATTCCTTTTATCATACCAGACTTTTCGCTGTATAACCTTAAAGAAACCTTGCAAAAAATCCATAAAAAAACTGCCCTCTCCAAACAAGACGAGCAGTTGTCAAATAGTATTCTCTTAATCCAACTCTTTAGGCAATTCCACCACGAATGCAGTACCCTGGTTTTGAACAGATTGCACAGATATCTTTCCTTTCTGCAGCAATACAAGTTCCCTGGTAATTGTCAGGCCCAGGCCGCTTCCCGTCTGGTTCCTGGAGGTGTCATTTTTGTATAGCCGGTCAAATATGTATGGAATGTCATCTGCTGAAATCCCTTTTCCATTATCTTTTACCTTGATGCTTACATATTTCTCCTCATCTGATATTTCTATCCATATCCGTGTCCCCCCACTATGAACAAGCGCATTTTTAATCAGATTATTAAGCACACGTTCCAGGAATACTTTATCCGCTATTGCATAAAGTTCATCCTTATCTGTAGTCAGCTCATAGAAAATGTGATGATTCTCCAATTCCTCTATCCAGTTCGCATAGACAGCCCTGGCCCCCTCAACAATGTCTATGGATTCCAATTCTGCCCTTTCATCTTTTGAATGTATTTTGAACCACTGAAACAAATCATCAATATACTGCTTCAGGATATATGCTTTTTCCCGGGCTGTCTCGACAAATTCTACACTGTTTTCCCCATGAATGAATTGGTAGTGAATAGCATCCAGATAACCGATGATTGAAGTTAATGGGGTCCTGATATCATGTGACAGGCAAGTCATCAGCCTGTCGTTTCTCAGATTATTCCTTTCAGCATCTATCACCCGTTCTTTATTCTTCATCATGATTTCATTGATCTTATAGCATGTATCCGCAAGAAATGACTGCCTACTGATTACAAGCCGCCTGTCCATATTTCCGCTTTGGATATCATCCAAAACTTTATTGATTTCTTTTATTTGCCAACAGACTTTTATCAGAATCACTGACAGACCGAAACAGACAGCTGCCAGTACAATAATAATATAGAGCATCTCAAATCCCCCCATCGAACCGGTATCCAACACCTCTTATCGTACAGATAAACTCCGGGGTGGCCGGGTTGACTTCTATCTTTTTTCTTATTTTACTGATGACTGCCATAATATTATCATCATCGTATACATAATCCTCCTGCCAAACGGCTTTATAAATCTGTTTCTTTGTATAAACATGCCGAGGTGTTGCCGCCAGGAAATACAGGACATCAAATTCTTTTCCTGTCAGAAATATCTCCCTGTCTTTTGTACGCACCGCTTTACTTGCCGGGGAAATTGTAATATTGGGATACTTTAATTCTTCCATTTTAGACAGACCGTTGTTGAGAACGGTGTTACGTCGAATCTGCGAAGCTACCCTTGCCAGAAGTTCCTTTATGTCAAATGGTTTTGTAATGTAATCATCTGCGCCTATATATAAGCCGCTGACTTTATCGGACTGAGAATTCTTTGCGGTCAGCAAAATAACCGGCACTGCGTAATTTTCCCGGATTCTTTTCAGAATAGAAAATCCATCTGCACCAGGAAGCATGATGTCCAACAGTACCAGGGAATACCTTTTCTTTCCAAGTAAATTCAGCGCCAAATCACCATTCCATGCGGTATCAACCTCATATTTATCCTTCATACAGCTTTCTAATATTTTTAATAAATCCTGGTCATCATCTACAATTAATATCTTATCCACCATTTCACTTCTTCCTATTTCTATCAATCTATGCTTAAAAATTTTGTATCATTATACACCCATTCTAGCCTCAATGCCAGTTTTTTCTTTCCTCAGCTCCCCGGATCGTATAATATCAAAGGATACTTTTCCTCTCCTTTTAGGCATAGAACCTATTTTTGAGAGTAATAGCAAGCACTGCCTGTGTCCGGACACAGGCCCAAATTTGCCATTGCGCCCTCCGGCCTGCCATGAACAAATTTATATAGGGAAGTATCCCTTGCCCTCTGTATTTTTCTTCTTATCACCTTGACCTTTTCCATTATTTTTGCTACAATTTGCTATGGACATTTTTGCCCAAACAACCGAATACAAAATAAACGAACTGTTGTAAACCGAACAAGTTACAGCAGTTTTTTTGTACCCAAATTTAAGGAGGTAGCCTTACCATGGCCAACAGATCACGAACACATCGTAATGAATTTCATCTAAACGATGATGAACAATACATACTGGATGAAAAATTCCGGCTCTCCAGAATGAAAAGCAAATCTGCGTTTCTCCGAAAGCTGGTTCTCTATGGGTTTGTATACGATGTAGATTATTCAAGTCTTCGGAAAATGAACGCACTCTTGGGAAATATCAGTGGTAACTTAAATCAAATTGCTAAAAGAGTAAATACTACTAATACCATTTACAAAAAAGACATGGAAGATATAAAGGAGTTGATGAATCAAATATGGCATACACAAAAATCCATCCTATCAAAGCAACCGTTAATAAGGCAATAGATTATATCTGCAATCCTGAAAAAACTGATGAGAGTATTTACATCTCTTCTTTTGCTTGTGCCGCTGAAACTGCCGCTTATGATTTTAAATATACACTTGATCACGCCAATGATTTTAACAGCATAAAAAAGGATGAAAAAGAAAACAAAGCCTTTCATTTAATCCAGGCTTTTTCTCCCGGTGAAGTTTCCTTTGAGGAGGCTCATGCCATAGGAAAAGAGTTGGCTGACAAATTACTGGGCGGAAAATATTCTTATGTTCTCACTACACACATTGACAAAGGCCATGTGCATAACCACATTATCTTTTGTGCGGTAGACAATCTTCAATTTAATCATTACCATGATTGCAAAAAAAGTTACTGGTGTATCCGGAATCTTAGTGATGATCTATGCCGAGAACATAACCTATCAGTAATAGACACAAACAACTGTCGGGGAATGAAATATAAAGAATGGTCTGAAAATAGAAATCAAAACAGTTGGAAAGCAAAGCTTCGCAAAGACATTAACCAATCCATAAAAGCATCTTCCAACTATGAAGAATTTCTGGCTCTAATGAAAGCCAAAGGATATGAAATGAAGAATACTGCTTTGGACAACAGTAGTGGAAAATATATTGCTTTTCGTCCATTTGGCCAGGACAACTTTATTCGTGGGCGTGCTAAATCGCTTGGGAGTAATTATACAAAACAACGGATTAAAGAAAGAATAGACAATAAAAAACTTCGGTCCACTGATCTCCCGCAATCCTCAAAAAAAATTCAGCGCCTTATTGATATTGATTCCAGTCCCAAGTTTACAGAAAATATAGGTTTAAAAAAATGGGCAGCCAAGGAAAATCTCCAAATTGCGGCTAAGACTTATAACTATTTGTATTCCAAAAATGTTCATAGTTTTTCTGATCTGGATGATCGCATTACATTTCTGAAAGAACAGGCCAAATCAATCAACAGCCATATTGTTTCTTTAGAGCAGCAACTCCGGCAACTTGCTGAAATCATTAAATATGCAGAGCAATATCTGGAAACAAAAACATACAATGACCGCTATTTAAAAGCAAAAGATCAGGAGAGATTTTTTCAGAAATACGAATCACAACTTATTCTTTTTGGCGGTGCAGAACGTATGCTGCAACAAAAGGGCATAAATCTGAAACAAATGAATTTGCAAAACCTGAAAGAACAGTATCAAACCCTTGATGCTAAGCGTAGTCAATTATCTAAAGATTATAAAACAGTTTGCAAGGAGAAAAAAGACTTAGATCTTTGCAAAGAAAATATAATAAAGTATCTAAATATTTCACCACAAGATTTAGAAAAAATGCCTGTACCAACTATTTTTTCTGAGCTTTAAATAAGCAGTGACCTTTATAGATCACTGCTTAAATTAGCATTAAACCGATAGCCTACTCCCCAAACCGTTTGAATATAGAATGGATTGTATGAATCATCCTCTATTTTTTTACGAATATTATGAATGTGCCGCATAATAATATTATAATCACCAAAATACGGTTCACCCCATATAAGATTATATATATCCTCTTTGCGATACACCTTTCCTGGGTTTTGCATCAATAATTTAAGTATCTCAAATTCTGTAAATGTTAAATCTACTTTCTCTTCGTGATGAAGCACCTCCCTTTTATCTAAAAAAACACTCAATTCATAAACACGGAGTACATTTTCAAGTTCAATATCTTCTATATTAACCGTCATCCCTTTATTGTTCAAAAAAGAAAGTACCGACTTCACCATTTCATCTGCATTATCTTCAAAAGATATTAGTATAATTTTCCCATATCAAATCCACCCTTCTTACAATTATTTCAATCATCTTTTTTGTCAAACCACTCTTCTTATAGACTCTCATCTGATATTTTATGGAAAAAAAATTATTATAAGAATGGCTATTATGATAAACGCCATAATTATTCCAAGTAATAACTTATTAACAGTCTTATTTGAATTTGCTCTCAATAATTTGCGATCTGATGTATACACCCTCACTGGCTGATACTCTTTTAACAGGCTTTGCGCCTCTCCTTTCTGACTTTCGTCAACCATAATATCTTCGCCTGAGACAGAGTTACCTGAATACACATCCATAATACTTCCCTGACGTATTGCTATAATTCCGTTCTCCTTAAAAAACTGAATAATCTGTTCTGCCTCTGCCAAACTATCTACTGTTATAATCTTTACAAATTTTGCGTCAATCATAATTTCACCCCTATCTCTTAATATTACTATTTTATGATTCCCATAAATTGTTCTATTTCCAACAGTATTTTTATACTTGCTCATTCATTAAATATTTTTTCATAGAAATTCTCTGCAAAATGCCATAAACTAATATAATTGCAACAAATATAGCCAAATGTGTAATAATTAAGCTATGATTTTTTGTTCCAAAAAGTTCTGGAATCAAATAATATATAGGTATAATGACCGCAAACGAAATCACATATGAAACGACCATCATGATTTCCAGCTTTTCAAGCAGGTTTTTGTCAAACAGATAAGTATACGCAAGGAAAATTGTTCCTTGTAATAGAGCAACGCTCCAACCCAACAAGGTTAAATCTATAAAACTGACCAATTGCACTTTTCCGGTTATAATAAATGGAATAGACACAATTGTTCCAATTAAAGCACCGCCGATATTTAATATCAGAAGAAGCAGGTATTTTTCTGTAACCAATTCCTTTTTCTGAATCGGGGCTGTAATCATAAGCATATTCCATTTTGAATGCTTATCCAGATTGATAACCGTAGTTAATAAGGAACTACTCAGCAGAACCGGAACCAAAGCGATTGCAAACTCATGATGTCTTACAATAAGGTAAACCAGAAAGATTGCAATGATTACTAATATGTTTTTTAATGCAATTTTCAGATTGTAAAAATCTTTCAGCAGCAAGCCTTTCATACCAATTCCCCCTTAATCATAATCTTCATAATCTCATCAATTGTTGCCTGGTCTATCAATAAATTTTTATACTTAACCCTGGTATCTGTATGATTATGAATGAGTACCGCTGCACCATTCTCATCTTTGTAAAAGGCAATCATGTCCCCCTTATCTATTTCATTTAACTGATTTCCCCGGCAGCGTATAATCGCATTTTCATACAGAAGCTCATCCTTGCTTTTCTCAAAAACCACCTCACCCTGATTGATAAATACAATATAATCCGCTATCTTCTGCAAGTCTTCCACGATATGACTGGAAAATAATACCGCATTTTCATCATCCGATACAAAATCCAATAATAAATCTAACATTTCTTCTCTCATAACCGGATCTAAGGCTGAAAGTGATTCGTCAATAACCAACAGTTTAGGGTGATGGCTCAATGCACAAATAAGTGAAAGCTTAGTTTTCATTCCCTTTGAATATTCACCTATTTTTTTCTCGGTTGGGATATTAAATTTTGTCAGAAGTTCTAAATAATAATTTCTGTCCCATTTCATATATATTTTTGAAAAGATTTTCTCAAGCTTAAATGCTGTAAGATTCTCAAAAAATACACTGTCATCAAACACTACACCTATATTTTCTTTATCTGATAATGACAAACTTCCAATCTCTTTTCCATAAAGCTTAACCATTCCTTTATCTGCAGCACAGATATTTAAAATGGTTTTCAGTGTAGTAGACTTGCCTGCACCATTTTCTCCTATCAAACCCACAATACATCCTTTGGGAACATTAAAACTTATATTTTTTAATGCAAAGTGAGGATATGATTTACTAACATCTTTTAATTCAATCACACTGCTCATAATATCAACCTCCTATTCCTCTCCATAATAAAGCATATTAAGAATCTCCTGCAGCATTTCCACCTTAATGCCACTCCGCTTTGCAAGCATGACAACTTCATCCAACTTCTCCTCTATCATGGAATTGATTTCTTCCGTCTTGGCATTGTTTTGCTCTATAACAAAAGTTCCCTTTCCAACTACTGTTTTGATAAATCCTTCTTTTTGTAAATCCTCATAAGCACGTTTTACCGTGATCACACTGATATGCAATTGTCGTGCCAAATTTCTAACCGATGGCAGAAGCTCTTCATCTTTGAGTTCTCCAGAAACTATCATAGCTTTAATCTGAGTATTTATCTGTTCATATATTGGTGTGCTGCTGCTAGTGCTTATGATTACCTCCACCTCATTTCACCCCGTCTCCTTTCAATATACACACGTCATAACTTATATATACACTATATAACACTCATACACACTTGTCAATATATATTCTAGTAATAAAGTATGTAAAATTTAAAACATTAAATATAGCGATAGAAAGTGCCTCCCCAGGCCCTCCCTATCGCCATGAAAGTTATTCTATCAATCCATTCCTATCGGACTTTCTATCGGTTTCTTTCGATGCTTTACTGCTCTCTTCCCTCTCACCTGTAATACGTTCCCGGTTCATAGCCAGCTTGTCCATTATGGAGAGTCCTTTTATGTCCTTCCCTTTCTTTTCCTCCACATCCAGATTGTTCAAAATCCCATCTATCTGGTTATAGTTTGCCTCCTCCAGTTCTTCCACTTTTGCCAGTGGATTCTTCTCCCGGCGTTCCCATAAATCATCCACCCGGTTTCGCGGACTCTGTGCCATTTCCCTACTTTCTCTGGCCCTTGTTTCCTTATCCCACACTTCCATCTTGGGGAACCTGGCAATGGCATCCTGGACCGCCTGCTGTACCAGCGGACTATCACGGAACTCCGGCACGTGGTTGATCATATCCACATCTATTACCCGGCCACTTACCAGTTCATAGGTAAGATCCTGATCTGGCTCATTTTCTGTATGCAGCACAAATCCAATCCCCTTGATTCCGTTAATCCTGCTTGACGGGATTGATTCATATATACGGACTGCCTCTTCAAAATCCAAATTGTCATGGTATTCCCCAAGCATTGGAAACTCCATACACTCTGCCACATAAAAAGACAAGGTCTGTGCCGGCGGCTCAAAGACTACCTCCACTTTCTCCCGGTCGGAAACAGTTTCCCGCATACTTTTCACTTTTTCTTCCAGATATTCATTTGCCCTGGCAAGAAATTCCTCAATGGTTCCTGTTTTCTCTGCTGTGATTGGGTTAATATCCACCGGCATTCCGGCAAGCGTCAATCCATCCTCATGAAGCAGATTGAAAAAAGCATCTTCCCTTATCTCTCCTTCAAATTCAAGGACCACATCCACATCGGACCCTGCTTTTTCTCCCCCTACTGTCCGACTCCCGTACACTCTTGCCGCCCGGAGCTTTACCTCATACCCTGCTTCTTCTGCTGCGCTCTGGGCATAAGCAAGGACAGTTTCTTCTATATCCGCCCGGCTCATGTGGTTAAGGGATGCTTCCGGCTGTGTCATATCAGAAACCGCTGGAAAAATCTTTCGTTCTTTTTCCCGGATTTCTTCCCTTACAAGTCCTATGAATCCGTCCAATACCGCCGGATGGCTTGTGACCAAAAAGTCTGTGTTCCGCCCACTTTCCGTATAAATTGGAACCGTCTGCGCCCATGTTTTATTGTCACGGGAGAAACGCCCATCTGATTCCAGTTCACGGACGGTATTTGCAAGTACATAAGATACCCGTTCCACCCCATATTGCGCTAACACTGGTGCGGCTGCATCATGGTTAAGGTGCATCCCGTCAAAGTTTTCCCGGATTGCCGTTTCAATCGCTGATTTGCAGGCGATATTTTCATTCATGGATGCCCGGTATTCTTTAATTTCCCCATGCTCCCAGGCATCCCCGGCCGGGTAGCGGTAAACTGGCAGGTATTCTTTCTGCCACATCTCCAGCTGCGCCCTTTCTGCCTCTTCCACCTGTTCCATGAACGTATCATAATTTAACACCGCTCCTTCTTCCGGGTGCAGATGCTGTTCCTGCAGAAGTTCGTCCATGGCCTCTTGTATCGTCACATTCGTGTCATCATAGATCCCACCGTCCAGCACCAGGAAATCCCTGTCATAAAAAGT
Source organism: Blautia caccae (assembly GCF_040095955.1). Lineage (NCBI taxonomy): Bacteria > Bacillati > Bacillota > Clostridia > Lachnospirales > Lachnospiraceae > Blautia > Blautia caccae. The sequence goes on along the minus strand of NZ_JBBMFP010000020.1, from coordinate 61,204 downwards.
GTAATCAAATCCGCCCTCTGTATGCTGAATAGCAAAATATCCCTCCCCAATCTGATACGCTATCTGTGTCTCATGCTGGTCCAGGGCAATGTCTATCCGTTCTACAAGCCTATGGATCTCTGGCCGGTTCCAGTGTTCCATGCTCTCATAGTCAAATATCATCCGGTCTATGCCATGGATACACTGGATAAAATCCAGACTGCCGGGAAGCGGCAGACTGTTCTGCACGCCAAAGGCTTTCATCTTATCATTGGGCAGTGTAAAATAGGCCTGCAGCGCTGTTTCCAACTCTCCATATTTCTCAATCTCCAGCGGCTCCGTCTTCTGTAAATCTGTCACCACATAGAAATGGTCAATGAAAGGACGTTCTTCCTCTGCCGCCTGTTCCTGTAACTGCTCTAAAAACCGGGGAACCTCCCGGAACCCAACGCTATCCACATACTGGGCATGATTTTCCCTGTTTTTATGTATCAGCACGATATCGCTGACTGACAAAGAATGCCCGGTAAAATCTTCCGGGCGGAACAGGTTAAACTGTTCAAAAATATCATCCAGTGTCTGTCCTTCCTGTAGCGGTGCTGTATAAATCAGCTCATAATTTTCTTTTTCCACCTGCAGCCCGGATTTTTCCAATAGAGCCAGGTTCGTGAAGCGGTGGTAACGCAGTTCCTCCCCTTCTTTTAACTGATAGATTCCAAAACGGTCTGTCTCTCCGGTAAACAGCTCTTTTTCCGCTTCGCTGGAAAATGTCAGTTCCTCTGGCTGCTCGATCTCCTTCCATGCTTTTTCGATCACCTGCTCATGGACACGAAAATCCGGTTCATGAAGCGTATCACGGAGTTCTTGGGCCAGCCGGTACACCGCTTCCATATCTCCATTCTTTTCTGCATAAGCATACAGTAATTTCCATTCTGAATCATTTAATACCGATTCCCCAAAGTCGATGCGGTTAATGAGGTTTTGCACCTGGTCTTTTATGGGACGTTCTGTATTCTCTACCACTTCGGTTCCGTCCATATCAAACCAGAAATCATAAAAGAATGGGTAATCATCTCCTTTCCCGCTGGAATCCAGGATGGGGACAGCTTCTGCCCCTTGGCTTCTGAAATATTCTTCTATGACCAGATCTGACCGTGTATCTTCATCCATTCCGGCAATGGTTTCCATCTGTTCTTTTACCCATTCCCGGCTCTGGTCTGTTATTTTGCAGACAACATATTCGGATGCGAACTGTGAGGAATACATTACTACCACATCGCTGTCCTTAATGGGTTCCTGCTCCAATTCCTCCATCTCTTTCTCCATTTTACGAAAAGCTTCCTCATTCCTATCCATTTCTTCTTTGAGCCTGCGGAAATCCTCTCTATTTTCGTTCCACGCCATTTGCAATTCTGTATATCTTCCCATACCTGCTCCTTTCCGGGATTTCCCCTATAATACGTTTTCTTTCTTTTTATTCTGAGTAGCTGCCGGTGCATTTACCCCCTGGCTCTTTTGGTAAGTGGTCAGCTTGTCCATAATGGAGGGCTTGTCTTTCCCTTGTTCTTGGAGTTTCTTGCGTCCCTCCTGGATCTGGCCTGCCCCCTGCTCCAATGCCTCCAGCTTTGCGATCCCTTTATCCATCTCCCCTGCTTTTCTCAGACAGAACTGTTTCATTCCCTGGTAGGGACGTTTGATGTGATGGAAAAAACCATGTTCTTTTGCTTCCGGTGTGGCCAGGGTCTCCTTACCGGAAAGCGCCCTGCCGATATTTCTGGTGTGGGTGGTGGTTTCCCGCAGCTCCTGGCTTACTCTGTCAATCTTATCTATAGATGCCTGCATATCTCCCGCTGTTCGTAACAGATCGTCTCTCAGGGAAACTATCATCTCCTTGATTCCAAGGGTTTCACAGACATGATTTAAGGCAGTCACTCCATGTTCTTTAAACTTTTGGACTGCCTTTCCCGCTTTCTCATTCAAAGTTGCCCGCATGCTGCCTATTTTTTCCTGCATGGCAGAGATCCTCTGCTCAAGCTGTCCGGAAACTTCCGTCAGGCGGTCCCTGAGGGTTTTGCTCTGTGGTGTCTGCTGGATCTGGTGAAGCTGCTCTTTGACCATGTCCAGTTCTTCCAGGACGTTATAAAAATTTTCTTCTACATCATTCATATAATTCATTAGCAGATGGACCGTTTGCTGCTCCTGTGCCATATTCAGGTCAATCAGGATTTTTAAAAGTTCCTCCACATTTGGCATTTCTTTGACTGGTTCCTCTGCAACATCAATGGTCATGTTCTCTTTTTCTGATGGCATAGACGTTTCCTCCTATAAACTTGCTGCTATTTCCTGCTGTTTTGTATGTTCCATTTCGCCTTGGCTGCTCTCCCCCTGATACTTCGCCAGCTTTTCCATGATGGACGGCTTTTTGGCTTTTTCTGTTGGTTCCTCCGGTTCTCCGCCGTCCTCCAGAAATGCCTCACCGCCTTTTTCATCCATGTTTAAAAGCGCATTGAGTGCGGATAACCGTTCCGTTTTTTCCTGCAGTTCAGACTCCTTTGGAAAAGGTTTCGTTACCTCTGCTTTGGCATTTTCAAGCTGGTTCTCCAGATTGCTAAGGGTTTCTTTCTCTTTTGCCAGGTTCTTTTCCATGCTCTCCAGCGCATGATTGATACGGATAATGTTTCCAAGCTCATCCGTTCCGATTTCTATTTTATGGCTCATAGCGCCTTTCACGTTCAGGGTAAACTTTTGATAAAAGCTGTCAAAATTAACACTTATCTGGTATCCCAGGTATTCTCCGATAGGCATTGACGTATTCACTGTTTTTACCTGCCTGCAAAAAGCGATCAGGGCGGCTCCTGCCTCTTTTTTATCGGTATATGTCCGTTCCCCGATCTTCATGGCAAACGATTCCTTATCAGCAGTTTTCACTTCCTGATAGTGGGCAGTATCAATGGTAAGGGCGGCAATGGTTTCCCGCACGGCGCTGATCTTCTGCGGATAATCCTTGGCAATGCTATCTTCCAGCCGGTAGATCTGGCTGGTATGGTTGGCTTTTAGCAGTTTCAGCTTTGCCACCTGGATATCCAGATCCATTTTTTCCTTAATGTAAGGATTGCCGGTGGCAAGGGCTTTCACCTCTGCATAGGAAAGTGCTGCCTCATCCACGTCCTCACAGGAACGTACCGGGGATTTGCTGGTCATGATCTGGCCGATAAACTTCTGCTTATTTTCAATCACCTGCCAGGAATAGGCATCAAAGGTTCCTTCCGTGATATAGCGGAAGATCCGCACAGACGGGTTCTGATTCCCCTGCCGGATGATGCGCCCTTCCCGCTGTTCAATATCTGACGGCCTCCAGGGTACATCCAGATGATGTTCTGCAATCAGCCGGTCCTGGACGTTGGTCCCTGCGCCCATCTTTGCGGTGGAACCAAGCAGAAAGCGGACCTGCCCGCTTCTTACCTTTGCGAACAGCTCCGCTTTTCTTGTTTCTGTGTTGGCGCTATGGATAAATGCGATCTCTTCCTGCGGCACTCCTTTTGCAATCAGTTTCCGCTCGATCTCATGGTACACATCATCAAAAATTCCCGTTTCATTACTTCCCCCATCTATATCTGCTTTTGTTTTTCCTGCTATTTTCGGGGTGGACAAGTCGCAGAAAATCAACTGGGCCGCTCTGTCCTGTGCCGTTTCTTCCCAGATTTTTAAGGCCTTCCCCACACATGCATTGACTTTTGAAGATTCTTCATCCGGCAGCATGGGATCCACAAGCCGCTGATCCAGTGCAAGTTTTCTTCCGTCGTTGGTGATTTTCAGCATGTTATCTTCGTAAGGTTCCACCATACGGTTACGGACAGCCTCCGCCCTCTGTGCCAGGCTTTCCACCATTTCTTTCTGATATTCACTGGGTTTTATAACCACATCCTCATATACTGCCTCCGGCACCGGCAGCTTTAACATATCCGGTGTCTGGATGTCTGCCGTTTCCTTAAAAATAGAGATCAGCTCCGGCAGATTGAAGAACTTGGCAAATCGTGTTTTCGCCCGGTAACCGGTGCCTTCCGGGGCAAGTTCAATGGCGGTGATGGTTTCTCCAAATGCGGAAGCCCAGCTGTCAAAATGTCCCAGACCCATGCGCTGCAGCATCCCATACTGTAGATAACGCATGTTGGTATATAACTCCGTCATGGAATTACTGATGGGGGTTCCCGTGGCAAAGGTGATGCCCTTTCCCCCGGTCAGTTCATCCATGTACTGGCATTTCGCAAACATATCCGAGGACTTCTGTGCCTCTGTCTGGGCGATCCCCGCCACATTCCGCATTTTCGTATACAGGAACAGATTTTTAAAACCATGGCTCTCATCCACAAACAGCCGGTCAACCCCCAACTGCTCAAAGGTCACCACATCATCCTTCCGGGTGGAATCGTTTAACTTTTCCATCCTCGCAAGCAAAGATTTTTTGGTCTTTTCCATCTGCTTGATGGTATAGCGCTCCCCTTTTTCCGCTTTTGCGACCTCAATGGCCATTTCAATTTCCGAGAGCTGGCGTTGGATGGTCTGCTCCTGCCTTTCTTTGGAAAGTGGGATTTTTTCAAACTGGGTATGGCCGATGATTACCGCATCATACTCTCCGGTGGCTATTCTGGAGCAAAACTTTTTCCGGTTCGCCGGTTCAAAATCCTTTTTGGTAGCAGCCAAAATATTCGCCCCCGGATACAGCCGCAAAAAGTCTGACGCCCACTGCTCCGTCAAGTGGTTCGGAACTACAAAGAGCGATTTCTGTGCCAGTCCAAGGCGCTTGCTCTCCATGGCCGCCGCTATCATTTCAAAGGTCTTTCCCGCCCCCACGCAGTGAGCGAGCAAAGTATTATTCCCGTAAAGCTGGTGGGCAACTGCATTCTTCTGGTGCGGACGCAGGTCAATATCCGGTGTCATACCCGGGAACGTCAGGTGGGCACCGTCATACTCCCGTGGACGGTTAGAGTTAAACAGCTCATTATACTTTTTGCAGAGGACCTCCCTGCGCTCTCCATCCCGGAATATCCAGTCCTTAAAGGCCTCCCGGATGGCCTCCTGTTTCTGGCTTACCAGGGTGGTTTCTTTTTTATTTAAGATGCGTTTTTCCACACCATCTTCCATCACCGTGTCAAACACCCGGCTGTCCCGCAGGTTCAGGGAATCTTCCAGTATTTTATAGGCATTAGCCCGTCCGGTCCCATAGGTCATCTCAATGAGCGGGTTCCCGCTATCCGCACTCTTTCCTTTTACATACCATTGCCCGGTGATAGGGGAATACTGCACATCAATATATTTTCCATTTACTTTCCATTCCGGGGTTTCAAAAACCTCCCGCATAAAATCATTGATGTACATTGGCTCGATCCAGGTGGCTCCCAGTCGTACCTCTATTTCCGAAGCATCCAGTTCTTTAGGCTGCACCCGCTCAAGTGCCGCCACATTGATGGCATACTCCGGGTGTTCCTTTGCACAAAGGCGGGCGATCTTTAACTTTTCCCGGATATTCCCGGACAGATAAGCATCGTTGGTTTCCCACCCTGCATATGCGTCCTCCAGGTCACTTAAAGGGTTCTTAAAGATAACACCGGATAATTCCCGAATGATCCGTTCATGAGGTTCCTCTCCTCCAAGCAGCTCCTCCATAAAATGCAGATCTACCGCAGCCTTTTCGCTTAACGATACCGTCAGGGCCTCTGACGGCGTATCCACAGAAGTCACCGGCTCCTGCTTTTTGATGGTACGTTTTGTAAACATATCCGCTTTTTTCTTAAGGGTTCCATCCTCATTTAAGATTTCCAGGGAACAGAGCAGGCAGTAACTGGAGTCCTGGTTAAACACCCTCCGGTTGGTCTGGGAATTGATCAGCCCAAACTCTTTTGTAAAAGCATCATAACTTCTGGAAAGTTCCTCCTGTTTTTCTTTAATTTCCGTCTCTGTATATTCTTCCAACTGATAGGCAATCAGTTCATTGGTAAGTTCCCTCAAAGCTACCATTCCCCGGATGCGGTCTTTCATTTTTTCTGAAAGTTCCACGGGCTTCATCACAGAATCTTCCCGGTAATAGACTTCCCCTTCCACCACCGTATAGCTGTAATTTTTCACTTCCGGATCAGCCGGGATGGCCTTTAGGTCTGTATCATCTTCCAGTTCATCCAAACCAGAGGCTTCGATCCTTCCGTCAATCTTCCCCATAGCTTCACGTAACTGTTCAAAGAACGGCTTTCCCTCCACCAGGCTGCAGGTAGCCTCCATTCCATAGGGACCGGATACCAGTTCCATCTTTCCGGCTATCATTTCCGGGTGGTCGATAAAATACTGGTTCATGGTAATGCCGTCTGCATTTTCCCCCAGATGTACCCAGTCCGGCTCGATATCCATGACACGGTCACGCTTTTTAAAGAACAAAATATCTGACGTCACTTCCGTTCCCGCATTTTCCTTAAATGCCGTATTGGGGAGGCGTACTGCCCCCAAAAGTTCCGCCCGCTGTGCCAGGTATTTCCGTACTCCGGGATTCTTTTTATCCATGGTTCCCTTAGAGGTCACAACGGCAAGGATGCCGCCTGCCCGGAGCTTGTCCAGTGACTTCGCCAGGAAGTAATCATGGATCATAAAATTGTGCTTATCATAAGGCTTATCGGACACTTTGTATTGGCCAAAGGGAACATTCCCCACCACCACGTCAAAAAAATCATTGGGATAACTGGTTTTCTCAAAACCGGTCACCTGGATCTTTGCCTGGGGATAAAGCTGTTTTGCGATCCTTCCTGTCAGGCTGTCTAATTCCACTCCGTACAGACGGCTCGCCTGCATCTTTGGCGGCAGCATCCCGAAGAAGTTTCCGGTTCCCATGGAGGGCTCTAAGAGATTCCCTTTTTCATATCCCATCCGATGAAGTGTCTCATACATGGTGCGGATAATCTCCGGGGAAGTATAGTGGGCATTTAGGGTAGATTCCCTGGCGGAGGCATACTCCTCTGCAGTTAGTAATCCCTTTAGCTGCACGTATCGGTCATGCCATGCACTGTTCTGTTCGTCAAAAGCTTCCGGAAGCCCACCCCAGCCCACGTACCGGGCTAAAATTTCCTGTTCTTCTTTGGTGGCGGTGCGGTCTTCACTTTCAATCTTCTGCAGGGTTTGGATTGCTGCTACATTCTGCTCATATTTCTCCCTTGCACTTCCCTTTCCAAGCGCATCGTCTGTGATATGGAAGTTTACTCCCCGTAGGATCTCCGCCTTAGGCTGTTCTTCCTTCCGGGTGGCATCCAGCTCAGGTTCTGGTTCCATATCCGGCAACAGCGGCTCCCTTTCCCGTGGTCCTTCCGGTTCTGCTTGCTCTGCTTCTACTGCCTCTTGGGAAATCCCTGTTTCTTCGGATATTTTCGCTTTTGGTCCTCTCATCTCCGGCTCTGGGGGCTGCTCCTGGTCCTGCATCTGCTGTGCCGCCCCAACTACCAGTTCCTCATAAGGAACGAGCTGAAATTCATTTTTGTGGGCGTTTATATATTCCCTGGCTGCACTCTCATTGATAAAGAAGCTCCCGTTTTCCAGATAGGGTTCCAGCTTTCCGTTTTCCCCAATGGTCACAAGGCGGTAGCGGACGCCCTCCCTTCCATCCTGGTAATGGTAAGTGAAAAAGCCTATGCTGTAATCGGAATGATCCTCTGTATTCTCCAATGCGACTACTGGAAGTTTTGTTTTCTGCAGTTCTCTTTGCGCCTTTTCCAGCAGTTTCTGTTCTTTTTCTTTTACCCAGTCCTGATAAGCCGCCTTTGTTTCTTCTGTCAGATAGCGGTCTGTCTCCATCAGTTTCCGGATACGCTCTGCCACCTTCGGCCAGGAAATCAGGATCTCCGCTGTCGGTTCCAGAATATTCCCTTTCCGCAGGTGGATTCCCTTGCCATCATGATCTTCATAACTGTGCCATGCCCCTACAAGCCCCGGTGAAGAGCCGCCCATTCCATACTCGCTTTTCAGAAATTTTATCTGTTCCTTTTTATCCGCATTCTGCTGAAAAAATTCATAAATGCGGAACAGTCCTTCGGAAACTCCGCTTCCCCTGCCAAGCCGATGGTCTATCTCATCCTGGGTGATAAACGTCTCCTTTGGGATGTCCAGTTTTTCTGCAGGCGGAAATTTAACCTGTATCCGCTTTAGTTCTTCCACCGATGTCCGTATATCCTTTGGACGGTAGATCAGCCGGATCCTTGGTCTGGCCTCGCCCCGGTCCAATTTGTCGATTGCCTGGTCCATATGGCCCAGGATCTTATCAATCCCCTCGGTGGTAGAAAGCATTTCTGCCAGTGCCTCCTCACACTCCGGGACACTGCCCCTGTGGAACTTTAGTTCTTCCGGCATTGTTCCATATTCATCACGGAAGAAAAAATAAATTTTAGAAGCCAGCTCCATCCTCTCCAGCGTTGGCACATGCCAGATTTCTGCCTCTTCCATATATCTGCCGGAACAGATCAGCTGGTGCGTTGTTTCTTCTACTTCTGCCCAATCCAGTTTCAGGGCCGGCTGAAAACGGGCGGCGTTCCCTTTTGCAAAATTCATCCCGGATTTGTCATACCAGATACAAAAAGGCTGCCCCTGGAACGTAAAGCCTTTTCCGCCCATGCCGTATTCCTTCTTTAGAAATTCCTCCATGGTTTTATCGTCCAGGCCCTTTTGGTATTTCGCAAAGATACGGGGACGGCTGTCCTTTTGCCCGCCGCCGGTAAGCAGGGCATATTCTATCATTTCTTTTGTAATGGGATTTTCTGCAGGCGGCATCAGCCAGTCATCTGCATGGTCTATGGCAATGTTTCCTGCCTGTTCCGCCATGGTGGGAAAAAGGTTCATCTGCTCATAGACCGGTTCGCCCTGCACTTCGGCTTCCTCCGGCATGGAATAGGTATTTTCCTCCACAGAAGACAAAAAATCGGGCAGCTCGTCACTGTCCGATTTTTCTGGTTCTGTATGAATTTGTGGCTGTCCTAACGATAGATCAGTTCCGTCAGGATGATCTCCTCGGCTGTCTGCCGGATGCTGTTCATCTGCTGTACCCAGGCCATGGGGTTCTGCTCTTTCAGGCTCTCGTCCACGCCCTGCTCCTCTGCCATCTGCCTGGTCAGAAGCTCCATTCTCTGCTCTGCTGTTTCCTGGATCTCCAGCAGGTGTTCCGTCAGCCTGCCCCTCAAAAGCAGTCCGGAGTAAAGGCCTCCCTTGTTCTCCTTCAGGTATTTCTTCCGCAGAAGCCCGTACTTCGTCAGGGTTCCCTCCGGCTGTTCGTCCATCCTGATATTCGGGATGTAATAATCTCCGCTCTTCTGATATGTCAATTCCATCTTCACTGCCCCTTTCTTCTTTCTCTTCTGAGTTTATCTCTTTTCCTGTTTCTTGTTCCTTCATTTCGCTTTCACGCTTTAAAGCATTGTAGCGTAAGTCTTGTGAATTGTCAACTGCTTTTTCGGAAATTGTCCGCTCATATGCACGGACTGCTTTCCCAATCTCCATAAGGATGGGTTTAGACAGCTCCGTGACACTGTTCCCAAGCTGCGCCAGTACCGGAACTGTATTAAATTCATGGATAAACTCAAAATTCAGGGAATCCCCATAGGTCTCCACATCCACCCCGCACCGGGTAAGCAGCGTATAAGAAATACTGGCTTTTAATGTTTCCCGCAGATGCACCTCCATAGAATATTCATCCAGGCCTTCCAGAAAACTCCCCTCGGTCAGATAAGAAAGGTCAGAAGCAATTTCCTGATAACAGTCCTCGCTTATCCGTTCTGCAATCTCCAGCAGACGTCCCGCAAACATTTTTTCCTGATCCGTTTCCCCGTAAATGCGCTCCAAACGGTTTAGCACCGCTTCTTCCTGCTCCGGCTTAAACTCCCACAAATACGGATCACGTCCGATTCTTCTGGCTTTATGAACGTCTTTCACGTCAAAAACATATTTCAGCCTTGGTACCGGGGCATCCTCATCGATCAGGGCAATCCCTTTTGCACCTTTATTTACCCAACAATTCATTTTTCCGTTCCAGATCTCAATGCTTGCACATGCGGTGGCATCCGGACGCTGTGCATAGATCAACATCTGTTCCTGAAACGGATATTTATAAATCCTGGCGGCAGTATTCAGATACGTTTTCCAGGTTTCTTCATTTTTTACGACCTCTTTCGCTGTCCTCTCGGCCAGCGCCGATATGGTATCGTATTTTCTCGCCATAGCGGTCCCTCCTTTTCTGGCATAAAAAAACAGCCGCACCTTTTTTATCGGTCTGGCTGTGTGAAAATCTGCTTTACATCTTTAAGGGAAAATGCTATAGTTGATATATAGAAAGAGCAACCGCCCACAAGGTGGATGCTTCCGGATATAGGTTAATCAGCTCTTAATAAGAGCCGCCTACTCTGTTGGCAGACAGGGTAGGCATTTATTTTTTTGGCTTGTTGTTCCTATCATCCAGATAGGCAAGCAAAGCGATGAGAAACGTTCCGCCAAGAAACAAAAGTGTCAAGACTTCATATGTATCCATCTGCCCCACCTCCCTTCATCTGTTCTCCCAAACAAGGGGATACAAAATCCGGAAGGCTGATAACCAACCCTGTACACGGTTACTCCTTTACATATTTTAACAGCAATCTTCCCGTAAAGCAATGTATTTATCAGTTACAGTGATTCAAAATACTTTTTCTTTACCTCTCACCTCTTTCCTTTTATGTTCCTTCCACATCCCTAATTTCGATGGTATAGTCTCCGTCGTCATATAGTATTTCAAACTCATAGCTGCCGATCTGCAGGGTTCCTTCTTCCACCGGATAAAATTTCTTTTCCACCAGATCGCAGATAATGACTTCCTCCACGATCTGGTGTTCCATAGTGTGCAGCATCTTCCCGATACAAGTATCACAGAATAAGTTCTTCATCCTATGGCCGCTGACAATGCCACGTCCCCGCTGGATAGATACACTGCTCTTCCCTTCGCCGGGACAAGTGGCTATACTGACATGTGCTTCACTGACTTCATCATACCCAAAGGAATACTGCAGACAATTCTGTTCTTCTGTGCTGTCCGGTTCACCTGTTTCTTCATAAATATCCAGGCCATAAAGTTCCCCTGTGTTTGGAAATACCAGGCATGTCCGGAAAGGACAATTTCCCCGTTCCACACTACAGATTTCTGCAGTATTGGGGATATACTTTATCAGGTTTTCCACATCTCCACCATACTCGCTGAACACCAGGTCACGACGGATTGTTTCCGCAATCTTTTCATATTCAGAATCTGTTGCCGTTGCCATGTAAGTTGAAACCATCTTTACAATATCCGCCATATCTTCTGTGTTCTGCCTGTTTGCTTTTATATCATTGATACCGATCACGAAAATAGTTACTGTCATCGTAGCCGCAGCAATCATAAAACCGCCATACAATAAAGAACGTTTATCAGTCTGGCTTAAATGGTTCTTCCCCGGATCATATGTATCATCATCCCAGAAAGAAAGCCATTTCTCTCGTATCTTTCTCCACATTTTCCGCATTTTCATCCTCCTTATATCTATAAGCTAATATTGTATAGTCTATCAGAATCTATTATTATCTGCAATCATATTATAGTCTTTTAGTGTACACAATAATAACTATCAGCTAATAAACAGGTGGAATTATGGAAAAGAATGGATTAGGCAAACGTATAAATCAAGTCAGAAAAGACCGGGGCTTCACTGCCGAACGGGTTTCAGAATCATGTAATATCAACGCAACTTATCTGCGTCAGATTGAAGGCGGCACAAAGATCCCCAGTCTGCCGGTATTCATAGCGATCTGCAATTCACTGAACATTTCTCCTGATTATCTTCTTCAGGACGAACTCTCATCCAATGAGATCAGTGAAATCAAAGAACTGGAAGAATTGTGGAAAGGTGTCTCTCCCAGTAAACAAGCACTTGCCGGCGCAATGATAAAAGCAGTATTACAACACGAGGCACAGTAAGACAGCCAGCCGTTTGCGGCTGGCTGTTTATTCTGCATTCTGGATAATCTCGACAACCTGAAATTTGATTATTTACTCATAATCGAGTAATCGACCATTATCATTCCAGTCGCCATACATAATGCCTTTTTTGCTGTTTTCTAATAATTTTTGCAATCGACTCTGAAATAGTTCGGGCTGCTTTTTCTTAATTTGAATTGTATCAATTCGCACTCGTTGATAAAGATGCGGAAACTGTTGGAAGTTATTCCAAGCTTCATTGTCTAATTGAAGTGCCTTTAATATATCTTCATCAATCACAAACCCTTTTTCTGACATATCTGGCAAAACAGCTCTGCCCGCATCTGTCATCCGCCCTAACTTCTCCATTCTGCGGCAACGCTCTTTATTTAATTCTGACCACAAACTTCCTTTGCGTCTGGGTGCTAATCTTTGCGCAGTTATTCCATTTTCCATTTTCTTTGTAGTGCTGTCAATCCAGCCAAAGCACATAGCTTCTTCAACGGCATCTATATACCAGAAAGTCCCGTCATCTACAGGGCGCCCTCTCTTAACAACCACCCAACATTCTTTTTCTTTATCATGATTTTCTAACAGCCATTGTCGTAACTCATCACGATTTTTAGCTGGTAATAAATTCTCAAAATCCATTTGTTTATCCTCACAGCTTCCAATTTAATTACTTACAATCATATCACATCCCCACAGCCCTTACCATAAAATTGTATCTAAAGAGAAACATCCATTGCCATCTGATTCCATTTCCATTCCTGATATTCTTCCTCTGTCATTATCCCGGTTCGCACTGCCTCTTTCTTTGAAAGCCACTCCCAGACAGCTGCTCCCAGTTTTATATCATGTATCATAATTCTCAGAGAAAAACAGGTGCGATTATCTCCACCTCTGAGAAATTTCTCTGCATGAAGCACATCTTCTCTATCTTGTATCGAAAAGCATTGTAGCAGATCTATTTTTTCTTCCTCCAGCCATAAAAGTGACCGCACCACTTCTTCCGGGCTGCCCTCTTCCAATCGGATAAAATGAAACGGACTGACTTCCAGGATCTCCGCTATCTGATACAACGTACCTTCCTTTGGCCTGCGCTGATCTGATTCATATTGAGCAATCCTCACGTCAGCCCCATTCTCCTTATATCCTAACCGGATTCCCAATTCTTTCTGTGTCATTCCCCGGTAAGTTCGGATTTTCTTTATCTTTCTTCCCAGTGTCATCTTTTCCCGCTCCTCTCTGTGGGTACTGGCTGCCCTCTCTCCAGCCACCTGCGGTATGGTTCATATGCTTCAAACTTCGGGCATTTTTTCAGTATCCATACTCTTGCACACCACCGCTGTAAATGCTGGCAAACTTTAAATTTACGAAGCTGTTCTTCGCTATACTGGTAAGCCACATCCGGATGCCACCTTCCCTTCTCATCTACATACTTCTGCTTATCATAAATCATAACAAATGGCAAAAAACCCATATCCCGCAGCGTGTAAATACGGAATAGATCTTCCTCCAGACTGCTCCAGTAATTTGTCAGTACGTACACACCGCAGCTTCTATTCTTTATAAATCCCGCTCTGAAAAAAAGCCGGAACTGTTCCTGTAAATTTTCTCTTGGATCATCCCATGCAAAATGATAACTGCTCACTTTCATCCGTTTAAACAGGGAAAGGATTTCACCATTTAAAAACCGTACATCCAACCCTCCCTGAAAATCTATCCATGCTCCGGAATCTACCAGTTGGTTCAACAATTCCATCCGCTCCCGGCAGGCTAACAGGTTCTGGTCTAACAAAAGGATCTTTTTCTGTCCGTTCCAAAACTCGCTTAAATCTGCAGTCTTTTGACTAATGCAGCCATCCTTTTGGGGTGTAATACAAAATCCATGATTTTGTCTCGGACACCCTCTTGTGAGAAATCCATAAGCGGTATCCTTCGTAAGCCCAGGATACAGCCCATAATCCGGATAGATATGCTCAACCTCATCCGGCAGATGATTCACTAGATCGTAACCACTCCCTCCACGGATGATTTCGCCGCTTGCAGGCAGCATCGGCTCCCGTGATCCTGTAAAAATTTTGCTGATATATAACCGGTCATAAAATTTCCCACACTCTGCAAAGGATACCTGATCTCCTTTCTGTTTGTGGTATGCCGAAAGTTTCATCAAGGGCAGGTTGGGAAAATTGTGGCTGTCACAGTCCACCAGTCCTACTTTCAATCTTATGTTCTCCTTCCTTTTTTCCAAAGAGGCCGCATAGGTTTTCCCCATGCAGCCTCTTGCTGAATCTTCCATTGTTATAGTGCCGGTTCCGGACTTAACTTCTGCATTCCCGGCTCACTCTTTTGTACGGCATTCTTTTTCTCATTTAACTTCTCCAGAATACCTTTCTTCTCACCCTGCCTCTCCCGCTGTTTTTGTGCGGAGCGTTCTTCTGCCAGCATCAGACAGCCACGCGCACTGTCATAGCTGTACACCTGACCGGTCAGCACTTCCGCTGGATGCACCTCTGTCTGATTCACCTCATTTACCATGGTACGGAGTTCTTCAAAGTTCATATTGCCATCGTCTGGTACGATCAACACTTCATGGACTGATGACGGCAGTACAAAATAATCACCGTTCATTTTCTCTGCCACCAGTTCTTGCACTCCCGGATAAAATAACACACCCGCACCCTCCATTTTCTGCTCATTCGTCAGTATGTAAAACGGAGACTGCTCTTTTGGAAATCCTGTCTGTTCCTGGAAAATCTCCTGCAGAAAGTCTTTCATCTCTGCATCCTCCAATGTAGCAAGGGAAAAGCCAAAAAGGTCCTGCTCCAACATTTCCCTTACGACATCATCCATAGCAAAAAAGGTCATTGGAAATTCCCGGACTGTATTCTCCATCGCCGTCTGGTAAAGAGTCTCTTCATCCACTCCCATGCGTTCCAGCAATGCATGGTCAATGGTAATGCTGGCCATTCCCCCCTTTTCTTTGTCCAGCAGAATCTTATAGATCAGCGCCATATCCTGTTCCACATGGTGCGGAGCATTGGAAAGCAGTTCCTGATTCGCCTCTCTCCCCACCGCCTGAAAAATGATCCGCTCCCGATTCTTTTCAAAATCAAACAGATTCTCGATGGGAAAATGTTCTTTCACACGATAAGTCTCCCGGCACTGGGCAATCTCCTCTAAAATATCCCCTATCACCCGTCCATTCTGATAGTCCTCATAATAATGGTTCAGATAAATTATGGGGGTGGTATTTTCTTCTGCAAGTTGGATATTCAGCCCGTCAAGCTCCTGGCTGTTATTCTTCTTCACAGTCTGCACCGAAACAACTGCATCCTGATACGTTTCCGGCAGATAATCTTTAATATGTTCCTCAACATAGCTCTTAAATTTCTGATACTTCATGCTGTTTCTCCTTTTCTTTCTTCGTTTTCTGCATTTTTACCCCATACCGGGCAAGCCGCAGCACCTGTCTGTTGTCTTTTCGCGTTGTTACTTCTGTCTGGATTTTCTTCATCAAAATACACCTGCTTTCTTCCAAAACTCAGGGCCATGCACCTGCACAGCCCCTGATCTGCTTGTTCCTATTTTCTCTTTTTCTTCCAGGTAAGGAATCCCACGCCGCCTGCCGATGCCGCCATAACTGCCACAAACAGCCAGATGTTCGTTTCATCCCCTGTCTTGGGTGCATGGACGGAAGTGGAGGGTTGTCCCGGTGTTCCCGGATTCTGTGCTTTCTCTTCCGGAAGTTTTTCATTAGTCAGTTCCATCTGGTATTCCACCACTGGTGTCCGGTCATCTGCATACCCAAATGTAATCTCATGCTCGGTTTCATCCAGCTGATACCCTTCCAGTGTCTTTGTTTCTTTTAAAATGTAAACAAGGGCTTTTTCATACGTTCCATCTTTAAAGATGGCAATCGGATATTCTTTGGATTCCGCATGGCCTGCACTGTCTGTCACCAGTGTTTCCAGTGCTTTTCCTTTCCTGTCATACAGGGTAAATTCCACGCCTTTCAGCGGCTTCTGGGTGTCTTTATCCGTTTTATTTAAGATCACTTTTCCCATTGCCTGGGCATCTTCCATTTTCACAGACTGGATCTCTCCGGTGTCCTTCACTTCAAATGGGACTTTCTGTGAAACGATATATCCTTTTGGTGCGCTCTCTTCCAAAAGCGTATATTTCCCAACCGGCAGTTTCTCCACATAATGCGGTTTCTTCCCGGAAGTCCAGCTTTCCATGACTTCGTTGTTTTCATTCAGGATATACAGCTTTGCACCTTCCATTTCCGTGCTGCCGTCTGTCATGTCCACTTTGCTGATTTCTACTTTCGTCACATCATCTTTCATTTCCACCTTCTGAACATCTGCAGTGTTTTCTACTGTAAAAGTAATGCTCTCTGCGGTCACATATCCCTCTGCCGGAAGGATTTCCGTCAGCACATACTCTTTTCCTACTTCCAGTTCCTTGATGATATGCGGCTCTTTCCCGGACACCCAGGAATCCACGACATTTCCATCCGGGTCTGTCATCTGAAGCTTCGCCCCCGGCAGTTCCTCTCCCGTAGTCAGGTCCGATTTTGTGATTTCAAAGGTAGTTGCCTCATTCTCATACAGAAACTCAAAGACAACCTCCGGCGTTTCTGCCCCCGCATAATCAAAGGTAAACTCTTTTCGTTCCTCTGTCGTGACGAAACCTGCCGGAGCTTGTACTTCTTTCACATAAAAACTGCCGCCTACAGGCAGATCCGCAGTAAAGAGGATCTTGCCCTCTGCATCCGTTGCTTTCTGTTCCACAACCGTATCCGCCTTTACCAGCACTTTTCCGTCTGCGTTTTTAATATCTTCCTTTACACAGAGGGCAAAGACGCCGCCCTCTAATACACGGTCAGAATCCTTTTCTTTTTTCAGGACAGTCACTTTCGCCTTTTGGCGGTTATTCTGCCATTCACTGTCATAAGTGACTACCGGGGTATCCTGGTCACGGTAAGTAAGGTCGATCTCTCTGGCCTGGTCGTCCAGTATAAAACCATCTGCCGTTTCTTTTTCTTTGACATAATATTTTCCAAGTGGAAGATCGTCCGCCCTTGCAAAGCCCAGGGCATCCGTGGTGATGGTTTCCACCAGTTCATCTTTTTTGAAATGATCAGCGCTTTCCCCGTCTGCCGCTTTGATATCCTCTGCAGCGTAGACCTCAAAGGTAACGTCCTTTAAGGAGCCATTCAGGTAATCCCATACAGATTCCATGGCTCCTGCCACCATGTCATTCCAGGTCACTTCGTTTAAGAACTCACCCTTTTTACTGATCAGGATACGGCCTACCGGCACTTCATCTTTCATTTCCACTTTCTGTACCTTTTCGGTGTCAGAAATGGTAAATTCCACCTCTTCTGCCTTCAGATATCCGTATGGTGCAAAGGTCTCCCGAAGGATATACGTTTCTCCAGCCTGCAGGCGTTTGATGATATGGGATTTCCCTTTTACGGAAGTCCAGGTATCAATCTGATTGCCTTTTTTATCCAATACTGTCAAAGTTGCTCCTGAAAGTTCCACTCCCGTGGTCAGGTCTGTTTTTGTAAATTTTGTGGTAGTCGGCTGGTTTTTAAAGGCTTCTGTCAAACGTACCACTTCCACCTCCTGCCCCTGGTAAGAGGCGGTCACCTCGATCACCGCATCCGAAGAAACAAAGCCAGCCGGTGCCTGCAGTTCCTTAATGTAATAACGTCCAAATGGCACATCTGCTTCAAATACTGCTTTTCCATCCTTCCCGGTCACCGCTTTGGACAACAAGGTGTCTGCTTCCACAAGCACTTTCTCTCCGGCTTTGATATCCTCTTTTGCGTACAGACCCAATTCTGCTCCGGCAAGGACCTGCTCATTTTCTGCATCCTGCTTGATGACCGCAATCTCTACTTTCTGGCGGGCATTGATCCATTCCACTGCCTCCACTACCACCGGAGTATCCTGATCCACATACGCAAAGGTCACTTTCTGTTCCTCCGGGTTCAGGACAAATCCCTCCGGCGCTGTCTTTTCCACCACTTGATAGGCTCCCAGAGGCAGATCCTTTAAGACTGCCTTGCCGCTTTCATTTGTGGTCAGCTCCGCCACAAGGGTATCTTTGGCATACTCTAAAATCCGGTTCCCATTTCCGTCTTTCTGGAAATCTGCGGTATAAATATCTTCCGCTGCATAGACAGCAAAAACGGCTCCGGCAAGATTCTGTTCCTCATAGATAAAATCTTTTCCGTAGCCGTCTAATACGTCACCTTTTTTCACCACTACCAGTTCCCCTTTGACCGGATGGTTTTCATATACCACTTCAATAATGGCATCCCCGGAAACCGGGTCGATCTGGTACAGCGTATCGGTATCTACCTTTACTTCCACATAGTTTTTATTAATGACATAACCGTCCGGGGCTGTCACTTCCTCGATCCGGTAATGACCGATCTTTAAATTCTGTGGCAGGATCAGGTACCCGTCCGCATCCGTAAAATAGGATTTATGGGTAACTGTCGTTGGATAAGTAGTCACCTGCTCTACATATTTCTTATGATCCAGATCGTAAACCTTAAATTCCGTATCTGCCGCCAGTACCGGTTTCTTTGTTTCATCATCCTGCTTGATGATCTTTAACTTTGCACTGAACTCCGCATCCAGAAGCACCCGCCATACCTGGGGTTCTGTGGGCTTGTGTTCCGTAATCCTCACGATAAAATCATCCACCGGCTTATAATTGTGCGGTGTCGTGGTTTCCCGCACCACATAAGTTCCATAGGGAAGTGGGATGGACACGGCATAACCCTTTTCATCTGTAAAGATTTCCGTTGCCCCGTTCTCCCCGATCACCACCGGCTCTGCCGATGCAAAATCATAGGTTCCATCTTCCTTGACTTTTAAAGAAGATTTGAGATAAGCGGTGAATCCCGCCCCGGCAAGAAGCTCTGCATCGGTGTTCCCGTTATTGGCTGCTTTGATGATCTGGAACGGCTGTTTCTTCACCTGCTCCGGGGACGTGCAGCTTCGCTCTACTACCGCTGTTAAATCGCCCTCATAGTTACAGATCAAGTCATATTCCCTTTCATCTGCCAGATACCCAACCGGCGGTGTGATCTCTTTTACAAAATATTCTCCCAGATACAGATTTTCAATCGAGGCTTTCCCCTCTGCATCGGTAGTCAGGGTTCCCACCTGTTCCCCAGCTTTATAAAGGGTTCCGCTCTTTTTATCCGGATGTACGATATCCTTTCTGGCGTACAGACCATACACCGCATGTTCCAGGCTGGCATCTCCCTGGGGCTTGTTTGTATTGGTTTCCAGGTCTGTTTTCTGCAGCTTAATGGTGGCACTTACCCTTTCATTGGCAAAGGTATGGGTAAAAGTCACCTTCGGCTCTTCATCATTGGTGTAGGTAAACCGGAAGGAATACACCTCCTCACTGTTACGCAGATAATTTTCCGGGGCCTGCAGCTCCTTCACATAATAACCATATCCGATAGGAATATCTGCATAGAAATCCGCTTCTCCTTCTCCGTTGCTTTCTGCCTTACCAAGCAGCGTATCTTTCTTTACTACCACCGTTCCGTCTGCATTTTTCATATCCTCACCGGCATACAGACCAAACACTGCACCGGATAACGGATTTTCTGTATCCTTATCCAGTTTCACCACATGGACCTCTGTTTTCTGACGTTCATTCTGGAAAGTTGTTTCTGCAAAAACGGCCTCTGCCGTCTGTCCTGCATAAGTGAGGGTAACCATTTTGGATTCTCTCTGGTTGACAAAGTTCTGGGGTGCCTGCACTTCCGTGATCTGGTAGGTTCCAAAATGGAGATCCTTTAAGACCGCCTCCCCATTGTCCCCCGTTACCAGATGTTCTTTTACCAGTTCCCCGGCTTTGTACACGATTTTGCCCGTTGGTGTTTTTATATCTTCTTTGGCATATACATTGTAAACAGCGCCTTTCTGTTTGCGGCTCTCATACTGGAACGTGGTTCCCTCTGCATTGGACACTGCACCGGTAAAAACCTCTCCCACTTTATAAACGGTCAGGTTTCCAAGCTGCTCTTTATCTGTTACATGCACAGTAGACGTTTTATTTGCCACCAGTGTTACATTACTTGCCGTGGCATTATAACAGTACCCCGTTGGTGCCGTGATCTCTTTTAAGTACACCGTATCCTGGGTTTTCAGGATAGTCACCTTTGATTTGCCGTCTTTATCCGTTGCCGGCATTTGAGTAATCAGCTTCTTACAGGCGGCATCACTGTAAATTCCATAAACAGCCCCGGAAAGGTTCTCTTTCGTATCTGCATCCTGTTTTACGATCTCTACCATTGCCTGCTCGATCCACTTTACAGAGAAATTCACATATTTTTTATCCTCCACACCTTCACCAAAAACAAGGGCCAGACTTTGTGTGTCACCCCCCGTAGTAATCTTATAAGCAGAATAATCCTTTGTGATACTCCCCTGCATCTTCGCAGACCAGGAACCGGACACATCTGCGGTCTGGGTAAGGGGTGCGCTCAGATAAAAAACAGTTCCCCCGGACACTTTTACATCCGCTCCCGCAGCACTGGTTTTTCCGGTGGTAACATTATGAAATTTCACCCCATCCGGAAGTTTCATGATAATTGTCTGGTGTACATCTGCTTTAAAGGTAATCTCTTTGGTGCGCTGACGATTTCCGTCTACATAGGCAGTCACGTCCGCATCCGAAAATTTCATGTCCACATCCGGGATGTTTTCCTGTCCCACAGCGTAATCATATAATTCCTTTGCCAGCGCAATGCCGGTATCATTGGCTCCATAGAAAGCATCGGAACTGCCATTTGCATAGGAAGCCGCCAAATGGGTGACAATGAAGCGTTTCCCCTCTGAGAAATCTGGATGCTTTTTTTCATAAAAATTATAGGAACCGCTTGCACCCGTGCCGTAATAGCAGACTTTCGCAAGCTCTTTCCCACCTCCCAGTTTAGTAATCTCATACACGCCGCTTCCCGGTCCTGGTTTCGACGGTTCGATACAATAAGCGGTTGCTGTGACCGAACCAAACTTTACGGTAAAAGGCTGCGTCACATAAGTTCCAAGACCATAGTCGGCGTAATAATACCACTCTCCGTTGGTCACTTCCACGTCCGTAGATCTGGCTTTTTTCTGACTGTAAGCAGTAAAAGTAATGGTTTCCCCTTCTTCCATGGAGAAAATATCTACATCCCCTTCAATCATCTGATTCCAGACTTCCCCAAGGGTAAGCCCGGTTTCCTCATCCACCGTATCCTGCTCTTTTGCCTTCTCTAAGGCAGCATTTAATTCATCCTCCGAACGGATTTCTGTTTCCGGAACCATTGTTTCTGGAATATTGGTTTCCGGTGTTTCTTCCAGCCCTGTTCCAGTCTTCTCCGTCTGTTCGGTTTCTTCCTGTAGTTCCGGTTCTTCTGTCACATCTGGCACATCCACACGCTCAGGCTCCGGTTCCTCTTCTTCGGATTCTTCCACAGTCGGTGTCTGGCCTGCACTCTCCTGTGTCCCGGCAGTGTTTTCTGATACCGTCTGGCTTTCCGGTTCTTTTACAATCAGATTCCTCTGAATCTGATACACAGGATGGCCGCTTAGGGGCTCCACATAATAAACGGCCTTATAGGTATCCGCATGACTGGTGGAAAAATCTTCACCCGATTCATTTTTTGCCTCATAAAGCTTCACCTTTACTTTTGTTTCGTCCACAATCTCCAGCCCGGTAAGATCTGTTTCCACATCAAAAGCAGTTCCTGCCAGAAGTTCATAATCTTTTGCGGTTACTACTTCGTCTGCTGAAAGCTGTTCCTTTACCTGCTCATAGGCCGGAGGTTCCTTTTCTTTTGGTTCCGGCTCCGCCGCCGCTGCACTGATGGGTGATAAAACTGTAGTAAACAGCGTCATCGCCGCCATGATCCCGGATAACATCCGCTTGAAAGTTGTTCTCTTTTTCATGTTCTCTACCTCTCTATTTTCCTTTGGATTTCTTTTTCTCTGTTTCAAATGTCATGGAAAACTGGGGATATTTTCCCGATGCGTCCATGTGGATGACCGCAGAAAAGGTACTGTCTTTTTTCTGGGAATATAGACCGGACACTTTTGCCATACCATTTTTCAAAAAAGACTGGACAATAGATCTGGTCAGTTCTTTGCGCATGGAGGCAAAATATTTATTGTTCTTAAATAAAGCAAAGCTGCAATCCCGGTTCTCACAATAAAAGTTTATTTTACTCTCATACACGTTTCCGCCACACTTAGGGCAGATACCAATGACTTCCCGGTCACTGGAAAACAGTTCTTTTCCCTTCTCTCCTACCTCATGATAGGTATGTACCAGATCCGAAACCAGTTCCTCAATACCTGAGAGAAACACATCGGCTGGCTTTTCCCCTCTGGCAATCAGAGACAGATCATTTTCCCATTCTGCCGTCAGCTTCGGGGATTTCACCACCTCCGGCAGCACTGAAATCAGTTTTTGCCCATCTTCGGTAGGAAGCATCTGCTTTTTCTTCCGTTCCACAAAACCTTTCTCTACCAGCTTTTCGATGATTGCCGCCCGTGTTGCAGGTGTTCCCAAACCTTTCCGTTCCACCTCTTCTGTAATCTCCTCACTTCCGGCATGTTCCATAGCTGCTAAAAGCGTATCTTCTGAGAAATGCTTGGGTGGTACAGTGAAATGCTGGCTGACTTTCGTTTCCACCTGGTCAAAACACATCCCTTCCGAAAGGGAAGGAAGTGGTAATTCTTCTTTTTCTTCCTTATCCCGGTCTGCCTTAGAATATTTTTTAAACCGTTCCTCATATCCTTTCCAACCACCAGTAAGGATAGATCTGCCTACAGCAGTAAAAGTATTCCCCTCACAGGTCAGTTCTGCCCGTACCGCTTCATAACGGTGGCTCTCCCCGGTAGCACATACCAAGCGGACTGCAATCATCGTTAAGATCTGCAGCTCCCCGCCCGGCACTTTGGAAAGCTCTGCTTTTGACAATTCCATCGTAGGCAGGATTGCATGGTGGTCGGATACCTTCTTACTATTCAGCACCCGCCCAATCTCTGGTTCATAAGTGATCTCCTCCATGCACGGGATCTTCTGCAGAACCACCTGGCTCAATTCCCTGGCGGTCTGCTCCATATCTTCCGTTAAAAACTGGCTGTCGGTTCTTGGATACGTCACCAGCTTTTTCTCATACAATGCCTGGGTGTAATCAAGCGTCTGCTGTGCCGTAAATCCAAACAGACGGTTTGCCTCACGCTGTAACGTAGTCAGATCATAAAGTTTGGGAGGATGTACTGCTTTTTCTTCTTTTATCACGGATACAACAAAAGCCTGCCGGTTCTGGCAAGCTCTCATAATCTCCTCTGCATTCTCTTTTTCCCTGATCCGTTCTGTCACCGCATCCAGTCCACCACATAAAAGATGTACCAGGAAATACGGTTCCTTTTTAAACTCTGCTATTCTTTGTTCTCGTTCCACCAGCATGGCAAGGGTAGGCGTCTGTACCCGCCCCACAGTCAGCTTATGGCGGTATAGTACCGTAAACAAACGGGTAGCATTGATGCCTACCAGCCAGTCCGCCACACTCCTGCAAACCGCAGATTCATACAGATGATCATATTCTCTGCCGTCTTTCAGATTTGCAAAACCGTCTGAGATTGCTCTCTCCTCCATAGAGGAAATCCATAACCGTTTAAATGGTTTTGTACAGCCTGCCTGCTCATAGACCAGCCGGAAAATCAGTTCTCCTTCCCTCCCGGCATCGGTTGCACAGATGACGTCTGAAACCTCCGGATCATGGAACAGCTTTTTTAATACCTGATACTGCTTCTTTGTCTGCTCTTTCACCTGATACTGCCATTTCTCCGGAATAATGGGCAGGGTTTCATAAGACCACTTCTTCCATTCCTCCCGGTAGGTATCTGCACTGGCCAGTTCCACCAGATGCCCGATACACCAGGACACCCGGTAACCGTTCCCCTCCAGGTATCCGTCCTTTTGTTCTCCCGCATGAAGCACTTGAGCAATTGCCCTTGCCACACTGGGTTTCTCTGTAATCACTAACTGCATAGTTTCTCCTCTCCTTTACTGGAATGAAAACTTTTTCTCTGTTTTCGCTGTTTATATTTTGAAGAAGAAGCGGTGATTTCCCCACCGCTTCCCCATTCTTAACTATAATCTTCCTCGTCGTAAGGCTCGTCTTCTTCTTCCTCATAGGCTTCCCCGTCCGGCTCATCCTCTCCGGATGTTTCTTCATATTCTTCCATACCTGGTTCCGGTTCTTCCTCATCTTCGTCCTCATCATAATCGGCATCAAAGGAATGATTCTTTCCTCTCACAAACTTCATGTAATAATAACCGCCGCCCACAGCCACAAGGACAAGTCCCATCAACAGATATGTGCCGGTATTACTGTTTTGTTTTTCCGGCTTTTTCTCCGGTTCTTTTTCTTTGGTCTCCTCTTTTTCGATTTCTTTTCCTTCCTCAGTCATCTCTACCTTATCAATCGGCAGGGCATTTTCCACCACCGCCTGATTCTGGGGCAGGGTAACCGTATTTCCATCTGTAAAATTTAAAAGGTCATTTTCTCCCACTTCCGTCAACAGATATACATTTTCATCCGTCTTATCCTTGTCGATCACCAGATAAAACACCTTATCCCCTTTCGTGGTTATGGTATAAAACTCTTTGCCGCCCTCATCTGTCATCTGGGAAGAACTGCCCTGCACCCTGCCGGCATCTGCATCCGATCCTACATTTTCCGGTTCTGTAGGTGCAGAACTTCCTCCCGTACTCTGATGCTCCGTCACCGTTCCGGCGGCACTGGTTGGTGGGGATGCGGTTGCATCAGAGGGCAGGGAATTGTTCCCCTGCGCCTCCCCGGATGCCTGGGAAGTTTCTTGCTGTGTTTTTGGGTTTTCATAGTACGGGTTCGCTACTTTATAATTTTCCGAAAGATTCCCTGCCTGGTCCCTGGCCTGCAGGGTAAATTGAGGGTAGGTACTGTCGGCTTTCTGCAGGCGTACCTGCAGCGCTCCGTCTTGCAGCTCTGTAAATTCATTCCCGTTGACGATAATGGCAGCAATCCCGGATTCTTCATCTTTTCCCTGAATGTACAGTACCCCGTCTTTTGCCGCTGCGCTTAACGTGGGTTTTGTCTTATCAAAACATTCCACATAGCGGTTCTGTTCATAGGTCTGCCCATTCTGGTCCGTTACCCGCACATAGACGCTGGTATTTGTCTGAATCTCCACCGCCATGCTTTGTGTCACATCCTGCCACTGCCCGTTTTCCGAAACCCTGGCTTCTACTTTTGCCGGAGAAAAAACACCGGTATTTTTTGCATCTTCCACCCGAATGCCTGCCCTTGCTTTATCCGACTGCCATCCTTCCGGCACTTCAATGGTAATCTTTACTTCCGGCTGTTCTTCCACAGTATCTGATTCCGTCTGTACCGGTCCTGTTTCCTGCTCGTTAGGCACTGTCTCTGTTTCCGCCTCTCCTCCTTTTGCCCATACCACCTGGCTTCCCGGTGGGCTTAAAAGGGACGCACTGGCCAAGAGCCCGGTCAATGCGGCGGCAAACAGCAAAGTGGCCACTCTTTTATGTATCTGTTTCATGTTCTGCCTGCTCCTCTCTGTTTTCTAAGATCTGTTTCTGTTCTTCCTTGCTGATGTCGATCATCAGCTGCAGCTCCTCAGCAGATATTCCATGTTTGCGGATAATCTTTAAGTATTCCATGTTTTCTGCCTCTTGTATCCGCGCCTCCATGTCTTTCGCCTTACTGTTGAGCCGCTCGATTTTAGCATAAATACGCTCCAAATCTTCTTTCATTCTATCTACATTCAATCCGACACCTCCCGTTCTTTCATAATCAATGTTGATTTACCTTAATCAAAATTTTTTATGATAATCTCCTTATAGTTTTGGGAAACCGTCGATGCTGTAATATTGCTCTGCCGCTCGATTGGAATAATGCGGTAATCTTGATACAATTCACGTACAAACGAGCAGTCATTATACGTCACTATAAATTTCCCCCGCACCTTATCCAGGCATTCTTTTAACCTGATATGGTCTGAAACTGAAAAAGATTCTGCATAGTACCCTTCTGCCTTATAGTACGGTGGATCGGCGTAGAATAATGTTCCTTTTCTGTCATATAACGCTATCAGTTTTTCAAAATCCAACTGTTCGATAATAGTTGATTTCAGTCGTTTCTTAAAAATGTCCAGATTTTCCACGGTACTGCTTACCGATACACGTTTACCACTGAAATCCTGCATTTTTGCACCAAAACTGCATTTGACTAAAAGAAAGAAACATGCTGCACGCTGTATATCTGTCAGATTTGGGTTGTTTACATTTTCTTTTGCTTCTTCAAACTGCTCTCTTGATACCAAAATCCATTCTAATTCTTCATATAAAGCATCCGCATGGTACTTCACACACCGAAATAGATTTACTAGATTATGGTTTATGTCATTATAGACCTCTACTTCCGTATGCTTCTCTTTTGCAAAAAGTACCCATGCAGCTCCTCCAAATATTTCCACATAACACGTCAGTTCCTGTGGAAATTCATTTAATATTCTTTTCCGCAATAACCGCTTTCCTCCAACCCATTTAATAAAACTGTTCATGTCACAATATTGCCCTTTCTTAATAAATACAGTTAAATTTGATTATCTCTCAACACCTCCTCTTAGTTCGGCCTGCCAAATCCATAAAAATGGGACTGCCAGTATGCAGAGGTAATGGAAGTGTACTGAATGGGATCACCACAGTGGATCATCTGTCCAGCACCGGCATAAATACCCACATGGGTGACCGGCTCCCCGGCATTATAGGTTCCTGTAAAGAAGATAATATCCCCCGGTCTTGCCTCTTCTGGCGCTACCGGCGTACAGATATTATAAATTCCCTGAGCGGTCAGTCTGCCCATATTGCACACCCCGGAATTGGTAAATACATAACTGACAAAACCGGAACAGTCAAAGGATGTTGCCGGACTGGAACCGCCCCAAACATAAGGCATTCCCAGATATTTCTCCGCCTCCTCAAATAATCTCTGTACCGTTTCATCATCGTAAGAAGCACCGCCGCCGTAAATACCGCCCTCCCCGGTGGAAATATAAAATACCGGATTGTAATACTCGCCGTCTAAAACCAGTTCCAGATAAAGCTGGCTCCCAGTCACACTGCCCGTACTTCCCGTTGTTCCGATGACTGTATCCTTTGTTACTGCCATACCCTGGGAAACGGCGATGTTCTGCAGATGGGCATACTTAATCTGCACACCTTTTTCATCCTGCGTTACCACATAATTTCCAAAGGTACTGCTGTAACCGGCAGCCGCCACAACACCATCCATAGCGGACTGTACTTCTGTTCCTTCTCTTACGTTAATGCTCACTCCACGGTTTAACTGTGTCTGTCCGGTGGCACTGTTTACGGCATATCCGTAATAGGTGCTGATATAGGCATACCAGTTCAATTCAATGGGGGTATCGTAAGACTGCAGGTTTCCTTTGCAGGAATACACCAATTTCTGGATCTCCTTTTCTTCTTCATCCATCCTTGAGGAAATAACGCTGAATAATGGCCTTGCCTGCACCGATACATTCAGTACGTCCACGGTCACTGTCCGGGTAACGTCCACTGAATTTTGGTTGCCCTCTGCCAGATAGCACTCCCATGTCTGATGCCCGTGCGCCGATGCTGCACTGTGGCTGTCATAATATACGTCAAACTGGACACCATACTGGGCAAAGTTCCCGGTATCTTCCACAGTATACTCCACTCCGTTCATCACAACCTTGGTTCCCATAGGCAAAAACGGATTCGCCGCATCCACCGCAATGGTATGGTTTGCCTGGGGCATAGCTCCACTGGCCGTCGGCCCGCCGCTCCATACGCCGCAGCAGATCGAGCAGTTGCAGTATCCGCTGGTCACCACATTTCCCAAAGATTGTCCCACTTGAATGGTAGTGGTCTCCGTTCTGTTTTCTGTCTTTTCTTCCACCTGAATCCCATACTGGAGAGAAAACAGTGTTTTCAGCTCCCCTTTCACTTCTTCAAACGTAAAATCTCCGTATTTTGCGGTCAGATAACTCATCAGTGTATGGGGATCGTGGCCGATAGCCCCGATGTTATAGCGGTATTCATCCATACCTGGATACTCTGCTTCCATCCGGTTGATTTCCTGCTGAAGCTCCGCTTCCATCTGGGTGTAATAAAGTTCCGCCTCCTCAAGTGCCTCCGGCTCCGCCAGATAACTGGCCGCAATCACCGTAGAGGTGGTATTAGCAAACATGGCAGAACAAGAGGACACCCCTGCCATAATAAATAAAAGCAGCGCCATCAACAGCCCTGCCCCTAAAAATAAACTGGCATTTTTCCGAAAGATCTCCTGGATCTTCCGTGCCACTTTGGCTGCCACATCTGCAGTCCGCACAGACTGGTTTTTAATCTCCTTTGCTGCCTTTCCCGCCCGGTATGCTTTCTGGTATTCCCGTTTGATCCGCTGCTTCTGGAGCGCTTTCTGCAGCAATTTATGCCGGATCTCCGGGTGTTCCTCCACATACTCCTGGTATTGGTATCGGGTAGTCGTGCGGTATACCTGACGCTCCATACGGTTTACTGCCCGCTGTTGCTTTCTCTGTTTCCAGTAACTGCGGTTACTATGTACTCTGAGAAAAAACTCTGCCGAGCGTTCCCCCTGATGTGCTGCCTCCAACGCACTGTTTTCCTGCTCCTCTTCCTGGATTTTTCCATGAAACACATCGGCTGCACGGTTTCCCAGGCGGATACCCGTCCGGTTTATCACGCCATCCGGTTTTGCTGCCGCAGGGGATTCCTCAAAGTACAGCTTATGCTTTGCTGTCTGAGGTTCCTCCGTTTTCACCTGCCGCATCTGTATGGATCTTTTCTGTACCTGCCGCTTTTTTGCGTGTTCCAGTTTTTCTATGGACTTCTCTGCTTTTTTCCGGCTGTGCTGTAGCCTCTTTCCTTCATCCTGGGGCGTTTTGGATGATTCCCCCGGATTCTCCTTCTTTAAGCTCCCATCTGCTTCCATCCGGTCAAACTGTAATTTTCCGGGTTTCACCCGCCGTTGGTTCTGGTATTGTTTCCGATGCCTTGCCTTACGCTCCCACACTTCCATAGCCGTTTCATGGTCATGGGAAAATGCACTGCTCCTGGACCCATGGCGGTATTCCCCGTGCCGGTTCTGCTCTTTCGGCGGGCTATTTGCCGCCTCCTGCTCCTCTGGCGGACTGCCTTCTTCCGTTTTTTCTATCCCTGGCTGCGGATGCCTTTTGGGCTTCTTCCCCGCCTTATCCTTTTCTATTAAAAAAGACTGTTCCGGATTAGACCGTTTCAGAAGAACCTCGGATTCCTCTTTCCCCACTTTCCGGCTTTCCCCGGTGGCAAGGTTTTCCTCTGAAAGTCCGTCCCTGGTCATGCGATGGACTTTCTTTTCCTTTGCTTTCCATTTTTGTTCCAACATCTCACTCCGCTTCCTGCTGTTTAATCTGTTCTAAAATCCGCCTTCTGGCAATCTGAACATATTTCTGTTCAATATCAGCTCCCAAATAGTCTCTGCCCGTTTTTATTGCCGCCAATGCAGTGCTTCCAGTTCCTATGAATCCGTCAAAAACTAACTCCCCAGGATGACTGGAAATCTGTATCAGCCACACCAACAGTTCCACGTTCTTGATTGTAGGATGATAGATATGATGTTTCTTCTGCCATGTCGAATTGTAAGTTGCTTTCGGGTACTCCGCACCAAACCAGCAGGCATTAAAGCGTGTCTTAAACCTTTTGGCTGGCTTTGCATGTACTTTGTTTTGCAATTCCCCTCTTTGCTTATTTTCCATAAGCTTCGTTTCATTAAACCTTCGTCTCCCTTTCTGGCAGAAAATGAGCCATTCTGCATTATTGGCATAACTCCCTTTTAAATCTCCAATCCCTCCGATATTACCTTTTTCTACAATCATACAGTTCTTGATCTGAAATCCCGCTTTTGTCAAGCAATCATAGTGATACGGATAGCAATCATAACGGGTAAAAAAATAAGCATGTGCATTGTTTTCTAAAATACGATAGCTTTCCTTTGCAAAATTCAGGTAATCAATCCCCTCATCCCCTTTCAGTCTCTGGTGTTTTCTATGGGTATAGCTGTTCTGATAAGAAATACCATAAGGGGGATCTGTTAATATCATTGACACTGCGCCATCCGGGAGCTGCTTCATCAACTTCACACAATCCATATTAAAAATCTGATTTTTTTGCATTTCCATCGACTCTGTCTCTTCCTTTTTCCTACAAAAAGGCCTCCTTACTTGGTCGGCATCTCGTCCGGTTTTGAACTCATGATGGCATAGGTTTTTGTATCTGTCGGGTACTTATCCGAGAATGGGATAATCACATTCCCATAAAAAATCAGCCCTTCCCCGGCATTACTGTTGTTCACGAAAGAGAGCTGATGAGGAGAAATATTCAGTTTTTCTGCCAGGATCTTCTGGTCCCCACTGTGCTGATTGAGCATATAGATAAAGTCGCTGTTTCCCACAATGTTCTCCACTGCCAGAGAACCTAAGAAGTCGCTGACATTCTGCGTAAGCCCCGTCGGGATGCCGCCCCATTTCCGGAACCTTTTCCAAATTTCCACTGAATAATTGGCAGTCTGTGGCTGCTTTAAGAGGAGATGGAACTCATCCACATAATAACGGGTAGACTTTTTCAATGCCCGGTTGGTGGACACCCTGGTCCAGACCATGTTCTGTACAATCAGCATCCCGGCTTTCCGGAGTGTGGTTCCCAGGTCTTTTACATCAAAGCAGACCACCCGGTTATTCATATCCACATTCGTCCGGTGGTTAAATACGTTCTGGGAACCGGTGACGTAAAGCTGCAGACAGTTGGCAATCCTCCGTGCCGCCTCATTCTGGTCTGCATAGTAATTCAGGCGGTTCAGGAAATCTTCCAGGATCGGCATGTTTTCCGGTTTCGGATCGTTAAACAGATATTCCTCATAAATATCCTTGATACAATGGTCAATGATGGATACTTCATCTCCGTCCAGCTCTGCGTTCTGGGGTTTTTTCATAATCAGTTCACAAAATGAAGCGATAAACTCGGACTTATCCGCAATCATGGTATCCACATCCTCCACATCCCCGTTGATCCGGTATTTTTCCGGATGGTAGATTACGTCCAGGTTCACATCCATGGGATTGATATAATCCGTACTTTTTGCACTGATTTTCACCACCTGACCATGGAGTGCCTGCACCAGCGGATAATACTCTCCCTCTGGATCGCATACGATAATGTCATCATTGGTGATCAGGAACACGTTTAAAATCTCTCTCTTTGCAGAGAAACTTTTTCCACTGTTATGTACCACAATCCCACAGTCTAGCTGAAAGTTCCCATAAGGCTCCACCGTCATATCATAAACGGGAACCGGCGCCGGCAGCGTTTTCCATTCCACATAAGCCACTTCATGCTCCGGCATAAGCCTGGTCCCTTTCTGTAAGCTCCACGCCTCCCGGTACTGCCCATCCCCGCACAAAAACAAATGGTCCATGGTACACCGGATACATTCCCCGTTTTCAAGCGTCACCACTGCCAGTTCGTCTACATATTTTGTGATGCGGATGTCATAGCCGATTGCCGGTGTCAGACATTTTTGTCCCATATCATAACTGACAACGGGCGCACCGCCCTTTATTGCCGCCAGTGCTTCAAAGGTCATGGCCTGCCCGTCAGAAATCCGCACTTTGGTGTCTCCCGTAAAGCACCCCGGTGTGCCGAGAATCAGCCCGTTTGGATTTTTCAGACGCTTCCGGTCCACCATGATCATGTTATTGGACAAGGCATTCAGGCCGTAATAAAGTGCCTCCCCATCCTGAAATAATTCCTGTGTGGTAAACGGGACAAAGATAGCTGTGGACGTGGTGGTAAGCAGACGGTGGATTCCTGTCTGGTTTAAGCCCAGAGGAAGGGATGCCGCCATGCCCTGCTCCTGCAGGTACTGCAGGCGGCGGATATTGCAGTTATATTTCTGTGCGATACCCGCCGTCTGATAGACCACGTTATCCAGTTTCCGTTTCGATTCTGCCGTATTCAGGATCAAAAACGTAATCTTGAACATCTTTTCATTTCTGGACTGCAGCTCCGTCAAAAGGTTCTGCGCCTCCTCCCCATAGGTACTGATGTCCGTAGGGATTATGTCCATATCATACCCGCTTCTTACCGCCTTTTTCTGCTCCTCTATCTTCATTTTCTGAATGTTGGAGAGAATATTTTTCAGGCTCTTGATCGCCTCTTTTGGTTCCATAGGCTGCACATGGATGTTGACGATCAGATTTTCGTCCATATCTAAAAAATCCGCCAGCATCTTATCCGTAAGCTCCGGTGATGTAATCTGCAGATAGGATACACAGCCATAAGTCTGTCCCATCCGGAATGCGTTGTCACTGCGGAAATCAAATCCCGTAGGCGCAATGAAATCTTTCGTCCCAAGCCCGGTCTTTGCCACCATGTCATAGCGGAAACGGAACGGTTCCTTCGTATCCATGTTGAAAATGTCATGGAAGATTTTTAAGCGCTGCACACCGTTTAAGGGTCTCGCCATAGCTCCAAGGACTTTGAAGTTATTTAAGATTCCAGCCTCGATCCTTTCAAGCCTTGCCTTTGCCGCTTTTAAGTTCTCCGCCTTTATGGTAAACGTAATATATTTTGTTTTCACCAGTCCATTGTTTCCCTTTGCAAGCTGCATTTTCAGCATATCCCCATACTCTTTGCGGATGTCATCGAAACTGTCATTCCGAGGTGGAATATCAATAGTCTTTGCATACTCCTCAAAGTTTACCTGCTGATTCAAAAAGGAAATCTGAAATTGCACCGAACTGTCAAAGTAGTTTAAGAACTCACAATAATTCTCAAAAATTGCTGTCTTGTCTTCATTTTGGGCAAGCTGATAGTTGATATCATAAAACTGGATGGTCTTAGAATAGTGGTTATCCTCCATCCGGCAGATCCCATCCCGGTACATTTCCTTATAGGGGATCGTGTCCTGGGCCGTATCCACTTTTTTCTTTTTCTTCTGCTGCGCCTTTAACGACTGCAGTTCCTTTAACCGCTTCCGTTCTTCTCTGGTGAGACCTGCCCCCACTTCCCGCCTGATTTTATTTTTTACGGGCTGGTTTTTTAAAGAACCGGAACGGATTCCTCTTTTCTCTGGCTTTTTTTGCCTTTTTTTCAAGTTTTGCACCTTCTTTCTCAAGTCTGTCCTGCTCCATCACCCGTTCATACAGATCTGTGGAACGGTATACCCGGATACCTGGCCGTAAAAATCTCTGCCGGATGATGTGATACAGAAGTTTTTCTGCGGGAAACCCGTCTTTTTCATACATGGCTAAAAAGAAAAAGGGCAGCATCACGATGACCATCAGTGTTGCCGCCACATCCGTTCCCAGACCTGTCTTTGTAAAAAAATAAATCGGTATTCCGCAGATTCCCGCAAGGGAAAAACAGATCAACTGTCTTTTTGTTAAATTAAGTGCCACCTTTGTCTTGATCTTCGACAAATCTTTCGGCACTGGTACATATGCCATTACTGCCTCCTTTCCGTCGGCTCCATATCCGCCTCCTAATGTGCATTGAAGATAGATTTTGATAATGAACCTGTCTTGAACAAGCTAAAGCATAAAATTACCGTATAAGCCGCCACAGACCAGATGGCTGTGTGAATGTTCTCCGCTACAGTAATGGTATTGACCAGTACCGCATAGATTGCCACGCAGACCATCATGAAGAATCCCTGGAAGCCTAATGCCAGCAGCGCTTTCACGTAGTTATTTCCGATACTGCCCCATTCCCGATTGGTAAAGGTAGCAAACGGAATCGGTGACACAGAGACATAAAGTAGGGTAAGAACTCGGCGCCTTGCCATATTGCTATGGTAGGTTTCCGAGAACTCCCCTCCGAACCGGACTTACACCTCTCAGCGTATCCGGCTCTCCAGATGTCAGTCTAATTTCCCAGCGTGTAACTTATCGTGACAGTAGACGCAGAGTGCCATTGTCTTGCGCTTACGCCCAATCATGGCGATTTCCCATTGTTTTCTGCCACTTAAATCTTTGAGTTTTCGTACATGGTGTATTTCAAGCGGCACATTTTCTGCGCCGCACCACTCGCATTGGTTCGCTTGCAGTCTTTTAATCAGGCTGTTGCGTCCATAATTCTCAACGGCTCGTGCTACTATATCGGGATTTCCGCTTTCTACTTTGGTATTCCGGCGGAAACCGTCATTGTAGAACAGCACTTTTCCCACCTTGCCGTTTTTCTTCGGATACTCCACAACAAAATCTTTCCCTTGACGGTACTTGCGGATAATTCTGCTGATTCGTGTCCGATATTTTCCAGCAAAGGTTTTGAGCGTACTGTATCTCATTACATAGTAGAAGTTATTGAGTACAGACACGTTGTTTGCAAGTCGGTAGTAGTTATACAATCCACGAATTTCTGCGTTGTACTGGTTTAAGATTTCCAAATCGTCCAAGTGCAACAGGCGAGTGCGCCGGACAGGTTCCCAAACCTCTTTGTTTCCATTTTGTTTGTCGTATTTAATCTTGAGGGCATTGTAGGAGAACAGTCGTTTTACCCACTTATCATGGGGAACATAAAGTAAGACTTTTCCATTGTTTACCCGTCTGGTAGCCCCGGTTTTGGTCTTTTTGTTGTGTTCGCCTTTGGCGATTGTGACCTCATATCCCAAGAACTTCGCAGCGTCGTGTCCATGAGTAATCAATGTCTTTTCCTCGGACATTTCCAGATGGAGTTTGTCCCGGATAAAGCAGCCTACATCTTGTTTAATCTGTTCTGCGTCCTCTTTGCTGCCGATAACTCCAATTAAAAAATCATCGGCATATCGGATATAGCAAATCCGTTTATAGCTATCGTCCATCTGGTCGCTATACGGCATAGATTTCAGACTACGCCGCAGTTCCCGGATTTCTGCAATTAAGCCCTCTTTTTCTTCCTCGCTCATTTTAGAGAGATTTCTTTTAAGCCTTTGTTCTTTCCCCCGGCAGACATCCAGCTTCTTCTTGAACGCAGGATTGATTTTACGGCGGTTTCCGCAGTTGAATTTCTCTGCATACTCTGCCATATAGCTATCCAGTTCGTTCATGTAGATGTTTGCAAGGATAGGGCTGATGATGGAGCCTTGCGGAGTGCCGGAATAAGTATTGTGATAATTCCAATCCTCCATATATCCAGCTTTCAAGAACTTCCAGAGCAGACCGATGAAATGTTCATCTGCAATCCGCTTTCGCAAAATAGCAATCAACACATGATGGTCTACGTTGTCAAAACAGCCCTTTATATCTCCCTCAACGAACCACTTTGTCCCCGTAAAATATTTCTGCACATATTTGAGTGCCGTATGACAGCTTCTGTTCATACGGAAACCGTGGGAATAGTCGCTAAAGGTTGGCTCATAAATACTCTCTAAGATGAGCCGCACCACCTCCTGTATCAGTTTATCGTCGAATGACGGTATCCCCAGAGGACGCATTTTCCCATTGGATTTCGGGATATACGTTCTCCTTGCCGGGTTAGGCTGATAACTAAAATCCCGCATCTTTTCAATGAGGGCGTTTATCCTTGCCATTCCCATTCCGTCAATGGTTTTGCCGTCTGTTCCGGCTGTCATGTTGCCTGGTTTCGCCTGTATCCGCTGATATGCCAGCAGATAGAATTGTGGATTGTACAGGTTGCGGTATAACCGCTCGTACTTGTAGCTCTTGTTACACGCCTTGGATTTTAGGCTTTCCAACACATTTTCAGGACTTCTCATAATGCCTCACGCACCTTTCCTTTTTATGAATTGGTTGACATCCTGCCTCCCTTCGCCATGTAGACGGCTTTCCCGCCCTCGGACTACTACGGAGGCTCCGTTGCCATGCCGGATATTCAGCGTCATCTTTCTTGGGTTTTTACCCCTTGAAATTTATCGCCTTGCGGCATTACGCATAGCCGGATAGTTCCGGCGTTCCGGTTTAGGCAATCTCCAGTTAGACACTTTGGGAAAAGCGTATTGTGATGTCGGTAGTGGGTTTTCGTCCTTTTCCGCTTACTGCGGCTGGCTGTCATAAGTATCGTGCGGTCTGTGTTTACCTGTCACATTCCGCTATGACATACGGCGAATACAACCATCCTGCGCCGCCGGGTCGAGTATCCCGCCTCGGACTGCCCTTAAAGCAGTTTAGCCTTGCTCCTCATTCACAATGTTGCGTCTTGCCGCTCAGTCGTGGGTAGATGGTTTTCCCAACTTGCGATTTTTCCGATACGCTATTGTCCCCCTTGTGGTTTCCCTCCGGGGTAAATCGGATGACGCTAAAGTGACGCTTTTCACGTCTTTGATACTTTTCTTTACCGGCTTGCTAAAGCCGGGTTCCCAAAATGCCCGCACACCGCCTTTGGATGAAAAGCGGCGCTTCTGGACGCGCGGTAAATTTCAATCATACGTCCATATAAAATGACGGTAATGAGGACAGATATGATTTTCATGCACAGGCTGACGATCATCGTCTCCAGACCAAGCCCTAAAAGTTCCCCGATACCCATATCCCCCACTCCGTTTTCCAGAATGGTCTTTAGCGCATCTGCCACATCTATCGAAGCCGAACCGCTGATAATACCTCCAGCTCCCGTGACCACATGGTTTGCCACATCAAACACCGCCATGGCAATATCAAAGGTATGGGTGACCAGATACACGGCCACCCACATCTTAAAGATATATTTGAAGAACATGAACGTGTCTGTGTCGTGCATGTTGTTTTTTTCCATGATCATGGAAATCAACTCATAACACAATACAAACGTGATGATCATCCCCGCTATGGGGACAATGACATTATCAGATAATTCCTTAATCATCGAAAAAATGCCACTGTTCCAACTTTGGGGTGTCCTGCTTACTTCTGTGGCAATGGTACCTACTTTTTCATTTACGTCTGTAAACATGGTGTCCAGGTTAGAAGTAATCCACCCGGTCAGCAATTCCTTTATGAACTCTGTGATTTTATCAATGATACTGCCCATGGCTTATGAGAACAGCGTGGAAAGCTGCGGAATGAGATTCATTCCAATCAGCACGATACCGCCGCCGGCCATAAGTTGCTTGATCCCTTGTGATTTTGCGCCAGGGTTATCATTCCCATATCCTTCTAAAAGGTTAATCACACCCCAGGCCGCAAGTCCGGCTCCAATAGCGCAGACCAATGTTTTTAATGTTGTAATCGCTGTTGTAAAAAAACTCATTTGTGTATACCCTTATCCTTTCTTTTTCAGAGAAAGGGAAGAAAAACGCTGTGAAAATCCCGCCTTTTGTGTTAGGATAAAAGCAGGATTTTTCTTTTGGAAAATCCGACAGACGCAGCTGATACTTTCATTTTCGACGATGGGGTATCGGCTGCCTTTCTTTCCAATTCATCCATGATTCTCTCCCTTTACTTTGCGACAACTTGTCGGGAAGTTGTCCGTTTATCAGTTACACTTCATAAACTTCCACCGGATCGTCCGGTTTTAATACAAGCTCCGTATTCAGATATTCTTCAATATCAAAGCGGTTCCTTTTGTCATAGTCTGACAGGTACTTATAATTCTTGTGCTTGCAGATATCAAACTTATCCGAAAAGAATGGTCTGACACCACGAAGCTGCATGATGCACTTCCCGCCATCCATGACCGCAATCTCATCCTGGCTCATCAGCTCCTTTCCTGTTTTCTGGTAGTTCAATCCGTAAGAACGCTGGGAACCTCTGGTATCTGAGGTATTGTAAAGGTCTATGGTCTCCTTTCCTAAAATTTCCGCCATTTCTTTTAAGGTGGTCTTTTCTTTTCCACCTAAAAAAAGAGTGGAATCACAGTTCCCCTCAATAGTGTCGGCGTTATCTTTATAAATGGCCTTTAACTGACTCTTAGACTGCAGAATGATCGAGGCAGAGATCTCCCTGCTCCGGATAGTGGCGATGAGTTTTTCAAATTTGGGAATCTGTCCGATATTCGCAAACTCATCGAGTAAGCAGCGTACATGAATCGGCAGCCTTCCGTCATACACATCATCCGCACGGTCACACAGCAAGTTAAATAGCTGGGTGTACATAATAGATACGATAAAGTTGAACGTATCATCCGTATCGGAGATAATGACAAACAAAGCCGTCTTGCGGTCTCCCAGTAAATCCAGCTCCAATTCGTCATAACTCATAAGCTCCCGCAGTTCCGCAATATCAAATGGTGCTAACCTGGCACCACAGCTAATCAGGATTGATTTTGCTGTCTTTCCGGCAGCCAGTTTATATTTTTTGTACTGTCTGACTGCAAAATGCTCCGGATTCTTTTCTTCCAATTCCTCAAACATCAAGTCTACCGGATTCTTAAAATTTTCATCATCTTCTCTGGCCTCCGATGCGTTGATCAGTGCCAGAAGCGTGTTAAAGTTCTTTTCTTCCTCTCTTCCTTCATACCAGATGTAGCCAATCAGCGCACAATAATACAGCTTTTCAGCTTGTTTCGATAGGTAAGCCTTTAAAGTTATCTCCGGCTTTTCCCCCGACTAGCACCGGACATGCGATATTTCACCGCATCCGGCGCCCCATCGATTGTTTTTATTCAGACATTTAAACAGTCTCCAAATAAAAGTGATTTTATATTATTGCTAACAGACCAGCCCGCTCTCGCAAGCTGTTTATTTTTCCAAGCATCTTTTTGGTAACATTAAGTGATTTCAAATAGGCTTTTAATTCTGCCTGTGGCAGTTTTTCTAATAGAATCAGGTATCTCTTATGGATTAGAGTCATATTCTTATATCTTTCAAATCCTCCCATATACTTAGGAGTTTTCAACCATGCAACTATATCTGTCGCATTTGTGAACTCGTCCCCACTGATAGCACATTTCCCTTTTTGCGCAGAAAACAATGAAAGTTTGCAGTCATGGTATTCTGTACTATGACGATTGGACGTGTCTTCTCTCAATCCTTTCAGAACAAATGGGTTCAGTTGCAGATTGGAGTGAATTATTGCTCTTCCGTCAGCAGTGTAGCTACATACCGCCGACCTTTTCGCCATTGGTATTTTGTTTTTAATGTATGCTATCGGATAAATCATTTGGTCAATTCCAGCTACATATCGTATCATCTTGGAATTCCCAAACCTTTCTTTTTCTGCTTCGGTAGCTGTCCCACCTTCACGCAGAAGCATACATCCTGTTTCTGTATTAAGCCTGTTGGTTAAGACTGTCATGATTCTTCTGTGGAAATCCCTGCAATCTAAACTGATGCAAGTTGCAAGCTGATAATAATTCTGTATTCCAAGTACCATAGAGTTGAACAACTGGATTTCAGCCAGACAGCTCCTTTTCTCTCTTGGTTTGGCGATATTCTTTGCCTGCTCTACCAATTTTTCTCTTTCAATCTCAACCTTTTTGTCACAGATAGCTGATTGCACCACATATTTATGATGTTTTAATCTAACCCTTATCTTGAATCCCAGAAACTCAGACCATCTCTTTCGAGTGTTGACAATCCGTGTTTTTTCGGGAGACACTTCAAGTCTCAACCTGTCTTCAATCCATTTTGCTACCGCTTCTTTTGTTCTAACAGCGTCCTCTTTAGTTCGGCAAAAGATTCTAAAATCATCCGCATACCTGATGATATGCATTTCTTTCATATCTGTATTTTTCATCAGCCTGTATCCGTGGCTTTTGTCAAATACTTTTGTTTTACCGATAATTCTTTCTCGCCCTCTGCTTACGGCAATAGGATTTTCTTCCCATTGGCTTGACACCCACCAGTCCAACTCATTTAGTACGATATTAGCTAATAGCGGAGAAATAATTCCGCCCTGAGGAGTACCTTTATCAGGTATGACTGTTGAATTGTCTGGCATTCTTATCGGTGCTGTCAGAATTCTTTTAATTATATAAATCAGCGACTTATCGTGTATTCCCAAAGCCCATATCTGCCGTATGAGTTTACTGTGATTGACATTATCAAAGAAGCCTTTGATGTCAAACTCTATTACATAATGAAGATTCATCATTTGCAGCATGGTGTACGTTCTGTTCATGGCATGTTCTACCGAACGGTTAGGGCGAAAGCCATAGCTATTGTTACTGAACTTTGCTTCACATATAGGCTCTAATATCTGTTTGATACATTGCTGAATCAGCCTGTCCCATATGCAGGGAATTCCTAACGGACGTGTTTTTCCGTTTGGTTTTGGAATGTCTTTACGTCTTACAGGTTTGGGTCTGTATCCGTGTTCACTTCCTGTGACAATAAATCTTACTTTTTGAATCACCTCATCGGGAGTCCTACCTCCGATGTCTGTAATGTTTTTGTTGTCTGTTCCTGCCGTGTAACTTCCTTTGTTTGCTTTAATATTTCGATATGCAAGCAGAATGTTGTCTTTGCTCAGTATCAAATCCAAGAGATTATTAAATACCTCGCCATTTTGACTCTTTTGATATAATTCATCAAAAATTTCCTGCATTCCGTAATATTCAGCATGTCGCAGGTCGTCTACACATAATGTTTTACTTTTCTTTGGCATAAGGCATCACCTCCTATCGAAAGTGACCCTTTTGGTCTTACTCGAAATCCTTATCTAAGGACTGAATAATGCCTGTGTTTTACAACCGACTAGAGACCATTCCTCCTACTCTCATTACAAGAGTTATCAACGGTTCGACCTCAACCTTTCAGCATCAGTTAATCTGCTTATTATTCTTCGTCAGAAAATCCCTCAGTTGGGACCCGATACCTTTCCTTGTTCCGATAATTCTATCTGTACATATATATCCTTAGGCTTCTTGCTATAGTCCTGCCAGCTTGGATGTGCCTGTAACACAACATGGTTGTTCGTAGGGTCAATTTCTACTTAACCACACTGGCTGCGCTTTAACGCACCCATGCATTTCTGCATGGTCTTCTTTTAGAACCGTACATTCGCAGATTCGTCAGCCTGTCCGCCATGACAAGCATTCTAACCATAGATATTTTATAGACCCTCGGCTTATAGGCAACACACCCCACCTCTGGGGCGCTTTCGGAAGTTTTACCAACTTCTACGGTTGCTCTCAGCCTTTGTCACGGAGCTTCTAACCCTAACCTTTACAGTTAACGCTAGTCCGCCAAGGGTAGGCATTTCAGGGCGTTACCCCATCATTCTACCTATCGAATTATCAGTTCATAGACTGATTATTAAATTAAATTAAATCAAACCTATGCGCAGGCTTTTTACCGCCTACGAACAAGTCGCACTCACCCAGAAATCTTCACCGGATTGCTGGCCTTCCCCTTTGGTATTTGCGATGATCGTTGTCACCAGCTTGAGAATATCTTTCTCGCTGCGGATATACACAAAGGGGTTATAGTGCATGGACTTTTTGAAATTGATGGTGTTTAATACCTTGATTTTATAAGGTTCATGAACCACCTTTCCCTCTTTATCCCGCACTAATTTTCCGTACTCATCTGTGACCGGCGGCCCTTTTGCCAACAGTTTCCCAACCTCAATGAGTACCGTACCTTTCGGATCAGTGACCACATAGCTGGAATGCATCTGCATAATATTCGGTTTTACAAAAAACCGGGTCTTGCCGGAACCGGAACCACCAATCACCAGAATATTTTTATTTCTGGCATACTTTGGCTCCTTTGGTCTGCCGGACATCATAAGCCGTTCCGTTTCTGTCAGCAGAATGTTGTTTTCAAACACCGGATCAACGTAAGGCTGTATATCTTTTTCTGTTCCCCATCTGGCGGAACCATACTCCACACCCTGCCGGTATTTCTTTGCATTTTTTACCCGGTAATAAACAATCAGCCTGACTGCAAGCCCTCCCAAAATGCCATAGCACAAATCCCGGTAATGGAAACTGGGCAGGGGACTTTCAAAGGCCCGCTCAAAGTAATTCAGAGTTGCCATAAACTTGTCCCAGGCGCTTTCCCCCACGCTTACCCGATATAGCCAGCATATCTTATTGAAAAAATAGGCAAATAAGACATATGGGAAGTTCAGGAGAAGCAGCTTTTTCTTGTCTGTGCGCTGCAGAGCGGAAAGTTTATCCTGGAA
Source organism: Blautia caccae (assembly GCF_040095955.1). Taxonomy (NCBI): domain Bacteria; kingdom Bacillati; phylum Bacillota; class Clostridia; order Lachnospirales; family Lachnospiraceae; genus Blautia; species Blautia caccae. The sequence continues at coordinate 19,042 of NZ_JBBMFP010000020.1, read as the reverse complement.
GAACTGCTTTACGTCCGCCGCTATCTTTCCAGGAATACTGTCTGGCGGCAGAAACGTCTTTTGCAAGCCCGCCTTTTTCACCGGGGATGCCCTCATTGGGTGGGCTTTCTTCTTTACTGTTTTTCTTTTTGCCTGCTCTGCTCCTTTTCTCATCATAAGCTCTGCCCCCGATCCTTTTGATGTTCTCTGGAGCGCTCCCGGTTCATGCCCTTTGCCACCACATCTTTGAAATGTTTCAACTTCTCCATAATGGAGGGCTTATCTTTTTTCTTCATCTGCTTTCCAACATATTTTTTAAAGGCCAGATTCATGGTGTCCTCATCCGGTGCTTTGAAGAACACATAATATGTGGGCGGTGATTTCCTGGCATTCTCCTTTTCCATGGCAAAGTCAATCTTGTACTTCTTTGCCACCCGTTCAAAAGATTTGATATTGTCGTCCGTAATATCAATGTGGCTTAACCCTACACCCTGCTTTTTTAACTGGCTGTACGTCTGCTTTCCTCTTTTGTACGGGTTCCTGCCTGTATGCTTCTGCTGCGCCAGATATTTCCGCAGCATTCCGCGCAGAACATCTGCCGTGACTTTAGTTGCTTTCACAGATAAAGCAATCGTTTTTTGGGTTACTTCTTCTTCCAATGTGCATAACCTCCTTTCTGTCTGCTGATGATATTTACGGCGGTATCAGCAGATGATACACATATCTTTTCTTCATAGGCTGTTCCCTCCCACTTCCCAACAGCTTGTCGGGAAGTTCTTTCTAAAAATAAAAAAACCGACTGATTCAAGTTTTTAACATTTGAACCAATCGGCTGCTTTAAACGGTATGTATTGTTGTTTTTTATTTGAACTCTGTCTTAGTTATCGTAATTTGAAACATCAAAAAATGTTCCGAATCCGCAGAACTATAATGGGATACTAAAACCGGGCATTCATCCATAAACCTTTGTTTCAGAGAAATATCCTGGCACTCCTTCGCAATTCCAGTAATACGGAGCCATTCTCTTGTGCCTTCCTTTTTCGCTACAATTTGCATATTTCCATTGCCTCTTAATTGCTTATGGGCATCGTTTCCGTCATGAGTTGATATATATAGCTTATCCCCAGCTTCCATAATTGCACCAAAAGGTCTGCAGGCCGGAAAATCACCATTCAACGTTACAACAAAAAAGCTGCCGCATTCTTTTATAAATTCATATTCCCTGCTCACTGCTTTTTCCTCCATAAATTCAGACTGGAATTTATAGAATAGATTGAGAAGCAACAGACTCTTCATTTTCACATTCTGCATAATCAATACTTATTTTATTTCTTTGAGTAGCATATTGAACTATTCTTTCTTGTATTATTTCGTGTATAGTTATTTCTCCACATTCAGGACATATTTTTGCTGGAACATTAGTTGCGTGATATGTTATACCATTACAAACCACATCTGTTTCTGTTGTAATACCTTTTAACCATTTTTTGCATTTTGAGCATCTAAACATATAAATATCCCTCACTTTCAAATTCAAATTTTCAGTTCTTGTATCTTTTCTCCATCCACGAAATGCGTCGCATATCATTTTTCAATCTCTTCCTTCCCGGTTTTGCTAAACCGCAGCGGTACTGTCTGCTTATGCCCCTGCCCGCTTTTCTTCTTCACACCCCACTGCTTATAGTAACAAAAGGATGGTTTCCAACCACACTTCTTTGCATATACCCGCATTTCATGCAGGATAAAGGAAAGTTTCCCCAAATTAGCAGTGCAGCATTTCTCCAGATACGGTATCTTTCCAAACCGCCAGTCCTCATAGTCTTTTTGAGATAAAACATTACAGTCCATCAGTGTATCTACAGGCGCTGCATATCCACGTTTCTCCCACTGCTGGTACATGGAATCATGCACCAAACCAGCCAGTTCCTTTTGATTCACCTCCACTTCCTCCAACTTCTGATACTTTATTTTACCTCTTTCCAAATACGATGTCACCCTTATTTTTGCTCTCAGTCAGGATTCTTTCAGCAGATACACCGTGCTAAAATGGCCATACAGTTTCCCGCCTTCCCATTCCATCTGGTCAAACAACAGACACTGAAACAATACCTCCACATCCTGCAGTTGGTAAATCCGGTTACATACTTCAGAAAATCCATCCAACCGGGGAACCTCCTGCATGACCTCTTTCCGGTGCATTAGGCACTGCAGATACAGTCCCATCAAGTGCTTTTTCCGGAAGATCAGTGCCGTCGTTTCTTCTCCGCTTACCACACATTTCCGCTTTTCTTTTTCTTCCTCTGGAAATTCTAAAAAACAGCGTACATTTTCCACGTATACATCCCCGTCAAACCTTGGATGTTTTTTCTTGATCCACCGCTTTGCAGCCTCTTCCAGGAGCTTTCTGTCCCTATCCGATTTTGCCGGACGGAACTCTGGCTTTCTCCCTGCTCCATCCATATACACATTACTTTTCACCTGTTTATCCGCCAGGGCTGAAAACTCTCCGTTACGAAAAAAATAATCCAGAAGCTGATTCATTTTTGCCTGGCTTTCCACCAGATGGTAAGTGTCATCCGTAAATCCCATGCCTGCAAACCGTACTGGCACACTCCCCTTTTCAATTTCTTTCTCGATCATTCTTCGTACATCTCTTTGTGATTCCATACCGGGTCCCTCCTCGTTTTTCTGTTCTGCCTGCATTTTCTGTTCAAATAGCAGCCGCATCTCCTCATCTGCCTGCTTGCCCACTACCAAAAGGGGATAAAAAAACAGCAGACACACCACCTGTAATATAAAAATTGAAATCAGGATCATTGCCGCTCCTTTCCCTCAAGCACTCCGGCCATTGCATCCCACTTAAAAAATGGGCTTACCTTTTTCAGCACCGCAACCAGATCTGCCTCATTTTCTATCTCTATGTCAAGAAACTCGATCACACTGATCCCCAGGCCATCCGCTATCCGTTTTAGCTGCCCGATCTTTGGTTTTCTCTGCCCTGCCTCATATTTGCGCAGCGTGTTCGCATGGATTCCGGTACGCTCTGCAAGCTCTTCCTGGGTGCATCCACTCCGGCTCCGAAAATACCTGAGCTGTTCTGCCAATTCCATTTCTATCTTCCATCCTTTCCTAATCTTTGTTTGAGTTTTCTCCTGCCAGCCTCCCGACAAGTTGTCGGGAAGTTCCCGCCATGTCTGGAACCGTTCATTTCTTCATCCAGATATTTCACTGCCAGCAAGCTGCCAGATAAAAGGAGCAGCATCACAAGGCCGATAATAATAAGCAGCCCCAACATCAAAAGTTCCATCTGTTTTATCCCTCCCGTATGGAAACAAATAGAAAAAGCAACCGGTTCTTCGGCTGCTCTTCCCAAAATCATTCTTCTGTTTTTTCTTCCTCCAGGATAAATGCCTCCGAGGTCATCCGGATTCCCAGCGCCATCCCCTGGACAAAGTGTGTTTCATTTTCTAAAGCGGATATCCTTATCAGATTTGCTTTATAATCTTCCAAAAGTCCTGCAAATTCTGGGGTGAGGTGTTCTTTCAACTCCCTCTCCGCCGTTTCACATAATTCTAAGGCATCCCTATATTCCTGCCGCCTGGGGCAGCACATTTCCCTGGGCATCAGCCCTTCATGATAAAAATGTTCCAATACCTTTTTTGCCATGCTCCTCCTCCACTCCTTTTGCTTCTCTCTTAGCGTGCGCCCAGCAGCCACAAGGCTCCTGACACGATTCCTCTTGCCAAAGTGAATGCCGCCACTAAAAGATGCCAGACCATAACCATACTTCCAATAACACCTCCGATCAGCAGATTAAATGCCACCATGCCGACGGTTCCGCTGATTCCCATTCCACTGGGAACCAGCCACAAGCACATTTTATGTACCCCAAATGGTATCCCCATGAGAAGTATAAGAAGCCGCCAGTCCAGTTTTCCCTGTACCATGCAGAAAGGCCGGAAGATAACCGCAAGCAGGAGTATCGTCCCAACAGGCAGAACCGCCTTTGTTAAAAATTCCCTTTTCCTCATAGATTGCCACCTCCATACAGATCGTGGTTGACTTCCGCCCGGTAATAGCTGTTGATGGTAGACGGGGCGTTAAACAGGCAGACCAACAAATAAGCCCTGACATTGTGGATCTTTGTGGTTGTTTCATGCATACGTTCCAGGACATACTGTACATGGGCCGAATCAATTTTCAGCAGCTTACTTTTCACAAACTCATAAGGATATTCTGCACCGTTGATCACCAGAGACTCCCGTTTCACACTGATGGTTTCCACAAGCAGTTCCACGATCTCGTCGATATAGTCTTTATCCCTTGGACAGTAATCCCGGCACAAAATCTCGTAGTCGATATTGCTTTTCACAATCTCTGTATATGCCTGTATGACCGTCAGTCCATCTATCTTATCTGTTTTCCCCTGAGGCTCTCCCCCGGATAGATTGATAAGATTGGTATCACTAAAATCAGTATTATTAATATCAGTATTATTAGGGTCGGTTTTTCCGACCTCTGGACTTCGGTTTTCCCGACCTCGATAAGTCGGCTTTTCCGACTCCGATAAGTCGGTTTTTCCGACCACGTGAAGTCGGCTTTCCCGCCCCCATGAAGTCGGTTTTTCCGACCACGTGAAGTCGGTATCTCCGACCTCTATGTTTTCCACAAAATCCCCCTGGGATTCCGGTATATTTTCCTGCGGTTCTGCGACTTCTTTTTCCGGCTCCGATTCTCTTTTTATCATAAAGCTCTTTACATAAATAAGATCCGGCTTTCCAAAGCCCTGCTTTACCCGTTCAATTAAACCGATCCCCTTTTTGCAGTCCAGTTCCGCCATTATTTTCATGCCTTTATCCCTGCCGCAGTTCATATACTGTATGACCTGCTCCACAGTGAAGATAATATACACTTTCCCTTCATCGTCTACCCAGCGGTTCCGGATGGACAACGCCATCCGGTCTAACATCAGCCCATAAAGCACCTTTGCGTCACTGGACAGATTTCGGAAATAATCATCCGTGAACAGCACTTTCGGGATACGGTAAAAAGCAAACTGCTCCGATTCATAGTCGTGAAAATAATCAAATTCTAGTTGTTTCTTTGCCATTTTGCTTTACCTCCTTCCCTTCTTAATGACGTTTCTTCCAGCCTTCCAGCAGTTCAAAGATGACCTGCTCGATCTGTTGCCGGCTGTACTCTTTCGGAAAATACTGGTTGATTTTTGTTCTTGGCAGCGTGACCTTTTCCATGTCTTTTTTATCCTCATGCAGGATCAGCTCCACCGCCAGTTCTGTCAGTTTTCCTTCCGCACTGTGCTTTTTTAATGCATCTGCCATCGTTCCACTGACTGTTACACTTTTTTCTGTGATACAGTTTAGTACCCAAAGCTGTTCTTCATCCGGCAGATAGGAAAGGCTGACCGCCGGCAAGATCTTTATTTTTCCAGCATCCACCAGCTCCAGCAGTTCCGGCAAAAGTTTAGTCAGGCGGATATATCTCTGTACCTTTCTTCCGCTGTCTCCTGCCTCTTTTCCCACCAGTTCCGCCGTATCCGTACCGTCTGTGCTTTTACCCTGATGCTTTAATGCCTCCATTTTCATCTTATAGGCAAACGCTTTTTCACTGGGCAGAATATGTTCCCTCTGAATGTTGGAATCGACCATAATGACCACGGCTTCATCGTCCGTATAATTGCGCACCAGGACCGGCATGGTGTTTTTCCCTGCTAATTCACAGCCCCGTTTCCTCCGATGTCCTGCCACCAGTTCATATCCGCCCTCAACCCTGGGTCTTACCAGACCAGGATTTAAAACACCATAATTGCGGATACTCTCTGCTGTTTCTTCCATCTTTTCATCATCCAGCACTTTAAAGGGGTGGTTCTGGAATGAATATAAATCTGTCAGCGGTACTTCTATCACCTTGTCCATCCGGGAATCAACGGTTTCGTCAATCCCCAGTAATTCATCATAAGAAGTGAGCTGAATCTCTTTCATTGGTTTACGCACGATGCAGCACCTCCTCCGCCAGTTTCCCATAACTAGCTGCCCCTTTACCCCGTTTATCGTAAGCAAAGATACTGACACCCTCAGAAGCAATCTCGGCGATTGCCTCCGAACGTGGGATACTGTTCTCAAAAATGTGCATCTGCTCCCCATATGCACTTCTGACCGCCTGTTTATTCCGCTTTGCGTTATTATACCGGCTGGCATCCATGGTAAACAAAATCCCCTCTATGGCAAGCTCTGGATTAAACCGCTGTTTGATCCCTTTAATGACCTTTAAAAGCTCTGTCAGTCCGTCTGCCGCATAAAACTGGGGCTGCATGGGAATCAGAACACTGTCCGCCGCAGTCATGGCATTGATGGTGAGCATTCCTAAAGACGGCATACAGTCAATCAAAATATAATCATACTCATCCCGCAGTAAATCCAGGTATTCTTTTAACACCATTTCCCTCTCTTCCACGGAGATTAGTGACATATCCATCCCTGTCAGCAGCTTATTGGAAGGAACCACGTCAAGTCCCTCCGCATGGTGGAGAACTGCCTCCCTGGGATCGAACTCAATCCCCATGATAATATTTTCCATCATGTTCTTTAGAGTCACACGGAGATTTTTAGGGAATCCCAAACCCAGGGTCAAATGCCCCTGGGGATCTAGGTCTATTGCTAACACCCGCTGGCCCAGCTTTACCAGACCAACGCCTAAATTGATACTCGTGGCCGTTTTTCCACAGCCTCCTTTTTGGTTTGCCACTGCGATTACTCTACACATCACTTTTATCCTCCTACTGTCTGTTCTTTTCTACTTCTGCATATACACGAAAATATTTTTTTGTTCCTTTATTGGCAAAAGGCTCGGAAAACTGTAATACTTTGATTCGTTTATCCCTTTCCAGGATTTTTCTGAACCATTTAATATCATTTGTTGTTCCTTGAAGCCTAATTTTCAGCATACAAATCCTCCCAATCCTGATAGAAACAGTATTCCGGATACCGGATTTTTACTGCTTCCCAAAAATATCTTGCATATCCGCAGCAAAACAACTCTTCCACCGTGTATTCTCTACACTCAGATAACTGGTCAGCGGCATCCTTGTAGTCCCCCACGCTTGGAGTCCCATTGCAATACAGATTAAACGCCATCCTTACAATTCTGACGCTGCCGCTTGTCTGCCATCCTTCACACAGGCACTCTGTTTTCACCAGGCCCGTTTTAAAATCGTAAATTCTGTCCACATTGTTTCTCGTGTCTCTGTCAATTCCCAAGCAATAAACCAATGCCTTGTGATATGCATCCTGGTATCTGCACTTAGACAGATACTCAAAGTAGAATTTTTCGTGTTCCTTGTTTTTAAAAGTAATTGTGTGAGTAACCTTTTCTTTTTTTGCACCTAACGCTGTATTCGTCATAATCATGACCTCCTATAAATTTATTATTGATTTGAAGTTGGGTAATTTTAAGAATCCTGGATAATTTGAGTAAACTTCGCCGAAGATTGTGAATACTCATTTTACTCAACATACTCTTTGAGTAATACTCAATTTGAAGTGATTTTAGACGATTTTCAGCGGTGCCTGACGGTATTTCCGCTTTTTCTTTTTCATAAGAAAAAGGCCCCGAAAACCTTATAACCACTGGAAAATGCTTGTGTTTATAAGGCTTTCGAAGCCTCTATAATTTTAACCTTAATTTAATTGAAAAATTCGCTTAGTTGCCCATCTGCTTAGCAACTTCCTCAGCAAAATTCTCTTCTTTCTTCTCAATACCTTCTCCGGTCTCGAAACGAACGAAGCCTTTTACTGTAATCTTAGCGTTGTTAGCTTTTGCAACTTCCTCAACGTATTTGGCAACGGTCTGTTTTCCGTCTTCTGCTTTTACATAAACCTGGTCTAACAGACAGATTTCTTTCAGCTCTTTGTTGATACGGCCCATAACCATACCGCTGATGATCTTGTCGTTAGCGTCCGGTTTCTCGTTCTTAGCTGCTGCTGTCAGGATTTCTTTCTCATGCTCAATGTATTCCTGAGACACTTCACTTCTGTTTGTGTATACAGGTTTCAGAGCTGCTGCCTGCATGGCAATGTTTTTAGCCATTTCTTTTACAGCATCGTTGATGACATCTGTCTCAACATCAACCAGAACACCGATTTTGCCGCCCATGTGTGTGTAGGATGCAACAAATCCGTTTTCTTCGGATACCTTTGTAAATCTTCTGATGTTCATGTTCTCACCGATAACAGCAATCTGGCCTGCCAGAGCTTCCTGAACGGTTTTTGTTGTATCGAATTTCCATGCTTCAGCTAAGAAAGCTTCCACATCGGCTGCTTCTGTATCCATAGCCTGCTCTGCAACCTGTGCAACATAGCCCTGGAATTTTTCGTTTTTAGCAACGAAGTCTGTCTCTGCGTTAACCTCTACAACAACTGCTTTCTTCTCGTCAGCAGATACCAGAGTTTTGCACAGACCTTCTGCTGCAACACGGCTTGCTTTTTTCTGTGCAGTAGCAAGTCCTTTTTCTCTCAGGAATTCAACTGCTTTATCCATATCGCCTTCTGTTGCTGCAAGAGCTTTCTTACAGTCCATCATGCCGGCGCCGGTCATCTCTCTTAATTCTTTTACCATTCCTGCTGTAATAGCCATCGTGATATTCCTCCTGAATTCTATTGGTTTTTTCTAAAGAACCGCCTTGGCAGTACAGCCAAGGCGCTTTGAATTATTCCTCTGTTGCTTCCTCTTCTGCTGCTTCCTCGAAGATTTCGCTGTCTTCAGCAACACCCTGGTTAGCTTCAATGACAGCATCTGCCATTTTGGAAACGATTAATTTTACGGCTCTGATGGCATCATCATTGCCCGGGATAACATAATCCAGTTCTTCCGGATCACAGTTTGTATCACAGATACCGATTAACGGAATACCTAATGTATGTGCTTCCTGAACGCAGATTCTTTCTTTTTTCGGATCTACAATGAAGATGGCATCCGGGAGTTTCTTCATTTCTTTGATACCGCCCAGGTTCTTCTCTAATTTGGCCTGCTCTTTTTTCAGCTCGATAACTTCTTTTTTCGGCAGTACGTCGAAAGTTCCGTCAGCTTCCATAGCTTCGATTTCTTTCAGTCTTGCGATTCTGCTCTGGATGGTCTTGAAGTTTGTCAGCATTCCGCCTAACCATCTTTCGTTTACATAGAACATTCCGCAGCGCTCTGCTTCCACTTTGATAGCATCCTGAGCCTGTTTTTTAGTTCCTACGAACAGGATTGTGCCGCCGTCAGCTGCGATGTCTGCAACTGCTTTGTAAGCATCGTCAACCATTCCTACAGATTTCTGCAGGTCGATGATGTAGATGCCGTTTCTCTCTGTGTAGATGTAGGGAGCCATTTTAGGGTTCCATCTTCTGGTCTGATGTCCGAAATGAACACCTGCTTCCAGTAACTGTTTCATTGAAATAACGCTCATGTTTTTTCTCCTTTTTGGTTGTTTTCTTCCGTCTATTTCCTCTCCGCAGGGACACTGTCGGACGCTTGTCCGCAGGCACCGTCCTTTGGTATTCATAGACGTGGTTATTTTGCAACGTTGGTATTATAGCATAGCTGAGGTGTATGTTGCAAGCTGTTTTTAAGATTTTTTCCTGTTTTTACAAGGTTTATACTACTTATTTTCTTTTGCAGGCATTCTTAAGCCAAATGTTAAGCAGCGGCATCCAACTCTGGCACTCTTTCTGTACACCGGTGCCGTCTGCACGCATCAGTGTCTCATTTGCCAGGGAGAGGCCATGACTGCCCTTGGGATAGAGATGGTATTCAGCCGGAACGCCCGCTTTTCCCATTGCCTCCACAAATAACAGGGAGTTCTGAAACGGCACGCTCTGGTCCTCAAAGGTATGCCAGAGAAAAGCCTGGGGCACATGGACATCTACCTGGGTTTCCAGTGCCATCTCCGCTTTTTTCTCTTCATAATCACTGCCCAGCAGATTATGGATGCTTTCCAGATGCCCGTAATCCTCCCTGGATGTGATCACCGGATAGCAGAGAATCAGACCTTTTACTTTTAAAATCTCCCTGCTGCATCCCACAGCCTCAGAAAGAAAATCCCTGTTCCAGAAAACACCGTAGCTGGCTGCCAGATGGCCTCCCGCTGAAAATCCCATAACAAAGATATTTTCCGTATCCACATGCCACGCCTCCGCCTTCTCATGTATCATCTGCACAGAGCGGGCCACCTCGGTCAGGGCTGCGGGAAATACACTGGGAGCACAGGAATAGCGCAGAACTGCCGCGTGATATCCCATGCTGTTAAACTGCAGAGCCACCATCTCCGCCTCTCTGTCAGCCGTAAAACGGTATGCGCCTCCGGGACAGATCAGTATCAGAGGCCGCGTTAAATCTTCCGGCAGCTCCTCATACGCATCCAAAATATAAGTTGTCAAATGTGTCTCTTTGGAAGACCCTGACATTTGAATCGGAATATTTTCATGTATCATGTTTCTGCTCTCCTTTTATTCCTTCTCAATAATCTGGCCGTTTCTGTAGGCCTTCAGAAGTTGTCTCAGCTCATCAATGCTCTCCTGCAGGTGATGTCCGTTATCCGTATCCCCCACTGTTTTCCTAAGAGAGGTGCGTTTTACTAAAATACTGTCAGAGAGAATATCGCTCTCCCTTGTGATGGCATCCTCTGCAGAGGTAAATGGTTCATGGGCTGCCAGGATCATTCCCCAGGAATTATAAATCAACGTATATCCCGCAATCCCGGTCTCCTTCTGATATGCTTTTGAAAATCCACCGTCAATGACCAGCACTTTGCCGCCGCATTTGATGGGACTTTCCCCTGAGGTATGGTGTACCGGGACATGACCGTTTATAATATGGCAGCAGTCCCCTTCGATTCCGAACTCCCGGAAAATATTATCCACTACGCTTTCATCCTCCAAAAGTCTGTAGTAAGGATTCTTATTCTCCACATGGGTTTCCTTCTCGGCAAGGAAATACCGCTCAAAGGTAGCCATCTTATCCTTGCCGAACAGCGGAGACGAGGGACTGCTCCAGATAAACCACAGAATATCCCTGCCGCGCTGTTTTTCCTCCTTGTCCAGAGCAAAGAAAGCTTTCCGCACATAGGCTTCCAGCACGTCATAGAGCTCTCTTCCTTTATAAGTCCTACCGTACACTTCAACCTCTTTAAAGCTGCCGTCCTCATTCAGAGGGACACAGCCGTGATAAAGCAGGTTGTTGTTATATACCTTGTACAAACTTCCCTTCTTCAAAAGAAGCTGCATATGGCGCTGGAGCTTCTCACAGTTGGCAAAGGCGGAGACGAGGCGTTCCATAACCTCCTCCTCCTCTTTTGAAAGCTCATAGGGATTTTCCGGGTCCACGGTCGGGAAGACATGATCCAGAAGGTTGTATTCTTTTCCGTATAAACGGATGGTCCCCTCCTCATAATTAATATCATCCAGAAGCGCCCGGTCTGCCATATGAAATTCTTTTCTCCTGATCAAAAGCTGCCCTTCCAGTTTGAACTGGATAACGGAAATGGCCTTGTGCATCTTCATGTTCAGCACAGTCTCTGCCGGATTGAGGGTATTTCCCCCTTTTATTTTAAAGCACTCACAGGGGTCATCCTGATAATACGTCAGGGCAAAGGTAGCCAATGGCAGCAGATTAATGCCATATCCGTCTTCCAGAAGGTCCAGATTCGCATAGCGGGCACAGATACGGATCACATTGGCAATACAGGAACGCTGGCCTGCTGCCGCACCCATCCAGACAATGTCATGGTTGCCCCACTGGATATCCAGAGAGTGGTATTCCTCCAGCTTCTCCATGATATGGTGCGGCCCCGGCCCCCTGTCATAAATATCTCCCAGAATATGCAGATGGTCCACAACCAGACGCTGGATCAGCTCCGAAAGAGCGATGATAAACACTTCCGCCCTGCCTATGGCTATAATGGTCTCAATAATCTGCTCATAGTAAGCCTCTTTGTCATTGAGCTCCGGTTTCTCGGTGATAAGCTCCTCGATAACATATGCAAAATCAGGCGGCAGGGCTTTACGAACTTTGGATCGGGTGTATTTGGATGCAACACGTTTACACACCTCGATCAGACGGTATAAGGTGATCTTGTACCAGTCCTCCATGTTTTCCTCCGTCTTTTTGATCAGCTCCATCTTTTCCTTCGGATAATAGATCAGTGTTGCCAGAAAACGCTTGTCCTGCTCATTGAGTGTATGGCCGAATACTTCGTTGATCTTTCGTCTCACAGAACCGGAACCATTTTTCAGCACATGGGAAAATGCCTCATATTCCCCGTGGATATCTGTCAGGAAATGTTCTGTTCCCTTGGGAAGGTTGAGAATCGACTGCAGGTTGATGATCTCCGTGGACGCCTTGGCGATCGTCGGATATAGTTCGGAAAGGCGTTCCAGATACTTTTGTTCCAGTTTTTCCATTTGGTCTCCCCCAATATTTATAGATTAATTTATGTTGCCATTGTAACACATTTTCCTCTCCCAGAAAACAAGAACACTGCCAATCAGTAAAAAAATAATTCCGGCCGGATTTTCTTTCTGCATTTTTACAGCCTCCGGTACGGGCTCTGTGTCCGTTTCGGCATTTTCATTGGCAGGCATGGTAAAATCCCATGGTTCCATATCACTTATGTTTCCTGCTGTATCCTTAACAGACAGGGTTATTCTGTTTTTACCGTTTTTCAGGTATTTACTTGGGATTCTTAGTTTTCCTTCCTTCCACTCATAGAGAACCGGTTCCCCGTTCACCGAACAGGAAACAATCCGGACGGCGTCCACATTGTCCAGGGTTATTTCCGGTGTAAAGCCGCCGTTGTGGGCAATCTCCTCCCTGTCGTATACAAAGCTTGTACCTGATTGATTGACGGAAAAGAGAAAGTGCTGTTCTGTCCGGTTGCCGTACAGGTCACATGCCTCGCAGATAAGCACATACTCATCATCCTCTGTCACCGGGTCCAGGGTCAGGGTCAGACAATTCCGGTTCTCCTCTTTCCGGAAGGAAATCGTTCTCTCACCTGTACGTTTCCCGGTAAGACGGATTTTTACACTGTCCTTGTCCAGATTCTCATCCTGTACTGTGATACATGGCGATACCTGCGTGTTGCTGGATGAAAGATTTTTCAGATTCACAAGGGCGATAACAGGATACACGCGGTCGGGGATTTCGATTTCTGTCATAGCCGTAGGAGTATCGTCCTCTTTCTCTTTTGAAGGCTGTCGGGCAGATTCGTTTTTTTCTGCCTCCTCTGAAGGCTGCCGGGCGGTTTCAATTCTCCCTGCCTCCTCATGTCCGTTACTATTTTCGGTTTCCTCCATATCTTTTATACCGTCTTCTGTGTTCTGCTTCTCATCTGCTGTACCTCCTTGAATTTCTTCTGCATCTTTATCTGTGTATGTATCACCTGTCTGTGTTTTCTCTAAATCCGCAGTATCCTTTCCGTTTTTATCAGATTTCATTTCGTCTGTATTTTCTTTTGAATCAGTCTTTTTCACCCTGATCTTATACCGAACCACCACTTCTGTTTCCCCTTCTTCAAGGGCCTCTATATTTCCGTTTCTTCCCGCGCAGGCAATGCGCTCATCTGCTATCTGTACCATGCCATTGCCGGGCAAAAAAAGCGCTTCTCCCTTCTGCAGTTCTATGATCTGTGTCATTTCCGGCAGAGTCTTGTCCGTATTTCCAAAATCTTCCTCGGCTGAAGCAAATACCGGAACCGCACTGCCTAAACATAAAAATATCACTGTCACTATAAAGAACATCCTTTTACGATTCATTCTGTTTCCTCCGTTTCCAAAGCCTTGATTTTATTTTTGATTTTTTCGCTGTTAAACCCATCCTTTTTTGCTCCTCTTTTTTCCATGAGAGAAAGCAGACTCTCTGCCTTTTTCTGGTTTTCCCGTTCTGCTGCTTCCATAAGGGCATAGGCGCAGTAGGCTTCTGCATCCTGGGGAAAATCGCTCAGATAACGTTCATAGAATTTTTCCGCTTCCATATACTCCTGCATCTGTCGGTACATGGCTGCAATTGACAGACGTGCTTCCTGTTCCAGGTTTACAGGGATTTTTTCTTCCAGAAGCAGTTCATAATACCGGATGCTTTTTACCGGATTATCCAGTTTTCCGTAAATCACGGCGAGCTGATAGTAAATTTCTACACGGTATACCGGTGCATATGTCTCCCGGCTGTTTTCCTTTACATTCTTTTCCGCCTGCAAAAGAAGACCCTGTGCCTTTTCCGCGCTTTCCTGATTGGAGAATCCCAGCTCGCTTTCATATGCCTGTACAATATTTGCCAGAAATATCTGTTCGCCCGCCTTCTCCCAGGAGGTGCCTGCGCTTTTTTCCAATGTTTCTATGGCAGCTCCGGCTTCTACCCAGTTTCTTTTTGACGGCGCCTCTTCTATGGCATCCAGGATTTTTCGGTACAGCTCTCCTTTTTCTGTCCCTTCCTGTTCTTTCAGGAAATACCGGCGTGCCTCCCTGTAATCCGCTGTATCCGCAAGACCGATGTCTTTGCGAAAGCCCAGCAGCCTTCCCGCATCAAGCAGCAGCTCCTGCCGCCTGACCTGCGCGCCTAAAAGGAGCAGAAAACCCACTGCCAGAAAAACGGAACCTGCGTAAACACGCTGCCTGGTGTGCATCCACTCTTCCAGATTCTGCAGTTCTCTCTTGACCGCACGGATGTTCCTGTAGCGTTTTCCCGGAGAGGTTTCCATACATTTGTCTGCAATGTGTCTCCACTTTTTATATATCTTGGATCTGTGTTCATCCTTCTGTTCCATGTAACGCAGGACAGCTCCCAATCCATAGATGTCCGTTCGTTCCTCTGCACTACCGGAAAACTGTTCCGGTGCGGCAAAACCGGGTGTTCCGTACCCGCTGCCGCTCTTATTGGCCAGGGACGCAATGCCGAAATCAAGAATCCGTATATCCCCTGAAATGTGTACCAGCAGATTGGAAGGTTTCATATCCTGGTAGATAATCCCTTTTGCCGGACCATGGAGGTATTCCAGCAGACTGCAGAGCTGTATGGCCCATCGGATCCGTTTGCTCCAGGGTATCTTTTTTCCGCTTTTCTTTATCTCCTCCAAAGTGAATCCTTCCAGATAGTCCATGACAAGATAACAGTATCCATCTGTCCTTAGTGTATCAACGATTCTGGGCAGCGCCGGATGTTCCAGGTACCGCATGATCTCAGCTTCTCTGCTGCTGCCAGCGGGAATCCTTTTGACAGCCCAGTATTTTTCCAGCTTTATGTCAAAGGCCAGATACACCTTCCCCTGTCCGCCTTTTCCCAGAATTTTATCCAGACGGTAGCGTTCTCCAAGAAGACGCTTTTCTCCATACACGAACAGCATCACCTCTTTATGTAATTCTTATATATTGTAAAATGAAAATGGAATGTCAGGCAGAAATGCCGAAATTTCAGATATTTTCAGACGGACTGCCGCATACGGCAGCCCGTCTTTTTATATTAGATCACATTCTCTCAGGTGCTTCAAATCCCAGCAGATCGATGCATGTCTCCAGTACATCTCTTGCCAGAACCAGCAGACGAATCCAGGAAGTCTTCTGTGCTTCGTTCTCCTCACTGAGAATCTTAGTTTCATGATAAAAACTGTTGAACGCATTTGCCAGATCATAGATATAAGAACAGATCTTATGCGGAGCTTTTTCCTCAAAGGCAGGGGCAATCACGGAATTGAATCTGGAGAGTTCCAGCATCAATGCCTTCTCGCTGGCATTTGCCGCCTGCAGTATTGTGCCCTTTTCCGGATTACCGCCCTCTTCGCGGTAGCGCTCCAGAATGGATTTGATACGCACAATTGTATACAGGATATAAGGCCCTGTATTGCCCTCAAAGGATGTGAAACGCTCTACGTCAAACACGTAATCTTTGGAAGCCTGATTGGACAGATCCCCGTATTTGATTGCGGAAAGTCCCACCATCTCAGCGGTCTTTTTCGCATCATCGCCTTTTACACTGCGGTTCTCAACGATTTTCTTGTACATTTCCTCATTGATCTCATTGATGAGGCGTTCCAGACGCATAACGCCGCCCTCTCTTGTCTTAAAGGGCTTACCGTCCTTACCGTTCATGGTTCCGAAGCCGACAAATGCAAGTCCGGTGTTCTCCTCCGTGAGTTTTGCCTTCTTGGCACAGCGGAACACCTGGATAAAATGCAGTTCCTGGCGCTTGTCCACCACATAGATCATCTCATCCGGATGGTAATCCTCCATACGCTGTACAATGGTAGCCAGGTCTGTGGTATTGTAAAGGGAAGCTCCGTCGGATTTGAGGATCATACAGGGAGGAATCTCCTTTGCATCACTTTCCTCTTTTACATCCACAACAAGAGCGCCCTGGTCCAGATATGCATACCCATTGTCCTTCAAATATGCCACCATATCCGGAATATAGGGATCTGCATCCGCTTCACCCTTCCAGAGGTCAAAATCCACATGCAGCTTCTCATAGTTCTTTTTCAGGTCCGCTACAGACACTTCCATGATGTGTCTCCAGAGTGCGCGGTATCCTCTTCTGCCCTGCTGAAGTTCCAGAGTAGCCTCCAGAGCTTCATTTCTGTAGTCCTCATCTTCCTTTGATTTTCCGCTGGCTGTGGGGTATATCTCCTCCAGCTCGCTGACGGTAAACGGCGCTTCCGCCGGATACTCCCCTTCATAGGATGCATCAAAATATACCAGTTCCGGAGAACGTTTTTTTAGCTCTGTGATGATCAGACCCATCTGCAGGCCCCAGTCGCCCAGATGCACATCGCCTATTACTTTGTGCCCAAGGAAACGTCCCATTCGTTTTAAGCTCTCACCGATAATGGCGGAACGGAGATGTCCCACATGAAGCGGTTTTGCCACATTTGGTCCGCCGTAGTCGATGATGATCGTCTTTGGTGACTCTGCTTTCTCAACGGAGAGATCAGCATCTGCCTGCATATCGTTCAGATAGGATGCCAGAAATTCAGGATTCAGCTTCAGATTGATAAATCCCGGATTCACAGCGTCTGCCTGGCTGAACATATCACTCTCTTTTATTTTTTCAACCACATCGTTTGCAATCATGATAGGTGCTTTTTTGTATGTCTTGGCTGCCGCCATCGCTCCGTTGCACTGATACTCGCACAGATCCGGGCGGTTGGATACATTCACCCGGGCAAATTTTTCGTCATATCCGGAAGCTGTGAATGCGTCTTTGATGACTGCTTCCATGCATTCGATGATTTTCTTCATAACTGTTCACTACTCCACTTCTACTTTTTTAGAAACTGCCACCGCAAGGGCACCCTGTCCAATGTGACAGGCAACACTCAGGGACAGAGGGTCCATATGCACTTCCATATCGAAATGCTTCTCAAGCTCTGCCTTCCACTCCAGTGCCTCCTCCTCATTGCCGGTGTAAGCCGCCTCCAGGCACATGAGGCCCTTTTTCCTGTTATCTTTAAAACGGTTCTTCAGGTCCTCCTCCATGGCTTTGACCATCACACGCTTTGCCTGTTTCTTTCCTCTGGCTTTTGAAAAGGCATCCAGCTTCTCTCCCTGAATCTGCAGGACCGGTTTCAGATTCAGCACAGTGCCGAGTGCAGCCGCCGCAGGTGTGATCCTGCCGCCTTTTTTCAGATATTTCAGTGTCTCCAGAGTGATATAGATACTGGATTCCCCTTTTTCGGCTTCCAGGATTTCTTTGATCTCCACCGCGTTTTTACCGGCTTTTGCCAGCTCAACTGCATCCAGTACAGATTGTCTCTGCGTGACGGAAATTCTCTGGTTGTCCACCACCTGTACACGCCCCTTATATTCTCTGGCCAGTACAAATGCTGTCTGACAGGAGTTGCTGAGACCGCTTGACATGGGAATATGCACAATCTCATCGTGGTCTGCAAGCAACCGCTCCCAGGTCTCCAGCACATCGGCAGGGGATGGCTGAGATGTGGAAATATCCGCATCCTGGGCCAGGCGTTCATAAAAATCCTCCTGGGTGAGTGTGATTCCCTCCAGGAAAAGCTGTTCATTAATATAAAAAGGCATTGGAAGAACCGTAATCCCCAGCTCCCCGGCACACTGCTGGGTAATGCCGCTGTTACTGTCCGTCACAACTGCAATCTTCTTTTTTTCCATTGCTTCTTTGACTCCTTTTCCCCATTTTGGGTTACTATTTTTAATAATATCATAGACCGGAGTTAAATACAATGTCTCCCCCGGGAAAATTTTGACGAAAAAATCACTGCATGCTATAATAGATTTCAGAAAAAATACTGATAAGGAGGAAAATCATGTCATTTCAAACAGAATCTTATGCAAACACAGCCAAAACTATCCTGTCAAATCTGGAAAAAAGGAACATGAAGGGATATTACTGTGAAAATGCCGAAGAAGCAAGAAAGCTCATTCAAAGCCTGATCCCTGCCCATGCCACAGTGACCTGGGGTGGCTCGGAAACACTGGTGGAGACAGGAATTATGGACACCTTAAAGCAGGGTGACTACATACTGCTTGACCGAAAGGAAGCCAAAACACCTGAGGAATCCAGGGCCCTCTATGGCAGGATCGTCACTGCAGATTATTTTCTCACCGGCACCAATGCCATTACCCTGGACGGGGAACTGATCAATGTGGACGGCATGGGAAACCGTGTTGCCTGTCTGATCACAGGTCCGCAGCATGTACTGGTGGTGGCCGGCATGAACAAAGTGTCTGTCACAGAGGAGGACGGTATCCGCAGGGTCCGCAACATAGCAGCTCCCCCCAACAGTATCCGCGTCGGGGCCAATACCCCCTGCTCCAAAACAGGCGTCTGCCAAGACTGCCAGAGTCCTGATTGCATCTGCTGTCAGACGGTGATCACAAGACGCTCACGTGTAAAAGACAGGATCACAGTGATCCTAATCGGTGAATCTTACGGTTTCTGAGAAAAAAACGGCAGCTCCCTGGATACAGGAAATGATATGCCCCCTGTCAAGTAGACAGGTTAAATATCTAAAATGAAATGCAGATGAACGATCACACAGATTTGTGTG